>JASMCQ010000062.1 GCA_030753265.1 Dehalococcoidia bacterium
CTCCATCACATCGGCGCAGTGGATCAACATCTTGGAAGGGATGCAGCCGCGGTTCAAACAGGTGCCGCCAAAGGGTCCTTCTTCGACCACGGCCACCGAGAGGCCCCGGTCCGAGGCTTCCGCGGATATCTCCAGGCCTGAGCCCGAACCGATTACCATGATGTCGAAGCTGTTCACACGCCTGTCTCCTGGTTTCGGCAATAGCCGTTAACGATCATCCGTTCTTCCGAAGCCTGTCGAAAGGCCCGCGGCTGGTGGTTCGACAATCTCACCACGAACGGTGTTGGTAACGCCCATCATCTCTACGGTGTTGGCAACGTCCACATTCTAAACGGTGTTGGTAATGCCCACCATCTAAACGGTGTTGGTAATGCCCATCATCGAAACGGTGCTGGTAACGCCGATTATCGAAGGGAGATACTAATCCAACTCGGCGGCCAGCCCGAGGATGCCCGCCTCGCCGCGGGAACCCAGGTGGACCCGGGCGACGCTCCGTCCCGCCGCCTGCAATGCTTCCAGGTCACCCACTGCCTGGGCGTCGGCCAAAACGCCGAAGGTATACGGCTCGCCGGGGATCGGGATATCCACCTGGTGGTCCGCCGTGAGCTGCAGGAACATCCCAGAGCCGGGGCCTCCCTTGTGCAGTTGCCCCGTGGAGTGGAGAAAGCGGGGGCCGTATCCAAAGGTCGTGGCGACACCGTACCGTTCCATCACCTTGAGGCGCAGGGAGTCCAGGGCGGCATTCACCTCCGGTGTCTGATGGATGTAGGCCATGATGGCCAGGTAGCGGCCCGGCCCGGCGCCGGCCACCAGGCTCTTGAATGATGACGGGGGCTCCGAGGGGGGGAGATTGCCGGAGGCCCGGTATTGCTGCAGCACGCTCTCGGTCATCTCCTTGGCCGCCTGGACGTTGGGCTGGTCGAAGGGGTGGATGCCCAGAACGGCGCCGGCCACGACGGTGGCGAACTCCCATCGGAAGAACTCGGCGCCCAGGTCGTACCGGTCCGCGAGGGTCAGGCGCACCACGGGTTGCCCGGAGGCCTGGATTGCGTCGATGGCGGCGTCGGTAGGGGAGTTGTCGTCATCCTCCAGCCGGAGGTACACGAAGAGGCGGTCGTTGCCGTAGTGGCCGGGGGCCGATAGGGGTTCGCCCGCTATCGGGACTATACCCGTGCCCTCCTTGCCGGTGCTCTCGGCGATGAGTTGCTCGACCCACAGCCCAAAGCCGCTGATGCCGGGAGAGGTGACCAGCGTGAGTTTGTCGCGGCCCTGACGGGCCAGCGTGCCCATGGCCGTCCCCAGCCAGGCGCCGGGGTTATCGTGGGCGGGAACACATGAGGCGCAGCCCTCACGCATCCGTTCTGCCCGGTCGAGCAATTTCCCGATGTCGATCCCGGAGAGGGCCGCGGGCACCAGCCCAAAGTAGGACAGCACCGAGTAGCGGCCGCCGATGTCCGGAGGGTTCAGGAAGACTCGCCGGAATCCCTTTTCCCGGGCCAGCTTCTCAAGCGGCGTTCCAGGATCGGTGACGGCGACGAAGTTCCCCCCGGCCTGCTCCGGCCCGGAAGCCTTCTCCACCAAGCCCCTGAAATGGGCGTAAAAGGTGTTGGGCTCGGTGGTGGAGCCGGACTTGGATGAGACCAGGAAAAGGGTGCGCGCCGGGTCGATGGCCTCGGTCACGTCCCGCACCCAACCCGGCACGGTGGAGTCGAGGACGATGAGTTCAGGGTAGCCCGGGGCGCCTCCGAACGCCTGGCGCAGGACTTCGGGACCCAGGCTGCTGCCTCCCATGCCCAACAGCACCACGTGCCGGAAACCGGCGTCGCGCACCTCGCGGGCGAAGGCGTCCAGCGCGGAGGCCTGCTCGCCCATGGCGTCGGTGACGGTGAGCCAGCCGAGGCGGTTGGTGATCTCGGTGGGGTCCGGCTTCCAAACTGTATGGTCCCCGCGCCAGAGGCGGCCCATTATATCGAGCCGCTGGTATTCGGCCAACGACGCTTCCACGTCGGGCAAGTAGCTCCCGAGGCTGACGCCGGGGTGAGCGTGGGGCCGGGCCAGCAGCCGGGTCTTCTTGTCCTCAATGTTCGCCAGCAGCGTCCGGAAGGACTCGGCAAAGGACGCCAAGCCGTCGGCCAGCAGCTTCGCCGTGACTCGCTCCATGTCGATGCCGGCGGCGGCCAGGCTCTGGGTCAGCCGCGCTGCCTCGTCCACCTCCTGCTCCAGCGTGCCGGCGGAGCTGCCGTGGTCCAGGAAGGCGCTGAGGGTCGCCGGCGGTACGGTATTCACGGTGTCGGGGCCGATCAGTGACTCCACATACAGGATGTCGCTGTAGGCCGGGCTCTTGGTGCCGGTGCTGGCCCATAGGGGACGCTGCACCCGGGCCCCTCTTCCTCGCAGCGCGGCGAAGCGCTCATCACCGAACAGCACCTTGAAATCCCGGTAAGCCAACCTGGCGTTGGCGATGGCCGCCTTTCCCAGCAGGCCCTTCAACTCCTCCCGGCCCTCGCGGATGCCGTCCTCCAACTGTCCGTCGACCGCGGTGTCCACCCGGCTGACGAAGAAGGACGCCACCGAGGCGACCCGGCTCAGGTCTCCACCGGACTGGGCCAGGTCCTCCAGCCCGGCAATGTAGGCCTCGGCCACCTGCTTGTAGGCGTCCAGGGAGAAGATCAGCGTCACGTTGATGTTGATCCCATGGCCGATGAGGTGACGGATGGCGGGTATTCCCTCAGGGGTGGCCGGCACCTTCACCATCACGTTGGGGCGGCCCAAGGCGGCGAAGAGCCGCTTGGCCTCAGAGATGGTTTCCCCGGTGTCGTGGGCCAGCTCCGGGCTCACTTCCAGGGAGGCGTAGCCGTCGGCGCCGCCGGTCCGGTCGTACACGGGCTTCAGCAGGTCCGCGGCGGCCTGGATGTCTTCAATGGCCAGCGCTTCGAAAAGCTCCTGGGTGCTCTTGGCGTCTTGGGCCAGCCCCAGCAGCGCCTCATCGTAGTCGGTGCTGCCGGCAATGGCCTTCTCGAATATGGTGGGGTTGGAGGTCACACCGCTCACCCCGACGTCGATCATCTGCTGGAGTTCGCCGGACCGGATCAGGCCCCGCCGGATGTTGTCGTACCAGACTGATTGGCCAAGGAGTTGGACTTCCTGGAGGGGATTGGTCATGGGCTAACTCCTCTTCACCAGGCTCGCCGCCTCTCGAGCCATCCGCTCGGCGGTGAGGTCGAATTTCTCGTAAAGCACCCCGATCGGGGCCGAGGCGCCGAAGTGGGGGAGACCGAGGGCGACACCGTCCAGCCCAACGTACCGCTCCCACCCCAGGGGTGTGGCCGCTTCGATGGAAACTCGCGCTCGCACGTTGGGCGTTAAAACGCTGTCCCGGTACTCCGCCGGCTGGGCGTCGAACAGCTCCCAGGAAGGCAACGAGACCACCCGGGCCATCACGCCCCGGTCTCGCAACAACTGCCCCGCCTCGAGGGCGATGTGGACCTCGGAGCCGGTGCCGATGAGAATGGCGTCCGGCTTGTCCGACGCCTCCCAGATTACGTAGCCACCTCGTTGGACGCCTTCGGCCTTGGGGTAGGCGCCCCGGTCCAGCACCGGAAGGTTCTGGCGGCTCATCACCAGGGCGGTCGGGCCGCTTCGGCGCTGGACGGCCGCTTTCCACGCCTCAACCGCCTCGGTGGCGTCGGCGGGGCGGAGCACCACCAGGTTGGGGATGGCCCGCAGGGCCAAGAGTTGCTCGATGGGCTGGTGGGTTGGCCCGTCCTCTCCCAGGCCGATGGAGTCGTGGGTGAAGACGTAGGCCACCCGCAGGTCCATCAGGGCGGCCAGCCGCATGGGCGGCCGCATATAGTCGGAGAAGATCAGGAAAGTGGCGGTGTACGGGATGGCGCCTCCATGCAGCGCCATTCCGTTGGCGATGGCGCCCATGGCGTGCTCCCGGACGCCGAAGTGCAGGTTATGGCCGGAGTGATCCTCGGCCCCATAGTGGCCCCGGCCGTCGAGGATGGTCTTGGTCGAAGGGGCCAGGTCCGCCGAGCCGCCGGTGAAGGAGTGCACCGTCTTGGCAAGGGCGTTCATCACCCGGCCCGAAGCCTCCCGGGTCGACACCGGCTTGTCCCCGGCGTGGAACAGCCCGTCCAGGCCCCAGGCCCAACCCTCCGGCAGGTCCCCTTGCAGCGCTTCCTCAAGCTGCGCGGCCTCGGCCGGGTGGGCCTGGCGGTAGGCCTCCATGCGGACCTGCCATTCCTCCTGGCAGTGGCGGCCTCTGTCCTGGGCTTGGCGGAAGTGTTCCAGGGCCTCCTCGGGGACGGTGAAGGGTTCTGGTGAAGACCAGCCCAACTGGGCCTTGGTCAGCTGAATCTCCTCATCACCCAGCGGCTCGCCGTGGGCCGCAGCGGTGCCCGCCTTGTTGGGGCTGCCGTAGCCGATGACGGTGTGGCAGACAATCAGGCTCGGCTTGGTGGTCTCCGCCTGCGCCGAGCGGATCCCCGAATCCACGCTGCCCGGGTCCATCCCGTCTATCGGGCCGGCGACGTGCCAGCCGTAGGCCCGGAACCGCTGCGCCACGTCTTCGGTGAAGGAGATGTCGGTGCTGCCCTCTATCGAAATGTCGTTGTCGTCGTAGAGGTAGATCAGCTTTCCCAGGCGCAGCGTTCCCGCCAGGGAGGCTGCCTCGGAGGCGACTCCTTCCTGCAGGTCGCCGTCGGAGACGATGGCGTAGGTGTAATGGCTGACGATATCGTGACCGGGCCGGTTATAGTGCTCGGCCAGCCACCGCTCGGCCATGGCCATCCCGACTCCGTGGGCAAATCCCTGGCCCAGGGGACCCGTGGTCATCTCGACGCCGGGGGTCAGGCCGTACTCCGGGTGTCCCGGTGTCTTGCTGCCCCACTGCCGGAACTGCTTCAGCTCGTCCATTGGCAAGTCGTAGCCGGTGAGGTGCAGGAGCGCATAGAGCATGGCCGAGGCGTGACCCGGTGAAAGGAGGAACCGGTCCCGGTCCGGCCATTGGGGGTCCCCCGGGTTGTGCTTGAGGAACCGGTCCCACAACACGTAAGCCAGGGGAGCCGCCCCCATGGGCGCCCCGGGGTGTCCGGACTTGGCCTGCTGCACGGCGTCCACCGCCAGGAACCGCATTGTGTTGATACAGAGCTCGTCAAGCTTGGGGTCGGTCATGCTCAGCTCCTCGGGATGATTTTGGCCGGTAGGCCTCGGTCTCCCGACCGGGTCTAACCTATATCATCCGGCAGATTTCTGCATTGATCAACCATCCGCCAAAGTTGATCGGCCCCGTGGAAAAGCATTCCTCGCAACCCTCGCGACGGCCGGTTTCATTTTGGAGCGCGGGCCTGCGCGTTTCACGAATGCCGGGGACCGGGAATTCTGCTGCTATTAGGCCCCACCACCGACGAATACCGGGTGTGCTCCCCGATAGCTGGAGAGAGTTATAGCGCTGCGTCAAACTAGATGCTGACTATCGCCATTCCGAGCGAGGCGAGGAATCTCAGCGTAACTATGAGGTTCATGGCTCCGTTCGGAACGACATCATCCAACAGCTAAGCTGACTGAGTGCTAGTCTCCTTTGTACCCGCGGCTTCCCTCGGTCTTCTCCAGGTATTGCCGGATCATCAGGGCGGCGGTGGCCCCCTCTCCCACGGCGGCGGCGACCTGTTTCGTGCTGCCGGCCCGTACATCTCCGGCGGCGAAGACGCCCTCGATGTTGGTCTCCAGGCTCATGCTGGTCTGGATGAACCCCCACTTGTCCAGGTCAACGGCGCCGCGAACGAAGTCGACGTTCGGGTCCAGGCCGATGAAAACAAAGACCGCTCCCGGCGTCAGTTCTTCGATCTCACCGGTATCCCCGGACTTGACCAGCACCGAGCTGAGCTTGCCGTTGCCTTGGAAACCCTCGACCGTGGTGTTCAGCCTGATCTCCATCTGCGGATGGCTGGCCGCTTTCTCCTGAAGTATCTGGCTCGCGCCAAGGCGGTCCCGCACCTCCAGCACGGTAACTTTCGTGGCGAATTTGGTGAGGAACAAACCCTCTTCGACGCCGCTGTTGCCGCCGCCGACGACCACCACCATCTCCTGGCCTTTGTAGAACGGGCCATCGCAGGTGGCGCAGAAGTGGATGCCCGCTCCAATGAAGTCCTCTTCGCCCGGCACGCCCAGCCGGCGGTACCGGCTGCCGGTGGCCAGCAAGATGGCGCGGGAACAGTACTCGTCCCCGCCATCGGTGCGGACCATCCCGTATTCCCCCTCAGACCCGATGCCGGTCACTCCCCGAGCCGGGAGTATCTCGACGCCGAAGCGCTCCGCCTGGGTCTTCATTTCGTCGGCCAACTCCGCTCCGTGCACGCCCTTGGAGAACCCCGGATAGTTCTCGATCTGCTCGGTGGACCCCGCCTGCCCGCCCACGGTGCTACGTTCGATGATGAGCGTGTCCATTCCCTCGCGGGCGGCGTAAATGGCCGCCGTCAACCCGGCCGGGCCCCCACCCACGACGATCAGGTCGTAGAACTCTCGCTTGGCCCTTGGGCTGATCCCCAGTTTGGCGGCTATCTCTGAGTTGGTAGGCTCAACTAGAATCGAGCCATCCTCGAATATGATGGTGGGGATGATCTGCTTGCCGTTGTTGGCCTGCTGGACGTACCGCCTGCCCTCCTCGTCAAAATCGATGTCGACCCAGTTGTAGGGAACGCGCTGCTCCCCCAGAAACTGTTTGGACTTCTTGCAATCGGGGCACCAGGACGCCCCGTACACTGTAATTTTAGCATCAGGCATGGGTCTACCTCCAACGACTGGCGATCTGGGCGCTAATAATACTTGCTTCCGCCTCAAACTCGGAAAACAATCGGCGCAGGCGAGAGTCTATCCGGAAATCACTTCCTCTCGAGCTGATGGTCGCGCCCTCCCGCTATACCGGTTCTTGGAATCTCTTCATCGCTTCCCCACGGCCGTGAAGCGTTACGAGTGTCCGCTTTAGGAAGCTTTATTCTAGCAGAATGGCTGAGTCGTAGGCAATCGAGCGTCATTTCAGGGCTACGCAATCGACTTGCCGTGGCGGTTTCAGTCAATTGATCCTTCGGCATACCGGGAGCGATTTCGGAGGGCGCGCTGACGCCGTCCCGGAACGTTTCGCGGCTCGGTGTTCGCTTCGCGCCCGGTGGCGGTGAACTGCCGGGACGCACGTGGCCCTGCTTGGGAGACCGGGTGGAGATAGCAGCCACAGCTTCGCGGGCCTGGCCGCTAGGAAGCGCCGGGAATACGCCACATCACAGTGTGATCAGACAACCATTATGATGCCGGGCGGAAGCCACTCGATTCGAAGGTTCGACCAAGCACCTTCCCGGCGAAGGCCGGTACGGCGCGGGGGGTTCTAGGCCACGGGAACACTGCCTCGCCAGAGAGACTCTGTGTCCCAGCGGGTCCGGCGCGCGGTGCATGTCGGGCAGAGGCAGCCCCGCTTATCTTCAAAGACCGGGTGGAGCACAGCCCTGATTACATCGGCCGTGGTGAGGCCGTGGGCGGCGGCCTGTTCGCACATGCCCTGGAGGGCCCCGCGCGCGGTTTCAACACTCTCGAATGACGTCGCTTCCCCGCGCAGCAGCCCATTGACCACACCGCGCACCTGAGAGACCTCCATTCGTTCGCTCTGGCCCATCACCTGTTCCCTCCTCCCCCGTGTTGTCATAATGCAGGGCAAGCCGGCTCTTCTCGGGTCTCGCCCCTTGATTTTCGATTCAGTCCCCGAGTCCGGCCCTAGGCGGCTACCGCTTCCTCCCGGCCGACAGCGACGGCTTGGGTGCCGGAACCTGAACTCGCTCCCCTGATAAGGGTGTCTTCGGGCTCAGTCAGATAACGGCTGCACTGCAAGCAGGCGACGTACGCCCCGTAAACATCTTTGCTTTCATAGAGATCACCTTGACACTTGGGGCATGCCTTCAACCAGAACATGTGCTCAACACTCCGTATTTGTGGTTCCGGTGGGTCATTGCCTACCGTCCAATTCATCCGATTGAACTTATAGTAAACCCCTGAAACCGGGCGGACATCGCCCAATTAACCTATTTCAGATAGCAAAAAGGTTGATGCCTCGATCAACCTTTTGCGGGAACGGGGAGGCGGATGCCGGTGTCCGCCTCTTGGATGACAGGCCTTCCTCCAGACGATGGAGCGCGAGCCGGCCGTGGGACGCGTGACGGCCCGCCGGCTTCGCTCCACCTGTTCCGGGACCACGACAACGGCGAAGGCCGTGTGAAGCGGTCCCGGACCAGGTGGCTAACGCCTCCCGCTGCCCTGGCCTCTGTTGTTGCCTGGACCGGCGCTCTGGCCCCGGCCTCGGCCCGGGGGAGGTCCTGCCTTGGTTCGGGCCTCGGCCGCCCTGGATCGAGCCTGACCCCGGTCACCCTCGTTTCTCTCGAGCGCCCTTCGCATGCCCTCGACGGCCCGCGGCGGCAAATTCCTTCTGATCAGCTTTTCGAGTATGTCCACGCGTTGGTCGGCATGGTTCTCCAGTATCAGCGCAACATCATCAACAAGCTGGGCGCGGTGGCCGTCCGCTTCCTCGGGCATGCTTCCGTCCTCGGTCGTCAGGTTCCGAAGGAAGCGCTCCAGCCGTTCGCGCACCTTGGCAGCCTTCACCAGACCCTTGGTCACCGGAGGGCCCTCGGCATCTTGGGCCTCGCCGTCACCCGCCGGGCCCGCGAAACCGGTCACCACCTCTCCAACCTCAGGCGGGGCAACTCCCCGGCCGAGCTTGATGGACTTGGTGGTCCCGTCGCGGCGCATGATGGTGAGGACCCCGTCCTCGACGCCGACGACGGCGCCGGTCACCGGCTGAGCCCTCGGCCCCGTCGGCTTTACCAAAACCCACAATGCGGTCCACTCGTCGCCATCCCTCCGGGCCAGGATCACCACCTTGGCGCCGGCGGTGAAGGAACCGGCCACCGGCCCGCCCGGAGTCCGGAGTTTGTAGCTGTCCAGACGCACCGTAACTCGCTCCGCGGTTGCCTTACGAATGAGGGTCACGGTGGCGCCCGGCTCGACATCCACCACGCCCACGAAGGCCCTTCTCCGTTTACCGGCACCGGCGCCCTCATCATCCTGGCTGGGCTCGCCGGCGCCGGTGGCATCGGGTTCCTGGCTGGGCTCTCCCGCACCGGCATCCGTACTCGGTTCAGGAGTTTGGGCAATCGAAGAGGTCAGGTTCAGCGCGGTCGCTCCACCCTGCTCCCAAGGGGCCGTCTCGTTGGTCGCCGCGTCGCCAATCTTGAACGAGACGGTCATTCCCGCGTAAGAAGTGTTCTCCGGCTGTTCCACCAGGAGCATATATTGGCCATCTGAAACCGCCGTCGATGTTGCCTGGGCATCATCGACCCAGGCGGTCACCATCGTCCCGTCGGCGACCGGCGCGTCGCCCTCGGTGACACTCCCGAGAAACACATGGGGTGGCATCGCCTGCGCCAGTACGCTCGCCGGGAGCGCAATCAAGAACGCCATGGCGGCCAACAGGGCCGTGACTCTAGCTATAACCATTGCGTATCACTCATCATTATTCAGGATTTACCGGGCTCACCTCGAGCCCTAGCACCACCCTCACGGGTGAGCGGTTATCTCAATTGTACCGAGGATATTGTGGTTGTCCGTGATCAACGTCACATCCGAGCCGAGCAGGGCCATCCTGCTTGATCCGGCTGCCTCCGGCCGGACCGGCGACGAACGGGCGGCCATCATCGAAAAAGCAGGCCGTCCCCGATCAGCGCCGAACGAGATACCCTATGGAACAAGAAACCTCAGTGACCGGCCGCCAAACACCCCGGCCAACCTCACGGCAGGTAGAATACCACCAGGGCTTCGAAGCGGACATCTTCCTGAACATCGGCGGATAACACCTCGATCAGGTTGGCGCCCTGCTCCAGGGTAACAGTCGAGGAAAAGAGTCCCAGAACATTCACCTCGACCGGGGACCCGTTGACCGCCACCGCCGCGTCGGCCCTGGTGCCCCCGATTACCGTGAGGTTCGGCTGGTCAACCTCCAACCCGTCGGGTGGGTAGAACACGGTGAAAGGCAAACCGTCGGCGGGAGGCGAGTAGAGGACCATCACCGGCTGAAGCTCGGCCTCGCCGGAGAGGCTTTCAACCGTCACCTCAAACTCGTTCTCCCCCTCTCCCAGCACCATGTCGCGCTGGAAGCTCCCGTCGGCAGCGACTTCCACGGAGACTCCATTGATTTCAACCACCGCATCGGACCTGGTTTTGCCCAGAATGGTGACCGCCGGAATCTCCGAGCTGGCGCCGTTGACGGGATACATAAGCTCCAGCGTTAACGGTCCGGGCATGGAAGCCGGCGTGGGAGCGACCGTCGGCGCCGGTGTTGCGGTTGGTGGAGCCATAATGCTTGGCGTAAACGTGGGTATCAGTGTGGGTACCGGTACTGTTGCCGGGATGGTGGCCGGCGGCGCCGGCACGGGTGTGGCAGGGGCCGGACTGGTGGGCGTCGCCGCCGCCACGGGTGGCGCCGGTGTGGGCGCCGGGGTTGGATCTTGCCCACAGGCAACCAACGCGAGGCTGAAGAGCACTACCCCCGCGAGGGGAAAAGTCCCAAAACGCTTTGGAAACACGCGCTTCTGTTCCCTCCTTTCCAAACATCTCATTTATTGAGTCTATACCGCAGTGATAGTAATGGCTAGCCGCACGAAAACGCGCAGCAGTCATGCCCGTCATTACGCGAAAGGAGGGGGCGCCCGCGCCGGAATCACACGGGCGGACGAGGGTACGCCAAAAGCAAATGTTGCAGAGGGCGCTAGTTCAGTGTCTCGTAAACGGCATGATTCCCAATCCGTCACCCGGGCGAAGGCCGGGGTCCAGCCGACGCTTCTCTGGATTCCAGCCTTCGCCGGAAAGACGAACATGGGGGGATGCGGGAAATCATCGAGGCTAGTGTCTCGTAACTGGCCCGGTACCCAATCCGTCACCCGGGCGAAGGCCGGGGTCCAGTCCACGCTTCTCTGGGTTCCGGCCTTCGCCGGAAAGACGAGCATGTGCTTGGATTCCGGGCTTCGCTGAAAAGACGATCGTGGGGGGAAGATGCCGCGCGGTTCACCGAGGTGCGGCTACCCACAGACGGTAGCTAGGGTAACCCCTCGGGGTCCTCCGGCGCCCGATGGGCGTAGACGAATTCCGCGATGTCCGGGATGCGGGACCCGGGGCCGAAAACGCCGAGCACCCCTAGCTCCTCCAGGGCCGGGACGGCTTCTTTGAGGACGACGCCCCCCACGATGATTGGGATGTGGGAGATGCCCCGTTCCTTCATGGCCGACCGAAGGGCGGCCACCAGGGCTACCGGGTCCCGGTCGGTGATCCGGTAGCCGACGAAGTCGACATCCTCTTGCAACGCGGCGTCGGCGACCTCCGCCGGCTCGGCATGGCCCAGGGAAATGACCTCCATGCCGGCGTCTTGAAGCCCCCGGGCCACCACGTGGTAGCCGGCCGTGTGGCCGGGGGTATCGCTGCTGAGTAGAAAGCGCGTTTGTTCTTGTTTCATATCTCTCTACCCCCGGAGGTCCGCGCCGTAGGCCCGGTAGATGAATCCGCCTCGCTGCAGTAGCTCGGCGGGGTCCCCGGCTTCAGACAGGGCGCCGACGATCTCGCCAATGCTGAGGTAGGACCGGACGGCCTCGAAGGTGGGCTCCACGATGTTCTCTTTGGCCAGGTAAGCCTTTACCAGTCGCCGCTTCGCCTCTTGCGCTCGGGCCTGGTCCCGGCGCTGCTTGACCTGCTCCAGCCGCCGGACCTGCTCGTGGCGCCAGGCGGGGTCCGCCTTCAGCACCTCCACCTGCGGCTCCGGATAACCCGAGTCGGCATCCGTCCGGAAGCGGTTGATCCCCACCACAACCTGCCGGCCGGAGTCGATGGCGTTCTGACGCCGGTAGGCCGCTTCGTTGGACTGTCCCGCCATGTAATCGAGGGCTTGCGGGAGGTCCATCTCCTCCAGGGTTTCCAGGATGCGGGCGGCACTCTGCTCAAGCTCGCCGGTAAGGGCCTCCACGCAGTAGGAACCACCCAAGGGGTCCACCACGGAGGTGACGCCCGTTTCGCAGGCGATGATCTGCTGGGTGCGCATCGACAGCGTCTGGCTGAACTGGGTTGGGGTGGCCAACGCCTCATCGAAGGCGTTGACCGACATGGACTGGGCGCCGCCGAGCGCGGCGGCCAGGGCGTGCATGGTCGCGCGCACCACGTTGTTCATGGGCTGCTGGGCCGTCAGGCTGACCCCCGAGGTCTGGACGTGGAAGCGCAGTCGCCAGGAGCGGGGGTCCTTGGCGCCGAACCGCTCCCGCAGCAGCCGGGCCCACATCCGGCGCATGGCCCGGAACTTGGCCACCTCCTCCAGGAACTGGCTCTCGGCGCTGAGATAGAAGGAGATGCGGGGGGCAAAGGCGTCGATGTCCACTCCCCGGGCCAGAAGGGAGTTGATAACGCAGATGCCCTCGAAGATGCCGAAGGCCATCTCCTGGGCGGCGGAGATACCCGTTTCCCGCGTATTTCGCACCGAGATACTGGTGTGGTTCCAGAGTGGGAGGTGGCGGGAACAGTACTCGATGATGTCGACGCAGTGGTTGCCGCGCCGGGTAGGCCCTTCGCCCCAGGGCGGCACGGTGTTTTGGATGGTGCCACGAAGCCGGGAGGGCGGGACGCCTCGCATCTCCGCGACTGACATGATCATGCAGAAGGCTGGAATGGAGTTGGCCGTCTGGGTAATGCTGATGCTGCCCAGGTCGACGCCGTCCAGCACCGTCTCCATGTCGGCCAGCGTGTCGATCCAAACGCCGTTGACCCCCACCAACCCCTCGGCCCGGGGGTCGGCCGACTCGAAGGGGAAGTAACCCATCCCCGTCAGACTGACGCCGGTCTGCCCCTGTGAGATCAGGTACTTGAGACGCAGGTTGGTCTCCTCAGCGGTGCCGACGCCCATCACCTGCCGCACCGTCCAGGCCCGGGATCGGTGGCCCAGGGGTGTCACGCCTCGGGTGAAGGGGTAGTCGCCGGGGAAGCCCAAGTCTCGCAGGTAGTCCAACCCCGCCACGTCAGCCGGGGTGTAGAGTGGCTTCAAAGGGATGCCCGAGGTGGTGTGAGGGGGCTCCGGGGAATCACCGTTACGGTCCAGGACCTCGGCCACCTTCTCCTTGTACTCCTGCCGGGCTTTCTCTAGTGCCTCCCTGACTTTAGCGTTCAACAAGGTCTCGCCTCCTGTTCGCAGGGGTGCGATAGGCAAATCCCTCCTCCCGGCACTCTCCCAAGTTTATCCTCAAGGCCAAGACCGTCGCGAGCAAGGTCGCGCCGCGGAAGGCGGCCGGCGCGTCGGGCCGCCTTATGCAATTGCAAAAAAATAAGGCGCCGGTTCCCTAAAACCAGATGCAGGGCCTGGACCGGGCGCCTCGTTCATTCACTATAGCACACCGGCACTATAGCACACCGGGGAACGAAGCCGGGCAACGGAGCGTAAGGGGGTGATTGAAGGTGCAGAACTTGGTATCATTGCCAGCGCTTGAACGCGACAACCTTTGGCTCAAAAAGCCACCCAACTTTGCGGCCCGTAAGGAGGCAATCATGGCGAAGCCACCCATCATCACCGGTATCGAGGTGCACGAGTTTCGGTTTGAAGTGAAGAATATGACGCGTGACCGGGTGGGGGCCCTTCAGTACGCCCGC
>JASMCQ010000063.1 GCA_030753265.1 Dehalococcoidia bacterium
GGTTCGCCCCATCCGGTGATTCCCGAAGCCATCATCAACAAACCGCCATCCGCGGAGCTGAAGGAGAACCAGCTGGACCAGGACCTGCTGCCCCCCTACGAGGTGCTGGACCCGGTGATCAAGGCCTACGTGGAGGAAGACCGCAGCCACCAGGAAATGGTCGCCATGGGCGCCGACCCCCAGGTGGTGAGCCAGGTGATCGCCTTCGTCGACCGCAACGAATACAAGCGCCGCCAGGCGCCGCCGGGGGTCAAGATAACCCCCCGGGCCTTCGGCAAAGACCGCCGCCTGCCCATCGTCAACCGCTACCGGCAGTCGTAGGCGAGCGGTCAGCGGTCAAGTGTGGGTGCCGCCTCCGGCTTGGCGCCCAGAGCTCCGTGCTCAGGCGGCCCGGTTCCCCCAGGGCTGTAATTCCGAGTGAGCGAGGAATCTCTTGCTTACGTTGAGATTCCTCCCTTCGCTCGGAATGACAATCAACTGAACCGGCGCCTAATCCGCCACCTCGACGATCATCTCTATCTCCACGCAGGCCCCCCGGGGCAGGCTGCCCATCCCCACGGCGGAGCGGGCGTGGCGCCCCTGGTCTCCGTACAGCTCCACCAGCAGGTCGGAGGCCCCGTTGCCCACCAGGAATTGCCGGTCGAACTCGGAAGACGCGTTGACCATCACCAGCAGCTTGACCACCTGCCGCACCTTGTCCAGATCGCCCAGGGCCGCTTTGATGCTGGCCAGGCAGTTCACCATGGCCAGCTTGGCCGCCTCGTACCCCTGCTGGACGGACAGCTCCCGGCCCACTTTGCCGGGATGAAGCACCGAGCCGTCGGGCAATCTGGGGATATGACCCGACACAAACAGCAGGTTCCCGGTCCGCACCGTGGGGACAAAGTTGGCGATGGGGGCGCTCGGCGCGGCCAACTCCAGTCCCATGTCCGCTATCTTCTGTTCGATCCGCATCTTAAACCTCCAGCCTGAGTTTCTTTGGGAAGGGTCTGGGGAACCCTTTCTTGCAAGAAAGGGTTCCCCAGAAGCCCCTCCTAAAGAACCCGTCCTTGGCCCAATTCGGGCCGGTCGTTTGGGCGGCTTGTATTATACCCCCCCGGCTATCTCAGTTGACACGCTGGACTCGCAAAGGCAAAATTAGCCCTTGGCCAGACTTCACACAACTGCGGGAAAGGATTGAGAATTGGTAGATAACGCCCTGTCGCCCCATGGAGGAACCCTGGTGGCCCGGGTCATAGCGCCCGAGGAAGCGAGGGAGAGGATTCGCGGCCTGCCCCAGTTGGCGGTACGAGACCAGGTGGCCCGTGAGGTGCTCAACCTTGCCTACGGGTTCTTCTCGCCCCTCGAGGGTTTCATGGGCCGGGCGGACGTGGACGCGGTGGCCCGGGACATGACCCTCGCCAGCGGCTACGTTTGGAGCATCCCGATCGTCTTCGACATCTCCCAGGAAGAGCTGGACGGCCTGGGGACGAAAACGGGAGATTCTTTGCTCTTGACCTACCAGGGAGAGCCCCTGGCGGTGCTGGACGTGGAAGAGATTTTCACCCTCGACCTGGAGTACCTGGCCCGGCAGATCTACGGGACCACCGACACGGCCCACCCTGGGGTCCAGCGCACCTATGCCTACCAGGAGCGGTTCCTGGGCGGCCCGGTGACCCTGGTCAACCCGCCGGTGATCAACCCGCCCTTCGACCGGTTCTGGCACACGCCCCGCCAGCTCCGCCAGGCGTTGGCCGAGCGGGACTGGAACCGGGTCGTGGCCCACCAGACCCGCAATGTTCCCCACTCAGGCCACGAGTGGCTGATGAAGGGGGCGTTCCTGGCGGCCCAGGCCGACGGGGTCCTGGTAAGCGCCGTGGTTGGCGAGAAGAAGACGGGCGACTTCATCGACGAGGCCATCGTCCTGGCCCACGACCGGCTGCGGGAAGCCGGTTTCTTCCGTCCCGACGTCCATCTGACCTCGGTCCTGCTGTGGGATATGCGGTACGCGGGACCCCGTGAAGCCGTCTTCCACGCCCTGGTTCGCAAGAACCTGGGCTGCACCCACCACATGTTCGGCCGGGACCACGCGGGAGTCGGCAGCTACTACGACACCTACGCCGCCCACCAGGTATTCGACAGCCTGCCCGACCTGGGCATTAGGTCGGTGCTCACCCTCGAATGGTGGTACTGCCCGGTGTGCGCCGGGGTCGCCTACGAAGGGCTGTGCGGCCACCGCGAGTTGAAACAGGACCTCTCCGGGACCTTCATCCGCAGCATCATCCAGGGCGGAGTGGAGCCGGCGCCGCTGACCCTGCGCGCCGAAGTCCTGGAGGTGGTGCGGGAGTGCGCCGAGGGTTTCGGGTTCGGCTCGCCCTTCGTCACCGAAGAATACCTTCAGAACCGCACCCCGGTCATGTCCATGCCCCACCTGGACACTGCGGGTCACGGCGGCGCGGCCGGTTCCTGATTCCCGGTCTACGTTCCCGATTTCCGGTCTCCATGAAGGTAAAGGCAGGGGCCCGGGGAGCCGCTCCTAGGGGGTCCGCGGGCGTGAGTTGAATCCCAAGGGCCTGTTGTCTATAATGGGCTGACGAAGTGCGAGGTGTCTCGCGGATAGGGGGGCTGACTACTTGGCTAACCAGACCGGGAAGCGCTACGTATGCGCCCAGTGCGGCGCGGAGTTCATCGTGACCAAGGGTGGCGAAGGCGCAATCGCCTGTTGCAAACAGGTTATGGAAATCAAGAAATAGTCCGCCGGCCCCTCGGCGGCCGCGGACCCGTTTCCTTGGAGGACTGACCCATGGCCAACCAGCTAGGCAAGCGGTACGTCTGCGCCGAATGCGGCAGCAGTGTTCTGTGCACCAAGAACGGTGAGGGAGTAATCCACTGCTGTGAAGCCGAGATGGAGTTGCAGCAACCCCGGAAGCTGCCATCCTCCGACTAGGCCCCTTTACCGGGCCGGCCGGCCCGCCCGACCAGGAGGCTGCATCGACAGCCCGCCGGTAGAACCGCGGACCGCCACCTCTCGATATCTCCGGCCGATATCTCCGGAGGGACCGCAGTATCCGGGGGCCGGGTGTCACTACCCGCCGGCGCGGCGGCCTCCCCCCGGCGTCCAAGACCCCACCACCATCTCCCAACGGGGTTCCGGGCCGTCTCACCTAAAACCACAGCCCGCCGACTCTCGCTGCCCGGGACTCCGGGCCGCGAAAACCGTTCGTTTCATCTCTCTGGCCGCTCGATGCTCCGTTGAACTCCCCGGCTCCGCAGTGAACTCCGGTCTGTTACTCAGGTAACTCGGTTCTAGCGGTATGTCCTACCTTGGTTCGCTCGGGATGACATGTATCAGCATCAAGTTGACCGGGCGCCGGTGTTCCGCCAACGGCTTGATACCCGGCCCGTCATCCCGCCGAAGAGCCGGCCCCGGACTGGATCCGGGGGCGGGAACCAGGCGGAGCTTATCTGGATTCCGGCCTGCGCCGGAAAGACGAAAGAGTGGAGGCCGGTCCCGCGACTTCGCCCGTGCCTCGATATGGGTACGATAGCCATCGGATGGGAAGTGGGTAGCCGCCGGAACCGGCTCCGTTGACTACCTCCGTTGACTACCCATGTAGCTCCCCGTACACTGGCGTCAGGGGCCGGCGGGACGATTCCGTCAACCGAGGGCGAGGAGCACCGGTCGCCGTCCCCGGACGCCGTCCAATAAAAGTCCTCTATCAGAAACCCGGCCGTACCCCATCCCGCCCGACCGCCCGGTGGGACCGGGAAATGTGACCGCCAACCGGAGGTTCATGGCCCGGCGGCCCTCCGGGACCGGAACCGGGAGAGTTGCCTGGCAGCCAAGGGCGCCAGAGGCGCGGCGGGGGCTTCGCAGGAGAGGTTCTATGCCCGGCTTTCGGCTGCTGGTGTGCTTCGCCCACCCCGACGACGAGGCCTTCCCCGTTGGGGGAGCCCTGGCCGCCCACGCGGCCCGGGGCGTGGATATCCGCCTGATTACCGCCACCCTGGGTGAGGAAGGGGAGATCCGGGAGGAGGGCGCGGCCACCCGGGAGACCCTGGCCTCCGTCCGGCGCCAGGAGTTGGATTGCTCCGTCCGGGTCCTGGGCCTTTCGAGCAACCAGGTCCTGGGCTACCGCGACTCGGGAATGCCCGGTACCCCCTCCAACGGGCACCCCAACGCCTACATCAACGCCACCGCCGCCGAGGTGGTGGAGCGTCTCGTCGCCGAGATTCGCCGCTTCCGGCCCCAGGTGGTGCTCACCTTCGAGCCAGGGGGCCTGTCTGGCCACCCCGACCACATCGCGGTGTGCCGTCACGCCACCGAAGCCTTCCGGCTGGCCTCCGACCCGGCGGCCTTCCCCTCCATCCTAACGGGCGGCCAGGGGCACCATGCGGCCGATCGTCTCTTCTACTGCACCCGGCCCCAGGGGTTCCGCACCCAATGGGCCCTGAAGCTGCGAGAAGCCGGGCTCGACGTACCCCTGCCCCCGCCGGAGCAGGCGGAGCACGGCAGCCCCCCGGAGGAGATCCACGTGGAGCTGGACCTGGCCGGCCACCTGGAGACCAAGATCGCCTCCATCCTCTGCCACCGCACCCAGACGGGCCCGGACTGGCCCTACAACCGGGTGCCCCGGGAGGTCGCGGCCGGCATCCTGGGTAAGGAACAGTACATCCGGGCCTTCCCCCCGGTCCGGGGCGGGGAGAAGGTGGATGCCGACTTCTTTTACGGTATGGACTCGGGGTGAAGGTCTCCTGACGAACGTCAGGCTTAGAGAGGGGAAGTAGAGCTAACGCGATAGCTCGGCCAAAGAAGGCCAGGGGTTGCCGCCACAGCCAGAGGGTTAGCGATACCACCTCAAGAAACGGGAATATGGTTGATGCGGGTCCCACGCCGGACGCCCAAACCGCCTGCCGGGAGCGCCGATTTCCTCAGGCCTGAACCGTCGGCGCGGTCAGCGACTCCGGAGAGGGCTCGAAGACCCAGACCTGGGTGGTTCCGGGCAGGTCCCCGGGGGACAGGGTGATACTGTGGGAGTTCAGCCGCCGGACCTCGGACTGGGTGGCCAGCCAGCCGTCGGGGGACCGTAGGCTAGTAGACTCGGGGATCAGCCCGGGGATCAGGTAGTGCATGGGAACGACGATTCGGGGGTTCAGCTCAGCGATCAAAGAGTCCACCTGCTGGTAGCTGAGAAGGTGGCAGGAATCGTCCACGGTGACTAGCAGCACGTCGATTTGTCCTATGGCCTGGCGCGCCGCGGGAAGCATGTCAACCCGGTTGTCCCCCAGGTGGAGGAAGCTAATGCCGTTGGCCTCCAGCCGGTACATGACGTTGGGCATGTTGAGCCGCCCGGAGCGGCCGGCGTGGATGTCCCGGATACCCCGGATGGACATATCCCGGTGTTGAAAATGCCCCGGCATCCGGAGCACCGAGGTGGTCTCGGACAGGCGATCGGCGGCATCGTGATCGAAGTGGGCGTGGGTTATCAGGGCCAGGTCGCATTCCACCCGGGGGAACCGGCGGGTGAACCAGTAGCGGTCGTGGCGGTTCCGGTAGGGATCGGCCAGCACCCGCAGCCCCTGGGCGGTCTGCCACAGAAAGGCGCAGTGGCCGTAGTAGGTCAGGGTCAGGGACCCTCCGGCGGGCTTCGGCTCCGTCACGGCGGCCGGCCTCCTTTTCAATCTTCCCGTTCAATCTTCCCGCTTGGAATTCTAACCGCTTGCCGGCCCCGGCGCCAGGTTTGCCCCAGCCTCCGTCACGGGCGCCGTCATTTCAGGAAAGCCTCGTCTCCCGGAAGTGCCTCCTCGTGGATTGCCGTCTCCGGGACGTTTCCGAGGGTTTTGGTGACAAATACTATGGGCCTGTGCTATTTTGGTATCAACTCGGAGCGAGGCGAGGGCGCCAACGGTGAACAGTGACTCAACCTTGAGGACGATGCCGTCGTCCCGCGTCCCGGCCGGGAAGAGGAAGCGCCAAGACGCCATCCCGGAGCGCCTGCTGGCCGACCTCTGGCGGAAACGGGCCGCCCGGCAGGCCTGGCTCCGCACCGGCGGCGGGGCCAGGGTGCGGGTGGTCTACCCCGGGCGCGCCGGCCATTCCGCCGGGCCCGACTTCCGGAACGCCCTGCTCGAGATCGAGGGCCTGGGCCTGGTCCAGGGGGACGTGGAGATTCACCTTCGCCAACGGGACTGGTATAGCCACGGCCACGGCAAGGACCCCAACTACAACGGGGTCGTCCTGCATGCCGCACTCGAGGTGGACTCATCCGTCACCAGCCTGCAGAGCGGGCAGCAAGCCCCCGTGGTCTGTTTGGCAGCCCTGCTGGAGGGAGGGGACCCCGGGCGCCCGGCCTGCCCCCAGCCTGTGGCCGCTACTCGAAAGCCAGGGGTACCCGCGGCCCGGCACGCCACCGGCGTTGGGAGAACTCCTGGACCGGGCCGGTGACCATCGGTTTCTCCTGAAGAGCGCCGGTTTTCAGACCTTCCTGAAGGAGCAGGAGCCGGACCAGACGCTGTACGAAGGGATACTGGAGGGGCTGGGGTACCGGAACAACCAGCAGCCGTTCCTGAAACTGGCGGCGCGGGCTTCCTACGCCGCGTTGCAACGGGCCGCCCGGCGGGTGCCCGTCGAAGACCGGGTTCCGGCCCTCGAGTCCTGGCTTGTAATACTGTCCGGGCTGTCCCCCGCCGCCGGAAGCCAGGAGCATCCGCTGCCTCGGTCCGGCTTCGGGCCTCCCCTGTCCGCCGGAGAGTGGCACTGCTTCCGGGTGCGGCCCGCAAACCATCCCCGGCGACGCATCGGCGGGGCGGCGCGCCTGCTGGACCGCTTCATCGAGGAAGGGCTGGCGGCCGGTGTGGGCCGGGTGGCCGGCGCCGGCAGCCCCAAGGAGTTGACCCTGTCCCTGGAGGTCGCGGGAACTCCCGGTGGGGAGAACGCGTGGGTCGGCCAGGCACGAGCCCGGGACCTGGCGGTGAACGTGGTCCTGCCTTTTCTCCACGCCCTGGGGGGCCGTCCCGAGGGAGGGCCCTCCGGCCGGGACTGCCTGGCTCTCTATCAACGGTTCGGGAATCTGCAGGAGAACGAGCTGACGCGAGAAATGGCCGGCCAATTGGTGGACCCGGCCTGGAGCGGCGTCGTGACCACCGCCCGGCGCCAGCAGGGCCTGCTCCACCTCCACTCCCTGCTGGGCGGCCCTCGCTGAAGAATTTCGCCGCCCCAGATCACCGCCAAGGCCGGGCGGCCCACCTCCAGTGTACTGTTTGGTGAAAAGCTTTACATCAGCGAAACTGGGCTGCAATCACTCCCCGCGACCATCCCCGATTGCATCGGGGCCGGGGCAGGCTCTTCACCGGGATGACGAACCGGCCATCAAGCCATCTGCGGGTCCACGAGACTCGTACTCGCCCTCTTATATCGGCGTTAGCCTGGTTCGTCTCTGTTGGGGTAGTTCCCAGCTTCAGCTATAGTGACTCGGTTTTCCGGCACGAGCTACTCGGGCGGAGCCGCTCCGGGGGACCACCGGATTTCCGGATCCGAGGGATCACCTGGGGAAACCCAGTACTCAGTCAGCTTAAATCTGCGAATTGTCATTCTGAGCGAAGCGAAGAATCTCAGCGTAACAATGAGATTCTTCGTCGTCCTTCCGCGGAAGAACTCCTCAGAATGACATCCTGCCAAAACCAAGTTGACTGAGTACTAGTCGGCCAGCGGAACGGCCAGGGAGAGCCGCTGCTCATCCCCGAGGTTGCGGGCGATGTGGCCGTGGCCCGTCAGGTCTTCGGCGACCAGCACGTCTCCGGGCATCAGGCGCCGCACGGTGCCGTCGGCGGTCTCGTACTCCGAAACGCCGGCCAGGTTCACCACATACTGGCGCCGGGGAGCGTTATGGTAATCGTGAACGGACGGCGAGGGGCGGCGGTTGAGGATTATCTCTCCCTCACCAACCCGGTTCACTATCCCCTCGAGCTGGTCGGGGGTCAGGTCTTCGAAATGGGACTCGCCGTCGGCTCCGGCAAAAACGCGGACAATATGCATCCTTCAGCCTCCTAAACCTGATCGGTGGCCCCGGCTCCCCACCGGTCCCCAAGCCGGGGGCAAGCGGCGAGTCCGCCGGCGCCGTGGATTAAGGTGGGTCCTCTTTGGTGGTGCCGGGGTCCTCAGTCAGCTAGGGGGATGACCGCCATGGTGCTGGGCAGGCTCC
This sequence comes from Dehalococcoidia bacterium, assembly GCA_030753265.1. The sequence goes on from JASMCQ010000063.1 coordinate 8,181, forward strand.
CGACGACCCGGGTGGTGTGGCCCTGCCCGGTGGTGTCCTCCACCAGGCGAGCGTCCCCCGGGCCGTAGCTGCCGACGCTCCCGTCGCCCAGCCCGATCTCGATATGGCCGGACAGGGTTATCACCCACTGGCGCCGCGGCGCCGGATGCCAGTCGATGAAGTGGCGGGCCGGCCACTCCCTGAAGACGATGCTGGCGACGGCCTGGGGGGTAGTCAGCCCCGGGTGGGATACCGGTTCCAGCTCCTCGATATGCGACTGGCCATCCCCGCCGGTGTATAACCGGTAGACGCCCATATATTGACCCCTTCCCGTGACGGTTCTTGCCCGTTGGCAGCCCCCAGCTTATCTCTTTCCGCACCGGCAGGCAACCGAGTGCCCGGCCGGCGGGGTTAGCCGGGATTCTGATCCCGGTAGTGCGGCAGCGGCCCGGTGGCTGCCGGCCAGTCTTTGCCGGTGCGTCCGGTTCGCGACCGGCTCGTTGAATCGGGCGCCGGGCCGGGCGGAATCGGTTCCATCCGGTTTTTAGGAAGGTTCCCGTTAGCCCTCCGCCGGGGAATCTCCCTTTCTCCACTGTGATAGAATGGGCTCGGACCTCGGTTTGATAGTCACCAATGATAGTCACCAGTTACAACTCACTAGCTGCGGGTCACCTTAGCCTGATTGGCGGCTCCAGCGGCGCAATGCAACCTCGGTCGGGGACGTGAAAGGAGACCCATGAACTTGACCCAACGGCGCCAGCGCTTCCGGTCCATCCTGGCCGGTGACCGGTGTGTTCATCCCGCATCGGTGTTCGACCCCATCTCGGCCCGGATCGCCGAGGACTTGGGATTCGAAATCGGGATGTTCGCCGGCTCCATCGCCTCGGGCACGGTGCTGGGGGCGCCCGACCTGGTGGTGTTGACGCTGACCGAGTTCGCCGAGCAGATCCACCGTATCTGCCGGGCCGGTGACCTGAGCCTCCTGGTGGATGCCGACCACGGCTACGGCAACGCCCTCAGCGTCATGCGCACCGTGGAAGAGCTGGAAAGCGCCGGGGTCTCGGCCCTGACCATCGAGGATACGGTGCTGCCTCGAACGTTCGGCGCCGCCGGGCAGGAGCAGTTTCTCTCGTTGGAAGAGGGCGTCGGGAAGATGAAGGCCGCCCTGGCGGCACGGCAAGACCCGGACCTGGTGATCGCCGGCCGCACCGGCGCCCTGCGGCCACTGGGGGTCGCCGAGACGATTAAACGGGCCAAGGCCTACGAGGCGGCCGGGGTTGACGCCGTATTCCTGGCCGGCGCCCGGACCGGCGAGGAGGTCAAGGCGGTACGCGCCGAGGTCAAGGTGCCCCTGCTCTTGGGGGGCGCCGGCGGCGAGCTGGCCGACCTCCGGTTCCTGGGGGCCAACGGAGTGCGCGTGGCGTTGCAGGGACACCTGCCCTTCCAGGCTGCGGTGAAGGCGGTCCACGATACGTTGAAGGCGTTGCGCGACGGGGTGCCGCCCGCCGACCTGGGCCCCCAACTGGCTTCGGCAGAGTTGATGGACCGGGTCACCCGCCGGGCGGACTACAGCCGTTGGTCGGAGGATTTCCTGAGCTGAGACCGGCCCGGCCGGTTTGGATATACCCGCGCGGTCAGGCAGGGCCCTCGGATTGACGGCCCGCGGCTGATCTCAGATAGCTGACCGCTTACTGATGCTGGAGGGATTTCGCTCAGATGTACAAGAAGATCCTGGTCCCCCTTGATGGCTCCGAGGTGGCGGACTCCGTGTTGCCTTACGTGGGCAATTTCGCCAAGCGCTTGGGCGCCAGCGTGACGCTGTTTACGGTGGTGGCGCCGGGAACGCGCGCCCGCCAATCCGAAACTGCGGTGCGGGCCGAGGCGGAGGCCCAGGCCCGGCGGCAGGCCCAACACCTGGACGCCGACGGAGTCGCGGCGGATGTCCTGGTGGTGGCCGGCCAACCGGTGGAGCAAATCATCTCCCTGGGCCAGAGCGGCGGGTACGACCTGATCGCCATGGGCACCCGGGGTCACTCGGGCATACGGCGCGGTCTGCTGGGCAGCGTGACCGACGGGGTGGTCCGTTCTTCCACCGTTCCCGTCCTGGCGTTAAGTCCCAAAGCCGTGGAGGCCGGCTCCCAGCCCAGCTACGGCTTGGAGACCATTACGGTCCCCCTGGACGGCTCGACGGTGGCGGAAGCGGCCCTGTCATACGCCCAAGACCTCGCCCAACAGTTGGCCCTGGAACTGCGGCTGCTGCGGGTGGTCTCGGTGGGAACCATGGCCTACTACGCCGTGGAAGGCGGCCCGGTGGACACCACCCCCGTTGAGCAGGAGTTGGAGGAGGATGCGGCCCAGTACCTCAACGGCATCACCGAGAGCGTCAGCGAGCAGGGCCTGAGCGTGACCTGCACCGTGGAGCGTGGCTCGCCGGCACTGGCGATCATCGACCACGTCAAGAATACCCAGAACAACCTGGTGGCCATCTGCTCCCACGGACGGTCCGGTCTGGGACGGCTGCTAATCGGCAGCGTGGCGGACTCCATCATCCGCTCTTCCGGTGTCCCGGTGTTGGTGATCACCCCTCAAGTAGCCACTTCCCGGTAGCGCCGATCTTTCCGTAGCTGAGGTGAAGTGCCTTGAAAATTGTCTGCAACCACCTGCATTTTCGAAGCGAGGACCCGGACGGGGCGGCCCAGTTCTACTGCGACAATTTCGGTGCGGTGATCACCTCGGTGAGGCCCCTGTCAACCACCAAGTCGATTCAGCTGGAGCTGGACGGCCGGCCGTTGATGACCATCTCGGGAAGAGCCGAGGGTGAAAACCCGGTCCCGGGTTCCACCGAGCCCCGCTACGGTCTGGACCACTTCGGCTTCGAGGTGGATGACATGGCGGCGGTTGCCGCCCGCCTGAGGGCCAACGGCGTCCAGTTCAACTGCGATCCCTGGACCATGCCCTCGGGCTCCCAAGTCGCTTTCATCGTGGCTCCGGACCAGGTCAGCGTGGAGCTGATACAGAGGCCGGAGGCTTAGTAACCGTTACCCGGTAGGTATGACGCCTGAATTAGGGCCTCCCGCATCGACCGGTTTCAAATCGCGGTTTCAAATTTCCGTTTCGAATTGCGATAGTACCGACTCTTCCGGCAGCCCGGCCGGCGTGCGGCCATTCGTCAATCTCCGGGTGCATCTCGCCTCGCCTTGCTCTTTGGCCGTCTCGGTCGTAAAATGGCCTGAGACCGCAAAAGGGGGGTTCGACAGCTATGGCAAGCCTCAATCATCCATTGGAAAACGTCCGAGTTCTGGACCTGGGCCGTCACCAGGCCGGGCCCCGGTGCGCCCAAGTGCTGGCCCGGATGGGGGCCGAGGTCATCAAGGTGGAACGCCTTGGGGGCGAGGAGACTCGCTACCACGGCCCTTGGGTAAAAAAGCAGAGTTCCTACTGGGTCCAGTACAACTCGGGCAAGAAGAGCCTGAGCATCGACCTGCGAAAGGAGCAGGGCAAGGAGATCCTGCGCGGACTGGTCAAGGTCTCCGACGTAGTTGTACAGAATTTCCGGCCCGGCACCATCGAAAAGATGGGATTCAGCTACGATGTCCTCAAAGAGCTGAACCGCAGGATCATCATGGTAAACGTCTCGGCCTACGGCCAGTTCGGCCCCTACCGGGATAAGATCGGCTACGACCCCATCGGCCAGACGATGTCTGGAATCACCATGGTGACCGGGGAAGAAGGCATGCCGCCCATCCGCACCGGCGTGCCCATCATCGACCGTATCACCGCCCTCCACTCCGCCATCGGAACCCTGGCCGCCCTCCACGAGAGAGAGGTATCCGGGGAGGGACAGTCGATAGACGTCTGCCTGGCCGATACCGGCTACAGCCTCACGGAGATTCCGGTCAGCGCCTACCACGGGAACCGGAAACCGCCGTCCCGGGGAGACTCGGGCGCGCCGCCCACCGGGATCTACCCCTGCAAAGAGGGATGGGTGCTCCTCTCGGCCGGCGACCAGCACCACTGGCACCGGGTCTGCAACGCCCTGGGCAAGCCCGAGTGGCTGGAAGACCCCCGGTTCATCACCCGCCCCGAGCGGGCCGCCAACCGGGACATCGTGAACGCGGCGCTCAAAGACCTGCTGGCCACCATGACCATGGATGAGGCCATCGCTCACTTCACCAAGCACGACGTGGTGGCGGCGCCGGTGAACACGATTCCCCTGGCGGAGGCAGACCCCCACCCTTGGGAGCGGCGGGCGATGGTGGACGTGCCCGACTTCCTGGCCGGCGAGATCGCCGTGTCCGGAGATTTCTGGCACTTCAGCCGCACGCCGGCCGTCGTCGGCTCGACCCCCAGGGTCGGCGAGCACAACGAGGAGCTGATCTGCGGCCTGCTGGGATACTCCCAAGAGGACCTGGCCCGGTTCAAAGAGGAGCAGGTCATCGGGGACCGGGACGAATACGACGAAGTGCCGGGATAGCAGACCAACCGGCCGCCGGCCCCGGCTATCGCCAATCCGGGCGGTTTGGAACCGGCCATCCACTACCTGGTCCCCGCCGGTCACAAGGTAGAGACGGGGTGGATCCGGCCGGGTTCCGCCGGCGTGGCCCAATCTTCCGGAATTTTGCCGATTATGTTATGCTCAGAGTGGTGGGGTAGCCCCATCGGCAAGGCAAATTCGTGCCCGTAACCGCCGGTGGGAGGGTAGAATCCGGACCCGGCCGGCGGGGGGTGTCCCCGCTCCGTCGCGGCCCAATTGGGGGACGGCCCGGGTAGGGGCCTTAATCCACCCGAGGGGGGCGAATGTCCCGCCCGACGGCCGGTGCCGTTTTTCCGCGAAACGGCCGCTGGAAAGGAGGTGAGGACCCGTGGTTGCCCTTTTGACGCTCAGAGCGCTGGGCGCCGGAGGATTCGGGGTTCTTGGCTGGAGACTTGGCGCATTTATTTCGGAATTATCCTACGATGAAGAGCGGTTCTTACCCTGGGGGTTGGCGCTAACCCTCACCGGCTTGCCCATAGGGGCCTTTCTGGCGCCCTACCTGACCATTAAACCCTGGCGCAAGGTCGCCGATTACCTCGATTCCATTCCGGGGTCCTCGCTGATCGCCGGCACCGTCGGATTGCTGGTGGGTCTGGTGGTGGCTTCCCTGGTATCCATCCCCCTGTACAGCCTGGATGGCTGGAAAGGCTGGGGCGTGCCCGTCATCGTCAGCCTCATCCTGGGGCTATGCGGCCTGTGGCTCGGGGTGGCCCGTAGACGGGATTTGCAAGCCATATTCCCCGCCCTGGAGTCCACCAACACGACCGGCCGGCTATCCCGTAACGGGAGTATCCTGGTCGATACCAGCGCCATCATCGACGGGCGTATCGCCGACCTGAGCATCACCGGGTTCCTGGAGGGCATCCTGGTGGTGCCCCGGTTCATTTTGGACGAACTGCGCCACATCGCCGACTCCAGTGACCCCCTCCGGCGCAACCGGGGCCGCCGGGGCCTCGAGGTCTTGGGCCGCCTGCGCAAGGACAACACCATTCCCATGGAGGTGCTGGACGTGGGGGTCAGCGGCGGCGACGAGGTGGACTCACGGCTGGTCCAACTGGCCCGGACGATGAAGTCCCCCATCCTGACCACCGATTACAACCTCAACCGCGTGGCCGAGCTTCAGGGCGTGCAGGTGTTGAACGTCAACGAGCTGGCCAACGCCCTCAAGTCCATCGTCCTGCCCGGCGAGGAGATGCGGGTCAACATCGTCCAGGAAGGGAAAGAGGTGGGCCAAGGAGTAGCGTATCTGGACGACGGGACGATGGTGGTGGTCGAAGGGGGCCGGCGCTACCTCAACGCCTACCATGACGTGATGGTGACCCGGGTGCTCCAGACCGCCGCCGGGCGGATCATCTTCGCCCAGCCCAAGGGTGGCTGAGCCGTCCGTGGCCGCGTTTCACGAACAGCCCCCCGGCCTTGAGAAGGGCGATACCATGGGAGTGGTGGTGGTGGCCGCCGGCAGCAGCAGCCGCATGGGCGGTGTCGACAAGATCTTCGCCCCGGTCCTGGGAGCGCCCCTGATTGCCTACGCCCTGGATGTCCTCGAGGCTTTCCCTCCGGTGACGGAGATAGTCCTGGTGCTGGACCAAGGTTCCCTGGAGCAAGGGAGCAGCCTGGTGCGGGAGCGCGCCTACCGCAAGGTTTCCCGGGTCTGCGCCGGCGGGCCCCGCCGCCAGGACTCGGTTCGGTGCGGCCTGGAGTTCCTCAACCCCTGCGACTGGGTCATCATCCACGACGGGGCCCGGCCCTGCCTGGACCGGCCGATGCTGCGCCGGGGCCTGAAAGCGGCCCGAAAGTCCGGGGCCTCGGCGGCCGGGGTGCCGGTCAAGGACACCATCAAGGTGGTGTCACCCCGGCGCTTGGTGACGGATACCCCATCGAGGGCGCGCCTCTGGGCCGCTCAAACCCCCCAGGTTTTCCGCTATGACCTGCTGTTGGAAGCCCACCAGAACTGCGCCCAAACGGTGACCGACGACGCGGCCCTGGTGGAAAGCATGGGCCACCCGGTAAGGATGTTTCGCGGCTCCTACGAGAACCTGAAAGTGACCACCCCTGAAGACTTGGCCATAGCCGCAACGTTCCTGCAAACTCGGGCCGGCGTCCCTATCTAACCCGATGGGCAAGCTTCTTGAATGCCACCCCGTGTAGAGCGAAGGGTCTCAGGTGCAATTTGCTTGAACGTCACCCCAGGCTTGTGCTCAGTCAACTTGATCGTTACAGGATGTCACCCCCAGCGAGGCGAGGGGCCGCCGGCGCCGGCCTCTTCCACGTCACACCGAGCAGAGCAAGGGGCCTCAGGTCCTGTCCGGTACGGGCTACAGATACGCGACCTCCCGCCGGCGCGAGCCCGAGCCCGGTTCACAATCTCGGCCTGAGATTCCTCGCCCCAGTTCCACCTGGCCTCAGAATGACATGAATAAAGGCCCAATGAGAAACTTGACACGAGAATATCTGCGATTCGTTCAATACATGACACCCCGGACATGACACACCGGGCCTCACGACATGCCTGAAAGAACACCGTTCGACTTCCGGGTGGGCATCGGCTTCGACTCCCACCCCCTGGTGTCCGGCCGCCGGTTGGTGCTGGGCGGGGTCCACATCCCCCACCACCTGGGACTGGCCGGCCACAGCGACGGCGATGTTCTGGTGCACGCCATGATGGACGCCTTGCTGGGGGCCGCCGGCCTGGGGGACAAGGGCTCCCAGTTCCCGTCCACCGACCCCCGGTACAAGGACATTTCCAGCTTGCTCCTCCTGTCCACGGTGGCGGAGATGGTCCGGGCCGATGGTTGGCGCATATCCAACGTCGATGCTACAATACTGGCGCAAAAACCCAGGCTTGGAACCTTTGTTCAGACCATGCGAGACCAGGCGGGCACGGCCCTCTCGATACCCCCGGCACGCGTCGGCATCAAGGCCACCACCACCGATTACCTGGGGTTCATCGGCAGAGAAGAGGGCATCGCCGCTTGCGCGGTAGCATCACTAGTAACGGAGCTATGAGGCTTTACAACACCCTGGCCGGTACCGCCCAAGAATTCACCCCCGCGGACGGAAAGAACGTCAAGATGTACGTCTGCGGTGTTACTCCCTACTCGTCCACCCACGTGGGCCACGCCCTCAGCTACGTTGTCTTCGACGTGCTGCGCCGGTACCTGGAGTACCTGGGATACTCGGTGCGCCACGTTCAGAACTTCACCGACGTGGACGACAAGATAATCCAGAGGGCCCAGGAACGGGGCATGGGCGTTGAGGAACTGGCCGACCAGTACATCGACGAGTTCTACCACACCATGGACGCCCTCAACATTCAGCGCGCCCATGTCTATCCTCGGGCCACCCAGGAGATCACGCCCATCATCGCCACCATCGAGGGCCTGGTGGACAAGGACTACGCCTACCAATCCGGGAGCGACGTCTACTTTCGGGTCGCCCGAGGCGAGGGCTACGGCAAGCTGAGCCACCGCACCCTGGACGGCATGATGGCCGGCGCCAGGGTGGAAGTGGACCGGCAGAAAGAAAACCCCATGGATTTCGTGCTGTGGAAGGGGGCCAAGCCGGGAGAGCCGGCGTGGGACAGCCCCTGGGGTCTGGGACGCCCCGGCTGGCACATCGAGTGCACCAGCATGTCGCTGACTTATCTGGGCGAAGAGCTGGACATCCACGGCGGCGGCGCGGACCTGATCTTTCCCCACCATGAGAACGAGATCGCCCAGAGCGAAGCTTTCACCGGCCGGGAGCCCTTCTCCCGCCACTGGGTCCACAACGGGCTGCTCCAACTGGGCCGGGACAAGATGAGCAAGAGCCTGGGCAACCTGGTATCGGTGGAGGAAGCCCTGGATCGCTTCGACCCCGATTCCATTCGCCTCTACTTCCTCGGCTCCCACTACCGCAGCCGGCTATCCTACAGCGACGATGACTGTGCCGCCACCCAACGGGGCATGGGACGCCTCCGAGAAGCCCTCGACAGACCCAGCGGGGGCGCCGAACCCCTGGACCCAAGCTCCTTTCAACAGCGGTTCTTCGAGGCGATGGACGATGACCTGAACACGCCGCGGGCCGTGGCCGCACTCTTCGACCTGTCCCGGGAGATCAACCGCTACTGCGCCGTGAAGGACGTCACCGCCGCTCAGGACTGCCTCCGCAACCTGGGCGGCCTCTTGGGGCTGACCTTCAAAGACCTGGCCCCGGAAGACGGAGACCGTCCGGTGGCCGAGCCCTTCATCCAGCTTCTGCTGGACACCCGCGCCGAGCTGCGGAAGGCCAAGCAATACGCCCTGGCCGACCAGATTCGGGAAGGCCTGGACCGCCACGGAGTGACGGTGGAGGACACCCCCGAGGGGGCCCAGTGGCAGTTCCGGCCCCAGTAACAAGGTTCCGGCCCTTCGTTTTAGACCCAGGATCAATAAGCAGCCCGCTCAAGAGCAACCGGGAAGCCCGTGCTGGATAGCTTAACCACCCAATCCCTCGCCGATATCGTCGGGCAGGCCAACCTGCTGACCGGCCCCTACGACCTCGACCGGTATTCCGCCGACGCCTTGACCCCCTTCCGGGCCTTTGGCGCCGAGGGGGCCTTCGACCGGCTGGCCGACGCCGTGGTCCGGCCCAACTCGACCAAAGAGGTATCGGAGATCGTGGCCCTGGCCGTCCGGCAGCAGACGCCGCTGGTCCCCTACGGGGGTGGCACCGGTGTCATGGGCGGCACCATCCCGGTGCGGGGCGGCATCATCGTCGACCTGGGAAGGATGAACCGGGTTCTCTCGATCAATCCCACCGACCTGACCGCCGAGGTCGAAGCGGGCCTGGTGCTGCAAGACCTGGAGGAGAAGCTGGCGGAACGCGGCCTCATGCCCGGCCACGACCCGTACAGCCTTCCCATCGCCACCGTCGGCGGGGCCATCTCGACCAACGGGGTGGGCTACCGCGCGGCGGCCCACGGTCCAATGGGGCAACAGGTCGTGGCGCTGGAGGTGGTGCTGCCCGACGGCCGGGTCATGGCCACCCGGCCGGTGCCCAAGTACTCCTCGGGCCCCAACCTGAACCACCTGTTTATCGGCGCCGAGGGCGTCTTCGGCATCATCACCAAGGCCACGGTCCAAGTCTACCGGGTTCCGGAAGCCCAGGCCTTCGTCTCCGCCTCTTTCGATAGCTTCGACCAGGGGTTCGCCGCCGCCGCCGAGCTGCTGGCCCTGGGGATTCGCCCGGCCCTGTTCGACCTGACCGAGGAGGACGATGGCATTCAACTATTCCTTCTCTTCGAGGGCTTCCGGGAGGGAGTAGCGGCCCAGGAGCAGCGGTCGATGCAGGTCTGCCTGGGTTTCGAGGGCCGGGCCACCGGCTCGGGGCCGACGCTGGCCTACTGGAAGGACCGCCACCAGTCAGGGCTGACCTACAAGAGCACCGCCCTGGGATTGCCGCGCCAGGTCCGCTGGGACCGGATGGGCCAGCACGCCTTCGATTACCTGCACCTGAGCTTACCCATCTCCAAGGTGCTGGAATACCGGAGGCGATGCGGCGAGATCATGGCCGGCAGCGGCGTGAGGGTCACCGAGTACTCCATCTGGAGCCGTCCGGAGCTGTTTTCCATGCTGCTGGTGGCCGAACCCGGCGCCGGCGGCGGCTTCCGTGACAACCTGGCCCGGGTGGTGGAGCATGTCTTGTCCCTGGCTCAAGACATGGGCGGCGTGATGGAGTACTGCCACGGGGTCGGGGTGAAGCTCAACCACCTGCTGGCGCGGGAGATGGGCGTGGGGCACGATGTCCTGAAGGCGTTGAAGCAGACCCTGGACCCGGCCAACATCATGAATCCCGGCAAGCTGGGTCTGTAGGCAGGCCGGGGAACGTTGTCGTCCAAAGTGGGGCCAAGTTCGCGGGGCCGCTTGATTATGTCTGATTGGGTGAATTCGGGAGGGGGAACTGACCCTGCGCTCCCGGTTGCTTGCCGCGCCTAGAAAGGCAACTCCTGGCCGATGCCCTGTTCTTTAGCCTTGCGGTAGACCAACTGGGCCGCCGCTATGTCCTCCAGGGCCACTCCCTGGGACTCGAACAGGGTAATGGCATCTTCGGAAGGCCGGCCCGGCACCCGGCCCGCGACCACGTCCTGAAGCTCGTGGGCCTGGTCCCAGCGGAGTCTCCCCCTGGCCTCCGGCCAGATCAGGTCGCCGCACTCCGCCTTGGCCTGTTCCAGGTCGTCCACCACGATTATCCCGGACCGGGTCACCACGGCCTCATCGACTTCCCGGCGCATCCAGTGGTTGCCGCCGGCGGCGTTGACGTGGGCGCCCGGAGCCAGCCACTCGCCTTCCAACACCGGTTCTCGGGCCGAGGTGACGGCCACGACGATCTCGACGCCGTCGACGCAGGCCGCCGCGCTATCCACCGCCACCACCTCTAGCCCCAACTGTTGGCTCATCTTGGTCGCGAACTCTTCCCGCCGCTCCTGGCGCCGGCTGAAGACCCGCGCCTGGCGGATGGTCCGGACCGCGCACACCGCCTCCAGCTGAGTACGGGCCTGAAAGCCGGAGCCGATGACGCCCACGCTGGCGGCTCCCTCTCGGGCCATGTACTGGGTAGCCAGGCCGGAGGCGGCCCCGGTGCGAATCTGGCCCAGCCGCCCACCTTCCATACAGGCCAGCAGCTCGCCGGTGTCGAAGTCGAAAAGGTTAACGATACTCTTGCTGCCCTTGGGCCCAGAGAAGGAGGGATAGGCCTTGTAGCCGAAGACCCGGTGGCCGGCGTCCGCCGCCGCCATGAAGTGGAAGAAGCCGTTGGGCATACGAATGCGGGAGCGGGGCCTCAGCTCCGTCTGGCCGGCTCCGGCGTGGGCGAAGGCTTCGTCGAGCGCCTGGATACACTCCCCCATGGGCAGCAGTTGAACCACCTCTTTTTCGCTCAAAAACAGGGTCATCCCGTCCTCCAGAGAATAGGGTTAGCTCCGGCCACCCACCGCGGAGATTGCGGTGGCTGCTCCCCTCTGCCAAGCGCCGGGGTTATGATATCAGCGCCCTCGAAGAGGCCCCGTCCGCCCGCATCTCGCCCCCGGAATTACCGACTGAAGAGTGGGAGAGAAGGGCAACCGCCGCTTTTTGGACCGGCCACCAAGTATATCATCATGCCCACAACTGGAAAACGGCGGGCGGGCGGGCGGCTGCAAAAGCGAAACGTCGGCCAAAGCGTCGGCCGCCACGTTGGCGAAACCCGCTGCCATCAGCTACAATTGCGAAACCTACTGCCATCCGGTAGCATGGCGGCACCTGCCAACACCCGCCGCGTCGGCGAAACCTGCCGCCAACCGCTGCTATCGAGAATCCCACCACCAGGAGAAAGGTGGCCACCATGCCCAATCTCCGGGCGTTCGTCACTCGCCAGATCTTTCCGGAAGCCCTGGAGCTGATCGCCGGGGAGGCCCAGTTGGACGTGTGGCCCGGCGAGTCTCCACCCAGCCCGCAAGACCTCGCCGAACGGGTATCGAAAGTGGATGGAGTGCTGACCAACATCATGGACCGGGTGGACGCTTCATTGATGGACCAGGCCCCCCAGCTCAAGGTCATCAGCCAACTGGCCGTGGGACTGGACAACATCGACGTGGTCGAGGCGTCGCGGCACCGCATCCTGGTGGGCTACACCCCGGGGGTCCTGTCCAAGGCCACGGCGGACGTTGGGTTCGCGCTGCTGCTGTCGGCCGCGCGCCGCATCGGCGAGTCCGACCGGTGGGTGCGGGCCGGCCGCTGGGAAATGCAGTTTCATCCAATGTACTGGTTGGGCGCCGAGGTCCACGACTCCACCCTGGGGATCGTGGGCCTGGGCCAGATCGGCCTGGAAATGGCGAAACGGGCCCGGGGCTTCGATATGAAGGTGGTCTACTACTCCCGCACCCGCAAGCCAGACCTAGAGGAGCGGTACGGCCTGGTGTTTGCCGATCCGCCCACGGTCCTGAGCACGGCCGACTTCATCTCGTTGCACGTGCCGCTGACGCCGGAAACCCGGCATTTCATCAGTGAGCGGGAAATACGCATGATGAAGCCCACCGCCATCCTCATCAACATGGCCCGGGGCCCGGTGGTAGACTCGAAAGCCCTCTACACCGCCCTCAGCGAGCGGTGGATTCGGGCCGCGGCCCTGGACGTCACCGACCCGGAACCGATTTCCCCCGACGACCCGCTGCTGACCCTGGACAACATCATCATCACCCCTCACATCGGGAGTGCGTCCATCGCCTCCCGACGCGAGATGTGCCTGGTGGCCGCCCGCAACCTGGTCGCCGGGCTCAAGGGGGAGCGGCTGGAGCACTGCGCGAATCCGGAGCTGTACCCGGCCAAGGGGCTCTGACCCGGAGCGACTTCCCTTCCGGCAGCAACCTCGATTTCCGGTCCGGCAAAGCCGTCTTGAGGCTTTCGAAAGAAGAAGGGACCTGGAATTCCACTACACGACGCGGTGGCGGCGGCGAGCCACGGTTAGAGATGGTTTCGCAAAGACGTGGATCCGGGGGGACCGGGGGCGGTTATGGGCTCGAAATCCGGATGAGACGTTAAAGGCGGTACGGCGGAGAGGGCGGGATTCGAACCCGCGAGAGGCGGTTAACCCCTACGCGATTTCCAGTCGCGCCCGTTCGGCCGCTCCGGCACCTCTCCAGCACGGCGCGGCATTTAGAACCGGACCCAGGGCGGCACCCATTCGGGGCCTGCCGTTCCTCGGGTCTAGAATCCCATGTGGCGCCGCAGGTAATTATAGTCGGTGGCCGGTGGGGCTGTCCACCGGAAACCTGGAAGCGACTCCCAACAGGCCCCGGAGCGTGGCATTTTGCCGGTCAGTTGCGGCGGCGCCCGCTCCGGGCGGGCCTACCGGAACAGACCACCCACGGCGGAAGCGGTGCTGTTCAGCCATTGGGTTGCGGAGGTGGGCCAATAGACGAGCCAGACTTTGCCCACCACGTTTTCCTCCGGCACCGCCCCCCAGGAGCGGGAATCGTTGCTCGCCCTCCGGTTATCCCCCAGCACGTAGTACTCCTTTTCCGCGATCCGTACCGGTGGCATCGTTGATCTGTCCTTGGCGGGCTGCCACGTCTCTTCCAGAGGTTCTCCATTGATGTATACTGTGCCCTCCCGGAGCGACACCTCTTCACCGGGAAGGGCGATTACCCGTTTGACGAAATCTTTTGCGGGGTTTTGGGGAAAATGGAACACGATCACTTCTCCCCGCTTGGGTGGATGAATGGCGAAGCGTCCGTCGGGCCGGTCCACCTTCCAGAAGGGGATGATCCGGGACAGGCGCTCCCGGTCAACCTGGAAATAGACCAGCTTATTGACCAGCAGATACTGGCCCCCCTCCAGGGTCGGGTGCATGCTGGAACCGTCGACCCTGAAGTTTCTTACGGTGCTCTGGATCACCATGAACACCAGAAGGGCCAGAATGGCGGCTTCCACAATCTCTTTGATGAGGCGTGTCATTGGAATGTTTTCTTGGCGTAAATGTTTGGCGAAACCGGTTTAGCCAAGCTTCGGATCTGGCTTCACCGGGTGGCCTTGGGCGGCAACCCAGGTGTACCCGCGGGTACATGAAATCACGTTAAGATCATCCCAGTTGAATTATAACACCCACCATGGCGGTGGAATAACCGGGCCGGAGCGGCCCGTTGCCCTGGCCGGTCTTCCGGATGCCACCGGCCGGGCACAATAACAATCTTGCCGGGAGGACGTCGCGATGAGCTGGCAGTTCCAATTGCTCCACAGACCATTTGG
>JASMCQ010000064.1 GCA_030753265.1 Dehalococcoidia bacterium
TCAGGGTGACACGAAATATCAGAGCTGCCGCCTCGATGCTCCGGACTCGGATGATGGAGAAGTTTGGGGCTCCCGAGACCTCCACCCTTTCAAGTTATTTTGCCCCCGATTGTGTCCCATTCGCTGATTGTCTACATCGGACATACAGCTAAGCTGAGGTCTCTTGGCTTGGCCGCGCTAAGTCATTATTTGGCTTCTGCAATGAAGACCGGAATGACGCGATCGGTCTTGTCTTGGTACTCCTGATAAGGAGGATATGCTTCCACGGCGATGTCCCACAGCCGTTGTCTCTCGGCTGGATCTTCTACCTCGCGAGTCCGCATCGAATAAACTTCGGTCTTGTCGCGGATTTCAACATTCGGCTCCGCCTTCAAGTTGCGGTACCAGGACGGATTCTTTGGCGCTCCACCCTTGGATGCCACCAGAATGTAGCTCGTGCCATCCACGGCCCTCATCAACGGGGTCTTGCGGATAGCACCGGTCTTCCAGCCCCGGTTGGTCACGATTATGACCGGCAGGCCGGTGTCCCTCAAACTTAAACCGTCGGTGCCTCCGCTCCCTTCATACAGCTCAACTTGCTTCGCCACCCACGACCAGGGACTGGGAATGTACTCGCTCATGATTACCTCTACTTCTCGCGGATAGCCCGTTCAGCCAACCGCGGCCAAGCGAGCGCAGACGGATATTAACACCTGATGCGTTGATGCGCTACCAATTATTTGTAGTACGGCCCTCGATTCGCATTATGGGCCATTCGACGGGGGTGTTGGAACGATCTCGATACCCTGCCTCCGATGGTTGGCCACCGGAAGCAGGTGTCCTCCCATGTAACCTAAAAGCCTGAATTCAAGGCCCGAAGGCCCGGTCTTTAACGGCCCTAGCCATCCGCGGATAGTGGTGGCGAACTGGCTACGGCTATAATGGAGGGTCGGGGGACCGGCTCCGGATTTGGGCAGTCCGGTCCAACTGATCGGGTCCACTCCATACCCAGACCCAGATCGTAAGGTAATAGATGCAAGAAACACCGTCCACGCGCCCGTTGGAGAGCGTTACCGACAAGCAACGGCTCACCCTGCTGGTGGCAACCGTGGCAGGCCACGGCATCAAGCACATATTCAACTCAGCCTTCTTCATTCTTCTGCCTGAGATAAAGACGGGGCTTTTGTTGAGCAATACCCAGGTAGGCACGCTCTCAACCGTTCGCAACGTCGTCGGTGGACTGTTCAATTTGCCCGCTGGTTTCACCGCGGACCGGTTCAGCCGGAGGCGCGCCGAGATCCTGGGCCTTTCCATTGCCTTGGTCGGATTCTTCGCGATGTTGTTGGGGCTGGCGCCGAATTTTTGGGTGGCCATGGTCGCATCCGCTCTCATGACCGCGGCCATCGCCTTCTGGCACCCGGCTGCGATTTCCTCCCTATCCCGCCACTTCGCGGCTCGCCGCGGCTTTGCCATTGCGCTGCACGGCACTGGCGGCAGCTTGGGCGAAACAATCGGACCAACACTGGCGGGGGCGCTGATCATCGTTCTTGGCTGGCGGTTGGTTCTACAGTGGAGCGTGATCCCCGGCATCCTGCTCGGACTCCTGGTATGGTTTGTTCTACGCTCCGTCCCAACAGGCGAGTCCGCCGCCGCCAGCATGAAATCCTACTTGAGGGCCTTTCGGCAGCTTTTCCGTAACGGTCGGGTGCTCCTGGTGCTTCTCTTTGCGGGAGGATACACCGGAGGGCACGCCGTCGTTCTGACGTTCCTGCCCATCTATCTCCGGGAAGACGCGGGGGTTTCCAGCGTCGTCGTGGGCCTCTATCTGTCCCTCGCCAACGTGGGCGGTATCGTGTCGCAGCCCCTGCTGGGCTACGCGTCTGACCGCCTGGGACGGAAAGCGGTCCTGGCTCCAAGCCTCACCATACTCGCCCTCTCCACCCTGAGCCTGTACCTGGCCCCTCCGGGATGGATCTTCGCGCTGGTGGTGTTGGTCATGGGCGCCTTCGCGTTCCCGCTGATGTCCATTCATCTGGCTGCGGTAATGGACTTGACCGAAGGAGGCATCCAGGCGACTGCCGTCTCGTTGGTGTTCGGCTCGGCTGTGGTTGTCTCCGGTATTACCCCCACCCTCGCTGGGATCCTGGCAGACGCTCTCAGCGTCAAGGCCACGTTTCTCATGGCCGGTGGCATCTTGCTGGCAACTGCTCTGGCAGCGGCAGTCACGCGGTGGCAAGTGGTGCCCGCCGTGAGGGAGTGAGGGGGACCCGGAAAGGCGGGCAGGTCGCTAAACGAAAGCCGTGCTCCTGAGAGCGGATCGACGGTAAAGAAGGAACGAGACGTGGAGTGGAGGCGAAAGAAAGAAGGCGAACTGCTCGAGCCCAGGCCGGCGGCGTTCGTCCAACCTCCGCTCCCGTTAGTGTCGACGGTATAGCCTCCATAGACGCCCGGGTCCGCTACCACCGCGGGCGAAAAGTGATGACGATTTTCCGGCGGCTATCGTGGGACGACCGGAGAGCCTCGCCTAACTAACGCCCCGACTCGGATCGACCGGCTGGGACCACCTCGGTTGATGGGAATTGACTGCCTCAAGTGGGGGTGATACCGTTCAAACAATTACGAATGCATCATCAAATCGAGCGGACAATGCCTGATCTGGGCAGTGTCGAGCTGAGGGCTCACCAGCAAGGAGATGGCGCTTGAAAGTCACCGATGCCAAGACGTTTCTGGTCCATCCGGGCGTCGGCAAGAATCTCTGCTTCGTCAAAGTGGACACCGATGAGGGAATCCACGGCTGGGGGGAGTGCTACACCCAGGCCGACCGAGACCTGCAAATCGTGGCCCACGTGGACCAGATGAAGCGGTATCTGGTCGGCCGGGACCCCATGAACATCAAGCACTTCACGCAGATAGCCTACGACGATTTTGCCGGCCGGCGAGGCGCCATGGATTTCTACTCTGCCCTCAGCGGCATGGAACAAGCCATGTGGGATATCACCGGCAAGAAGCTTGGGGCCCCCGTCCACAAGCTGCTTGGCGGAGCCTGCCGCAGCCGGATACGAGTTTACGCCAACGGCTGGTCCGAGGGGGCCAAAGCACCGGAACCGCTGGCCGAGAAGGCTTCCCGGGTCGTAGAAATGGGGTTCACCGCCCTCAAATTCGATCCGGTTCCAGGGCCGTGGCGAACCTACATCAGCAAGGACGTGGAACAGCAAGCCATCGAAAACGTCGGGGCGGTGCGCCGAGCGGTGGGACCGGACGTGGATATCCTGGTGGAAATGCATCGGCGGCTAGCCCCGAGGACCGCCACTCGAATAGCGCGCTCCATCGAGCAGTACAATCCCTTCTGGTACGAGGAGCCGGTGCTGGCTGAAAACGTCGATGCCCTGGCCGCGGTAAAGCGGGAGGTTAATATTCCGGTAGTGACCGGCGAGGAACTCTACACCAAATTCGAGTTTCGCGAAGTCTTCGAAAAACAGGCCGCCGATATCATCAATCCGGATGTCTGTAACGTGGGTGGCATTCTGGAACTGAAAGAGATTGCCGCCATGGCCGAGGCCTACTTTGTGGTGGTGTCTCCCCATAACTACAACAGCACCACGATAGGGCTCGCCGCCACCATTCAATGCTCCGCCTGCATCCCCAACTTCCTCATCACCGAGTATTTTGTCAACCTGGAAAGTTTTGGACAGGCTATCGCGCTAAATCCCTTCGAGATGGTCGACGGATACATCCCGATCCCAGAAAGTCCCGGACTGGGCATCGAACTGGATGAGCGAGCCTTGGCCCTGTATCCCTACCAGCCTTTCCCGGCAAGGTCACCACGACAATACTACGAAGAAGGGCCCTAGCGAGGATCATCCCTTTCCAAATTGCCGGATGCCGGGCTGGCAATCTCATTACGAAGGAGCACGGCCGCCGCCGCCCGGATCGATGCGACGCCCGCCAGCGTCCGTGACTGCTGCCACGCTGTTTACCTTGCGGAACCGGGCTGCACCGCCACTCACGGCTTTGCGGCAACGAGGCCGGAGGTCAAGGCATACACCGGGGAGCGACAATCTGGGAACTGGCACGGGAAACCCCGGCCGGCCTGACCTGAAAGGAAGGACATAGCATGGCCGAGCGAAAGGTGTTGCTGACCGGAGCCACCGGCTACATTGCATCTCAACTCCTCCCCGTTTTCCGGGACCGGTACGAGCTTACATTGCTTGACGTGAGGGACGTGGACCGCGAAGGGAACCGGGTCTCGAACCTCATCACCACCGACCTGAGCGGGCCCGACCTCGGTAATTACGCCCAGCACTTCCGGGGAGTGGATACCGTGGTCCACCTGGGTTACAACCGCCGCCGCGGGGTGCCGCTGGACGACTTCTATGACGAGCAAGTGAACGTGGCCATGGCCTACAACGTCTTCCGGGCCGCCTACGAAGCCGGGGTCCGGCGAGTAGTGATGGCCAGCTCCAACCACGCCGCGGACTGGGACGAGCACGGCCTCATCCACGATCGAAGAATGGAGATGTTGGATCCCTATCAGCTTCCCCTTTCCGACAACTTCTACGGGTGGGCCAAAGCCACTTACGAGCACATGGGGTTCCTCTTCGCCTGCGGTGCCTTCGGACGCAAGCTGGAAGTGGTGATGGTGAGGATCGGCGCCCCCAGAGAGATAAGGGCCGAAGACTTCACCGGCGACCCCAAGGAATACAAACGAGATCTGGGAGCCTACATCAGCCCGCGGGACTTGCGCCAACTGTTTGCCAAAGCGATCGATACCCCAAATATAGAAGACCAACGTGGTATACCCTGGCTGGTGGTCTACGGCATCAGCGACAACATCCGCAGCTTTTGGTCTCTGACTAGCGCCCGGGAAGTACTGGGATACGGGCCCGAAGACGACTCCGAGGTGAAGTATGCTGAAGACATTCACCGATTCCTCACCGGGGAAGGCTCCGCAGGCGGTTTGGGCAGGGTAGGGACCTGAGCCGGCACCTGATGGCGACGGAGCAAAACGCCAAATCTGCCGTCATGGGTCCGTCATGGGTAAGGAAGCTCGAGCGAATCTGAGAGCAAGCAATCCATGGCGGGACTGAATGCAGGACAACTTCAACCTTCCGACGGCTTTCTCGCGCACCACTCGACATATAGCCAAATGTGAATCGCCCCTTTAACGTATAATGTCCCGCAATCGACCCAGGCAACCGGAGGGCAGGCGCAATGAAACTACTGGTCATAACTGGTGGCAGGCATCCTTATGGAGAATCGACGCCGGTACTCGAGGGGTTCCTCAAGGAAGCGGGGCATGACGTCACGGTCAGCGAAGACCCATCGGTGCTGGCGGATTCAGCGAGTATGAGCGCCTATGACGCCTTGGTTTTCAACACGCGGAGGGAAAACGCCGCCGATTTCGCCGAACTGGAACTGTCGCGCGGAGAACAGAATGGCATCAAGGACTTTATCCGGGGCGGCAAGGGCTTCGTTTGTCTTCACATCTCGGGGTGTGGTTCCGACTATTGGTCAGACTACCTTGAAATCACCGGCGGCGGCTGGGTATCCGGCACCAGCTACCATCCTCCCTACGGGAATTTCGCCGTGAACGTCAGCAACCCCGGCCACCGGGGCGTTCGTGGCGTGTCCGACTTCTCCACCGACGACGAGCTATACATGGGCATCGATTACCAGGAAGGGAATGATGTCTTCATCACCGGGACATCCGAAGGCGGCACCTATCCCTGGGGCCCCAGCCGGGCGCCCACCGATATGCCCGCCGGCACGTTCCCGCTGGGTTGGACGCGAAAATACGGCCAGGGCAAGGTCTTTACGCTGCTTCTGGGGCACGACCGCAGTAGCTTCCAGACCCCGGAGTTCCAGAAAATAGTGCTCAACGGGGTCGACTGGGTCACGGCCGCCTAGAATCCTCCGGTTGACCAGGGCAGCCATAGACTCCCAGCGCCACGCCGGGGAACTGTCAGCACCTTGGGTCAACATGCCGAGTGCTGAGAGACGCCTCAAGAGCCGAGATACCGGAAGCTGGCTGCCAGATTGTCGAAGACGTCCGGGGCCGGGGGTATCTCCATTATGGCGGGTCCGGCGTAGCCCTTGGCGTTCAGGATGTCCCGCATGCGCAGGCAGTTCAAGTCGCCGTCGTCCACGCTGCCGTGGGGTTCGCCGTTCCTGAGCTGTTTGAAATGGACAATCTTGATCATGTCCAAGGGCAGCGCATCCAGTTCTTCCAGCGGGTCGCTCCCGGGGAACCGCCTGAGCTGGTTGGTGGGGTCGGGACAAAGACCCAAATACGGCGCATGCGCGGGGGACATCCGGGCCCGCGCGGCCTTAACGAGCATGGCCAGGCTCCGGATAGGCTGACCGGAGTTCTCGATGGACATCACCACGCTTTGCCGGGCGGCCTCGGTTGCCGAAGCCGCGACATTGAGGGCCTCTGCCGGGATGTCCTCCGGCGACTCCCAGGGCGCGTCAAAGGGGCGCGGGTCCACCAGGCGGAGATGCGCCTGGGCCTTGCCGACCAGTTTGGCGCCGGCCAACGCGGCTTGGAAGCCTTCGCCTTGAGGGTCGATCATCTGGGTCAAGCACGGCAATGCCATGGCCAGATCGAAGGTCAGGCTCGGGTGAGCATCGACCAGGCCGGCGAGCCGGTCTAGATTGGGGCGCCAGTCCTCCCCGCTGCCATCTTCGCATCGGCCCAGGCAGGTCTGCCGTAGTTCGATGTGCCGGGCGCCCAACTGCCCGGCCTGCTCGACCAGGTCCATCAAGTCCCGTGATTCAAGCTGTTGCCGCCATGAATTGGTTATGGCGCCGAAAATCATGACCCGCTCCCTCTAGGTGGTTTTCCCAAGGCGATTCGCCGAAAATTGCGGCGGCGGCCGGGTCCGGCGCTAGACCAGGACTCCGAAGCCGGACTTGGTGCAAATCTCGATTCGGTTGCCGTCCGGGTCGTTCAGGTAGAACGCCCGTTGGCCGTCGTTCCGGGTTTGGATATCCGTGGTCTCGATTCCTTTTGCCGCGAGGGCGCTGCACGCCGCCTCGATGTCGTCCACCTCGAAGGCCGTGTGATGAGACGGAGCGGAGGGGGCCTCCGGATTTTCGATTATGTGGACCATGGCCCCGCTGGGCAGTTGCAGCCAATAGAGGTGGTCGCCGTTGACCATCTTCGGTATCTGTTTGATTCCCAAAACATCCACGTACCACCGCAGCGCCTTGTCCTTATCTTTGACGTTGTAGGTGATGTGGTTGATACTCTTGAGCCGTAGATGGTCTTCAGTCATGAAACCTCCGGTTGTCCAGAAATCTGACCGTGTTGCCGTCCATCATTATAGCTTGTCCACCTGCAATGGAATGGCTTATTGTGTGAATCATTCGCCAACGTCTAATTGTCTTAGGATCGGCTATCCGGGGGTTCAGGCATCACTATCAACGAAAAGTGATGGCGATTTGCCGGCGGCTATAATGTGAGGTGGCACGGGGCTTTCGCAAAATATCGCGTGGCTCCGGTCCCACTGAGGTGGTCCACCTCAAGTTGCGGCCCTTCGACTGGCGGGCAACTGAAGAGAACGGAAGGAAGCCATGAAATTCGGTGTAATCATTCAGCCGGACAACCTTGCCCAGCTCCCCGAGCGGGCCCGCCTCGCCGAAGAGGCAGGGTTCGACTACCTCGGGGTCGCCGAGTCCCAGTCGTTGGCTCGGGAACTTTACGTCAGCCTGAGCGTGGTGGCTCAGGCGACCAAAAAGGTGCGAATCGGGCCGACGGTCACCAACCCCCTCACCCGCCACCCCGCCGTAACCGCTTCGGCCATCGCGTCGATCAACGAACTCTCCGGGGGGCGGGCATTCCTGGGAATCGGCACCGGCAACAACTCGGTGCTCAACCTGGGGCTCCGTCCAGCCCGTCTGGCCCAGGTCAAGGAGTACATCGAGGCGGTACGGACCGTCTTGTCAGGACAGTCCTACCGGTACCAACAGCGGACCATTCATGTGGGCTGGTCCCGTGCGGCGGTGCCAATTCTCGTGTCGGCGGAAGGACCGAGGACTCTGGCCATGGCGGGGGCGGAGGCCGATGCGGCGTTGTTCCATACCGGATTGACCTCCGAGGTGCTTCGGGACTCGGTGGAACGGATCCGGGAAGGGGAACGGGCCGCCGGAAAACCGGAAGGTTCGACGGAGGTGTGGGCCTTTGCCAAATGCAGCATTGCCGGCCGGCGGGAGCAGGCTATCGGCGAGATCAAGACTGCCCTGGCCGGCAGCGCCCATACCGCCTTTCGCTTCACGCTGGAAGGGAAGCACGTGCCCGAGGCGCTCCGGGAGCCCATTTCGACCCTTTGCCGCGAATACGCCTCGGCTCAACACGAGCAGCTGAGCGAGACGCGAAGAGCCGCCCTGAGCGATGAGTTGGGGTTGACCGACTACCTGGCGGACCGGTTCGCCGTGGCCGGCACACCGGCCCAGTGCCGGGAGAAGACACGGGCCATTCAGCGAGCCGAGGTGGCCGGGTTGTTCATAACCTCTTACGGCGCCCAGCAAGAGGAGACCATCAGGCGTTTTGGCCGGGAAGTAATCGCCCATTTCCGCTGACGAAATATATCGACCATGCCGGTTTGGTCAGCCGGTAATTCAGCGCGATCCCTGAGACAACCTCTCCCGAGTCCCATTTCATGCCGAGCCCTCTGTCGCTTTATTCTAGCCGGCTTCGGTGTCCCTCTGCCGTCCTGCCTAACCTCATCCGCAATCTGTGTACGACGTTGATGCAAACCGGCTCCCTCGTGGTATCATGGCTTCCGTCTACAACGGCGCCGCCCCTCACGTTCATTGGAACCCCAGGTTGCGCGCCGGCGGGACACGGAAGTGGTCGCCCGTGCCGCGGACAAGTCGCAGAATCATCTGTGGGCAGGGCATGGTCTTCTCACTAAAGTCAATCGTGGAGAGATAACGCTCATGGGCCAACAGCAGGCTCTATTCAGCCCCGAGATTGTGATTGAGGAAATGAAGAAGAACGGCGTGACTCACGTCGTGTGGCTGCCTGACAGCGAGACGAACTGGTTGTACAACCTCATGAAGGCGGAGCCTTCACTGGACCTTGTTACGGTGAGCCGGGAAGGTCAGGCATTCTCCACCGCCGCGGGCCTGGCGGTGGGCGGGGCCAAGCCGGTCATCCTGATACAGAACACCGGCCTGATGGAATCGGGTGATTCGCTGCGCGGCTGGGCCCTGGGAATGAATATCCCGGTGGTGCTGTTGGTAGGCTACCGTGGCTGGACCCGCCATGGCATCAACACAGACACCGCCGCAACCTATACCGAGCGATTTCTGAACGCGTTCAACATTCAATACTTCCTGGTTGAGAACAATGACGACGCTCCCAGGCTCTCCCTGGCCTTTGCGGAGGCGGAAAAAGCCCAGCGTCCCGTCGCGGTGCTGATCGGGGATGAGTACCACGGCTTCAACCGATGATTTCAGCCCCCTCGCCAAAGTCCGCCACCAGGCGGCAAGCTTCGATGGTCTTGGCGAACCTCTAGGAGATCAACAATGATTCAAGTTGCGGATTTGCTCAAAGTATTCCAGCAGCACCGGGGCGACGCGGTGGTGATTCCCGGGAGGGGAGGGCGTTACTGGGTGAACATCAGCGACAAGCCGAACCGGGATGTGCCTCTGGGTGATCCGGCCATGGGCGGCCACGCTTCGTTCGCTCTGGGGCTTGCCCTGGCCCGGCCCAAGGAAAAGGTGGTGCTCTTCGACTCGGAGGGCGATGTCCTGATGAGCCTGGGAACCCTGGCCACGATCGCCGAGAAGAGCCCCGAGAACTTCTACCACTTCTTGATCGACAACGAGTGCTACGCCACCACCGGGGGGCAGCCGGTGCCAAACGCCAAGAACGTGGCCTACGATGTCATTGCGAAAGGCTCCGGATACCCTTCAACTTATGCTTTCGACAACCTTGAGGATTTCTCCAACAACATCGAGGCTATCCTGAGCCGGCCGGGCCCGGTCTTCGTAGCCCTGAAGGTCGTTCCGGAAGTCGAAAACGTGCCCATCGGCAGCCGCCGACGGTGGCTGACCCGCACCCGGGATGAAGTGATCCAGAACCTCCAGACAGAGCTGGGGCCCAGGGCCGGCTAATCAGGCAGGCCGGAGCAGGTCCCGGCTAATCGGCCGCCCAACCGATGCCCAACATTTGCAGCTTCTCTTCAGTTGGAACGCCCGTCTCCGGGTCCCAGTCCATCAAACCGTAGAAGGTGTGAACGGCCCTTTCCAACTCCTCCGGGTCGATGGCCGTATCCTTGAGGGCGCCCCGGGGCGTGGGAGAGAAGAACCGCTTGGGTAGGGTGTCGTCGGCCGAAGTGAACCCTTCGCGGACGTTGAAGACCCGGGCCATGGTCGCCACCCGTTCTCCTAGCTGCAACGCCTCCACCGCCGTGTAATCCCAGCCGGTCAGCGCCCGCAGCAGCTCCACTTGCTGGTTGATCGTCCACGGTACGAAGCGGCATATCGTCAGCGAGTCGCCGAACAGCCGCCACATATGCTGGCTCTTCACCATGAAAGCCTTGGCCGCGCTGAGGTCGTTGGCCGGTAGAGGTTCCGGAACACCCAGTTGCCGCACGGAATCCATCTCGGGGCCCTCCCGGGTGTAGCCCGTGTCGTGAATGCCGGCGACATGGTCGGCGCCGAAGGCCGACACCGCATAGGCCAGTCCGAGACCCTGCTTCAACCGGGGCTCGTGCATCCCGAACTCGAGGCCCTTGACCTGCATGGCGTACTCTTCGGCGCCGCCGCCGATGCGCTGCGCGGCCTTGAGGCTCCCGTCGGCCAGAATGTCGCCGATGCCCTCCCGCTTGGCAATCAGGTCGATCACTTGAAGCATGGCCTCAACGTTGCCGAACCGGAGGTCAATCCCTCCGGTGTCTTTGGGGGTCAATATCTCTTTCTCGTAGCATTCCATGGCGAAGCCGATGGTGCAGCCGGTGGAGATCGTGTCCAGCGAGTACAGGCCGCACAGCTCGTTGGCGCGGCAGATGGCGTTCAGGTCGTCTATCCCCAGGTACGAGCCGAAGGCCGCCAGCGACTCGTACTCCGGGCCGCCGTTCCTTCGGTCGACCTTGTAGGTATCAGTCTCCAGCTCCACCACCTTCTTACAGCGGATCTGGCAGGCGGGGCACGCCTCCATGGCTACCCGGACCGTGTCCCTGAGGGTGTCCGCCGTGATCTTCTCCACCTCCTCGAATAGGCCGTCGCCCCAGTTGCGGACCGGCAGATTGCCGATGGAGTTGCCGCCCACCATGCTCGCGGCCGTCCCGGTGCCCAAGCTGTGATGGGACGCCGCCCCGACGTTCATGTAGTTCGTGTTCATCCACTGGGCCATTTCCCGGAGCTTCACGGCGTCGGCGGCCTGGGGCCCCTTCCGGCCCTTGACGGCCACGCACTTCAGATTCTTGGAGCCCATCACCGCACCCAGGCCGCCGCGCCCGGCGGCGTTGCGCAGGTCCGTCATGATGCAAGATATGGCGGCCATGTTTTCCCCGGCGGGGCCGATGGTCGCGGTACGGACCATCCGCTCGCCCAGCTCCGCCTCGATGGCATCCTGAGTTTCCAGTACGGTCATTCCCCACAGGGAGGAGGCGTCTCTGATTTCCACCTCTCCATTGTTGAGCCACAGGTATACCGGGGATTCGGCTCGGCCCTCAACGATGAGGGAGTCGTACCCGGCGCGTTTCAGCTCGTAGCCGAAAAAGCCGCCAACCTCGCTTTTGGCCATGCCTCCGGTCAGGGGTGATTTCGCGCCGATGCAGTTGCGAGCGCCTCCCGGGACGGCCGCGCCGGTCACCGGACCCAGGGCGAAGATGAGCAGGTTATCCGGCGATAGCGGGTCGATTCCGGGCTTCATCTCCTTCAGCAGGTAGTAGCCCACAAAGCCGGCCCCACCGAGGTATCTCCGGTAGAAAAGCTCGTCCGGTTCTTCGATGGAAACCTTCCGGTCGGTCAGGTTGACCCTCAGTATCTTGCCCGTGATGCCCTGTACCATTGCGTGCTCTCCTTGCGACATCGTGTGGATAGACTTGCTCCCCGGTGCTTTGGCGGAGAAACCTAACCGGAATTCCCCATTTGAGTCGGCCTCGGGCCTCGAGTGATTCCCAAAAAGATGGCCTTAGTATAATCCAGCCTTTGGATGCCCGCCAACTTTTGCTATTACAGATGACAATCCACAACAGCCATGAACAACCCGTCTGCTCCCTTTCGATCCAGCCCAAGATCGCTCCGGAAGCAGCGGGAGCCGGGAGACGTTCTCTCGGGTGGGCGCCGCACTAATCTAAATGCGGTTCACATCCGTGTCAAACAGGGTAGCAAATAGGGCACACGGGCCCACTGACGATGTGCCCGGGCAGCGGTGGCGATCTGCCAGCTTGACCACCGCTCACTTTTGCCTCAATCTTGTCCAAGGGATGGGGGCCACTTCAGAAATCCGGTCCGATCTCCGTCGCGCCGGGGTCTGCCGGCCGAGTTAGTGGGTGTAGCCTAGCCCCAGGCGCGGGGCTTGCAGATGATCTCCCTGACTTTCGTTTCGAAAAACGTGTGGATGTTCGTCGGTTGCACCACTATCGCCGTATCGGCTCCCCCACCCCCGCCGCCAACGGCGATGACATCTTTGTCGGTTCTCACCAACCCGGCGTCGACCGCCATGGCCGAAATCTCGATTGCTACCTTCAGACCGGCTCCGAAAACCCGGAGTGTTTCGGCGACAACCTCATCCACCTGATAGGTGTTGAATCGTTTCCTGATACCTCGTCCGAAACCACCGAACGCATGGGCCGCCGTAACCACCTTCGCGCCAAGCTGAATGATGCTTTCCCTGACATGATCAGTCATTTCCTGGACGTCGGGGTCTTTGAAGCCGGTAACATGCCTCACTATGATCACGTTCTTCCCTTGGAGATACTTGGCAGCCTTCAGGCCTACCACGCCTCTGCTTGTGGCAATGACGAAGGTGTCGATGCCAAGCTGATCCCCACGTATCTTCGCTTTCTCCAGGGTCCTATCCGTGTTCGAGGAACCGCCAACGTCCGAGTACTCCACCAAGACTTCACTCACTGCAATCCTCCGCTGAACGAATCGAAATTCGGGCTCGAAGCTCGGTCTTGCCCGATCCCTTGCAAATGCCAACCCCACAAGACCCACATTCCAGTTGGACGTGTCCGAGGTGGACCCGGAATACCGTGCAGGATTTGGGCGACACTAGGCCAAAATCCTGCTTTGCCGCTACAGTGTACCATTGCTCTCGGGAGCGACCATTCCCTTGCGGCGGGCCGTCTCAGTGATTCCGCCGATTCCAAGTAGAACGCCGCTGCCGGTTTCCGGTAGTCCAGGGTCTGGTGGGGCGGCTGGGCATTGTGGAACTGAAAGTGGGTGTGGAGGCCGGCCTTCGCCTTTCCTCCGGCAGAGCGGGCTTTCAGCAGACCGGCAAGCAGGTTTGTGGCCGCCGGCGAGTCACACTTGGCCGGCTCTATTGTTTCATAGGGCGACGCCGAGCAGATTGGTGCTGCCCCGCTGGGCGCCAGGAAGGGGATGAGTTTGGGGTCACGGGAGCCAGGGTGCTGAGGAGTTGACCGAGGGGCCTCCTACTCTTTCAGGAACCCTACGATGTTGTCGCAGACCTCCTGGAACCGTTCCATCATCACCAGATGCCCGGCTCCTTTGAAGACCACCAGCCGCCCGTTGGGGACCCCCTGGGCGATGCCGCGGCCACCAATCCCTCGGGGGCCCGTGTCTACGGGTGAGAAGGTGGAGTACTCCCCGTTGATCACCAGGGTCGGGGCGGTAATGCGAGGCAGGTCCGGCCCAAGGTCCGCATTCTCACTGGCTTCAATGGTTGCGATATAAGAGTCGGGGGATATCTCGCCGAAGATGGACCGCATCTGTTCGAGCAAAGGACCGGCCTCCGGGCTATCCAGAAAGTCCCGCGTCAGCACGGCTTGGGCCGTCAACTCCGCAACCGCCTCCATGCCCACGTTCCCAGCGAGGGCTTTGGCCACCTTCCGGTTGAGGCGCATCGCCGTATCGTACCGGGCCACTACCCCTACCAGAACCATTTTCATCACCCGGTCCGGGTGCTGAGCAGCGAATTGCAGGCAGGCATGGCCACCGGTGGACGTGCCGTGCAGGTGGGCCCGGGGAATCTCCAGCGTGTCCATCAGGTCCCGAAGGTCGTTGGTCCAATCTTGTAACGTATATCCCGGTGGCGTTGGAGTGCTCTTACCCGTGCCCACCGGGTCGAAGTCCACCACTCGGAAGTGGCGGGCCAGCACCGGAGAGACCCGGGAGAAGTTCCGCAGCCCCAGGGCGCCACCGGGAATCTGCACCAATGGCTCGCCTTGGCCGTTGATCTCGTACCAGACTCGCTTCTGAGGTCCCAACTCCGCGAACGGCATCTTCACCCCCATGGAAGACTCACTGGGTTACCCTAATCCTATCCGATCAGGGTAGTCTGGGTACCCCTCCCGTGCCTGGCAACCGAAACGTGCGTGGTATGAGGCCACCTTACGGTGCGGTGGACCCCATCGGTTGGACAGGATTGGGGCGAAATTGAGCGAGAGTCCTGCTGCTCCTGATTGGGCTACCGATGACCTGCCCGGCGACCATCCCCCTCTCTGTCGTTTGTTCAGGTGATGGGTTCCAGGTGCAGCGGAACATTTCGGCCGGTATCCAGCTAGTCTAGTCTCTCGTAGATAGCTTGGTACTCGCCCCGTCATCCCGGCGAAGGCCGGGAGCCAGGAAAAGCCTCTCTGGATTCCCCTTCCACGGAAGGGCCGGAAAGACGATGCGGAGGCATTCTGCCCGACGTAAACCTATTTGCGAGCCAGTACACTAGATTACGCCCTCGGTCCTGAGCTGTTCGACCTGCGCTGAGTCGTAGTCCAGGAACTGGGCCAGTATCTCCTCGGTATGCTGGCCCAGGGTGGGGGCCGCGGTTATCTCGACGGGCGAGTCTTCCCATTGTATTGGGCAGCCGATCATGTCCATGGGGCCCCAGTTGTGCTGGTCCACGGTGGTTATCATGCCTCGCGCCCGCAGGTGAGGGTCCGCCATCACCTCGAGGCTGTCCAAGGTGGCGCCGCAGGGGGTCCCGTTCGCGCACATCCGGTGCATGACCTCAATCTTGTCATGCTGTAGCGTCCACCCGGTAATCAACGCCACGACCTCATCCCGATGTTCCAACCTGTACGCCGGGTCGGCGAGATTCTCGTCGCTCAGGAGGTCTTCCCTGCCGATGGTCTTCAGAAGGCCTTCCCACATGGATGGAGAACTCCGAGAGAGGTTGATGTACACGTGGTCGTTGGGGCCGTCTCCTTTGCAGGGATAGGTGCCCCCCAGGGAGTTGCCCACGCTGATGTTGCCCGGGCGTACTCCGGCCTGGCCCGTGACATACTGTCCGGTGAACTTGACCCTCAGAAGGTTCAGCACGGCCTCTTGCATGGCGACCTCGACCTTCTGGCCCTTGCCGGTATTCCCCCTCTGCTGGAGGGCAGCCAAGATTCCGATGAGCATGTGCATACCGGTCCCGGTATCCCCCACGTTGGGCGCCGAGATCGTGGGCGGGTTCTCGGGAAAGCCGGTCATGCTCATGGCGCCGCTGGTGGCCTGGGCGATCGTCTCAAAGCATTTATAGTCGCTGTAAGGGCCCCAGGTGCCGAAACCCTTGATTGTGGCGAAGATGAGCCGGGAGTTCAACTCCTTAAGAATGTCCCAACCCAGGCCGAACCGCTCCATCACGCCCGGGCCGTAGTTCTCCACCACGATGTCCGAATGCTTGATAATCTCCTTGCAGATATCCTGGCCCTTCTTGCTTCTCATGTTCAGGGTTAGGCTGCGCTTGTTGCCATTGAGGAGCAGGAAGAAGGGGCTGGAGGCCTCGGCAGATCCGCCCACATTGGCGCGGACCTCATCACCGCCTTGCGGGCGCTCGATCTTGACCACATCCGCCCCCAGCCAGGCCAGCATTTGAGTGCAGGACGGCCCGGCCTGGTTGTGGGTGAAGTCAACTACTCGGAGCCCTTCCAATGCCTTGCCCATAATAAAAGCCCTCCTACCAAATCTCGGCGATGGACACTTTTCGACCGGGTGCAATTATAGCACCAGGGGCTGGACCGCGCTGAGATGGCCCCATTGCGCGTCCCGGAGTGGGGCGAAACCGAGCAAGAGTCTCGATGCTCCCAGGTGACCTGCCCTGATCTGCCTGGCGACCGCCCCGGCCGGTTGGTCACGGTTGATCCTTCGATGGGGCCCACTCTCGCGGTTCGGATTTCAGTTGACGCGCTCTGAGTACCGTTCTATAGTTCACGGCATCCCCGCTGTCGTACGTTCGGGGAGATCAATTTGATCTGGGAATACCGGCTGAACTGGCCGCGCGGTAAGAAAAGGGGTGAAAAGGATGGAATACTCACAGATACTGTACGAGACCGTCGGGCGAGTGGCCCGAGTTACGCTGAACCGGCCTGAATACCGCAACCCCATCGGCCGCATCGCCATCGAGGAGATGGACGAGGCGTTCTCTCGGGCCGTCGCCGACGATGAGGTCGGAGCGATCGTGCTGCGGGCGGAAGGGCCTCACTTCTCGGCGGGTCACGACCTGGGCACTCCCGTGAAGCTGGCCGACGACGCGGCGCGGCCCTATCCTGACGGCCCCAGCGGCGCCTTCAAGCGAAGCTGGGAGCTATACATCGATGCTGGGCTGCGCTGGCGAAACCTGCCGAAGCCGACCATCTGCGCGGTGCAAGGCAAGTGCATCTGGGGCGGCTGGATGGTCATCACCACTATGGACATCATCTTCGCGGCCGAGGACGCGGAATTCCTGGCCTCGACCGGACAATATTTCTCTCTCCCCTGGGACCTTGGCATCCGCAAGGCCAAGGAGATACTGTTCGAGCCTCGCTTCATCGGCGCCCATGAAGCCCAAGCCCTGGGTTTTGTGAACCGGGTTCTCCCGGGTGAGCAGTTGGACAGCGAAGTCATGGCCTACGCGGAGCGGGTGGCGGAGAACGATCCGTTTTTTCTGCGGCTGGCGAAACTCAACATCAACCAGGCGCAGGACATACAAGGCTACACGAGCCACATCATCTCGGCGCACAACAATAGAGCCAAGGAAAGCACAAGCTCTCAAGGTTCGCAACTGCCATCCGGCGAACGGCGCGTCGCCCCCATCGACCGAGCCCTCCGGAACAGAAAGCTCACACGCGGCATCTAGGGTAATGAGGCCAGGCAAACCCTCGCGGGCTAATCACGCCTGGGTCTTGGCCCGATCAGGAATTGACGCCGATGATCTTGTCCCAATCGGTCGAATGCTGGTAGGCGTAGGCAGCCCTCATGAGGAGCGGGTCGTCGAAGAAGCGCCCGACGAGCTGCATGCTGACTGGGAGACCAGCAGACGACTTGCCCACGGGCAGGGCGAGCGCTGGGTGACCGGTGTAGTTGAAAGGTTGGGTGTTGCGGTTGGCGCCCGCGTTTATCGCCGCGAAATTCGCCTCGACGGCCTCGAGATAGCTACCCGGTGTCTGGTTCCTGGGCGCTGTCATGACGCAGGTGGGCATCACGAGCACGTCAACGTTGGCGAGTGCGGCGTCGTAGGCTTTGATGTAGGTGGGACGCACGTTCTGGGCCTTGGCGTACACCCTGCCGTGGTAATTGCGACGGCTTAGCTCGGCGGCGATGAGCGACAGTTTGCTGCGCGGCGCGAGCACGTCGGCCTGGGAGGCCCACATCTTGTTAATGGAGGCGATCAGGGAGGCCGGGTAGTAGGTCCTGGTGAATGCGCCGTAGAACCCAGTTTTGAACACGGCGAGGGCGCCTTCGCCGTTAAGCGCGGCGAGGGCCGCGCGGGTGGCGTGGTGCTCCGGGATGGACACCTTGGAAACACCGGCGCCTGCTTCGGCGAGAACGTCGACCGCCGCCATCACCAGGTCGCGCACCTCGGCCTCGGCATCGGCGAAGCCCTCCTCTAGCACACCGATGCGCAGCCCGGAAACACCGTCGGCCAGCCGGCTAAGCAGGTCAATGGTGCTGGGGACATCTCGCGTCGCGCGGGGATCGTAAGGGTCGTAACCAGCGGTGGCCTGGAGCGTAGCCGCGGCATCCTCAACGGTGCGGGTCATCGGACCCGTGTAGTCGATGCTCTGGTCGGAACCGAACCCGATCCCGAAGTGGGACAACAAACCGAACGTGGGCTTGTGCCCGACGGTGCCGGAGAAAGCCGAAGGGATACGAATGGAGCCGCCCTGGTCGCCGCCGAAGGAGATGTCCACCTGGCCGGAGGCCACGGCTGCGGCGGAGCCCGAGGACGATCCGCCGGTCACGTGATCGTGGTTGTGGGGGTTGAGGGGCCGGCCGTAGTCACCGAAGCCGCCGCCGGTGCCGAAGCCGCCGCTCAGTCCGTTCATGACGTTCTTGCCGATGACGGTGCCCCCCTCCCTCAGCACCCTGGTGACGACGGTTGCGTCGAAGTCGGGAATGAAGCCGTCGAGGGCGAAGCAACCGAAGCTCATCGGGATACCGGCCACGGCGATGTGGTCCTTGAAGCTGACCGTCTTGCCGGCGAGCAGACCTTCGGCTGCTCCATCAATCCGGCACTTCCACATCCAAGCGTTGAGCGGGTCTTCCTCTCGGCTTGGCCGGTATCCGGGCTCGCGGGCGGCCGAGACCATCGGAGGCTTGGGCTCCTCCACTCGGGCTTGCACGAAGTCGTCCAGCCGTCCCATCACATCCATCAGGTGTTTCCGGTACAGGACGGCCTCATCGGGACCCAAATTGATCCCCAGTTCTTTGGCAACGGCCACTACTTCATCGACGTCGGGTACTGCGTACATGAGGCTCCTCGTCCGTAAAGGTTGGTTACCGGGGTTCGGCAGCAGTTGAGCCGGGATTTCCTGTTTCCACCGGCGCCGGCCCGATACGATGGAACGAGAGGAGAGTACTCCCGCCCCTGGAAACCTGTCAACAATCATCTCTCTGAGCTTCGGATATCCGTCTCCTTGGCGGTTTTGGGACGATCATCTACCAGCGAGCGCTTGACCTGGCCAGGGTCCTGGGGGTTTGGAACTCAAGTGGCCCGCCAGACCTCACGGCCGGCAAGAAGGTACATCATTGCTCCTCACTTGTGGCTGTGGTATCGTTTCGGCATCCGCACCGAGGACCGGCGATCGAGCTGGATGTGGCGGACTGATTGAATTTCGAACTCTCTCAGAGGAGTTGGGGAGGCTTTATGCAAGATGCCGTCATCGTCAGCGGCGCCCGCACGCCCATAGGCCGCTTCGGAGGAGCCTTCAAGGACGTTTCGGCGTCGGAGCTGGGATCCATGGTCATCCGAGCCGCGCTGGACCAGGCCAACCTACGTCCGGACCAGGTCGACGAGGTTTTGCTCGGCAACGCCCTCCAGACTGCCGAGGCCGGCTACGCCGCCAGGCTAGCCTCCCTGGTCAGTGGCATCCCCGCCGAGGTTCCCACCATCGCTATCAACCGGCAGTGCTCCTCCGGTCTGGAAGCGATCAACCTGGCTGCCCAACTGATCAAGACCGGGGAGGTGGAAATCGCCGTCGCCGGAGGCATCGAGAACATGAGCCAGTCTCCCTTTCTGATCGACTACAAGGCCCGTTTCGATGGTCTGCGGCTGGGAGACGGGGCCCTCATCGATAGCCTGGTTAAAGGCTTGGGATGCCCGGTAAACCTCTACCACATGGGTGTAACCGCCGAGAACGTGGCCGAGCGTTTTGGCGTGAGCCGCGAGGAACAAGACGAATTGGCCGAAGTCAGCCACCAGCGGGCGGTGGCCGCCATAAAAGATGGGCGGTTCGATCACCAGATCTTCCCGGTGGCAGTACCCCAGCGCCGGGCCGACCCTATAGTGGTGTCCCGGGACGAGGGTCCTCGGGAAGATACCACCCTGGAACGGCTGGCCCAACTCTCTCCCGTATTCAAGAAGGACGGGACCGTCACCGCCGGCAACGCTTCCACCATTAACGACGGCGCCGCCGCGGTCGTGGTGATGTCCGCTAAGAAAGCCGCCGAACTCGGCATCAAACCCAGGATGCGTTGGCACACCCGCGGCATCGCCGGGGTGGAGCCCGCCATCATGGGCACCGGTCCCGTCCCCGCGGTGCGCAAGGTCCTGAAGAAGGCTGGCATGACTCTGGACGACATCGGCCTCATCGAACTCAACGAGGCCTTCGCCTCCCAGGCTCTCTATTGCATGCGAGAGCTAGACATGAATTTGGAGAAGACCAACGTCAACGGTAGCGGCATCAGCCTGGGCCATCCGGTCGGCGCCACCGGCGCAATCTTGACCGTCAAGCTGATGGAAGAGATGGAGTTGCGCGGCGAAGAGTTGGGCCTGGTGACCATGTGTGTGGGCGGCGGCCAAGGCGTGGCTACCATCTTCCAGCGAACCGGGTAGGTTCAGCGCCGGCACCCACAACGGATCTGACCGGCGAGGAATTAGACCCATCCTCCATTCACCTGCGTCAGGCCCAATGAACGGTGAAGGAGTTGTCCGGCGCGCTCAAGCCCTGTGAGCAGCCGGCCGAAGTCAGCGAACGGGAATTGACGTTGGAAGTCTGCGGACTGAATGAGACTGTTTCCCCGAGAAAGTCGCTGCCAATGAGGAAGAGGTTAGTGTGCGACCGGAGTGGCTCCCCAGCTAGGATTCGAACCTAGGACCTAGCGGTTAATCCTTCCTCTACAGGAAGGACCCGCTCTACAGCCCTTCTGTTTCGAAACGCCTGCGGAGGCTTTGATTGGCTCTGCCCCGCTTCAAGCTTCTCTCCCGCCGGAGAGACTCTGCGCGGCTGGTGAATTTCTCGTGATGGACCAAAACCCAAGGACCTTTGCCGCGAGTCCAGCCGCCTTCTTCATCTTGGTGTTGGCGAACGCGGTGATCGAGATCCTCGGTGAAGCCGATATAGAGGCGGCCCTGAGGGTTGCGCAGAACGTAGACGAAAAACACTGATGATTCCGACTGGCTCCCCAGCTAGGATTCGAACCTAGGACCTAGCGGTTAACAGCCGCCCGC
>JASMCQ010000065.1 GCA_030753265.1 Dehalococcoidia bacterium
GACGCGGACGGTGCCCCCGTCATGGACGCCCGGCTCTGCATCTCCTACCTGACCATCGAGCACCGTGGACCCATACCCATGGAGCTCCGGCCTCTCATGGGGAACCTCGTGTACGGGTGTGACATCTGCCAGGAGGTGTGCCCTGTCAACGATAAGGCCGGCCTCGGCCTGGAGCCCGCCTTCCAGCAGCGGCACGACTTCTCGGCCCCTGTCCTGGCACCTTTGCTCGACCTGGACGACGAAGGTTTCAGGGAGCGGTTCCGTAACAGCGCCGTAAAAAGAGCGAAACGAGTGGGGTTGCAGCGTAACGTGTGTGTGGCCCTGGGAAACATCGGTGACCCTACGGCCGTGCCCGCCCTGATCAAGGCCCTGGAGGGGCCCGACACGGTGGTCAGGTCGCATGCGGCATGGGCGCTGGGCCGTATTGGCGGACGGCAGGCGGCGGATGCCCTGCGGACGGCCCTGGCGCAAGAGGCCGACGCCGAGGTAGTCGGAGAGATCGAGTCGGCGCTGGCCGATCTGGCCGCGCCCGCCAGGAGCGGATGAGTTGTCCGGCCGGATATTCCTGGCCAACGTGGGGGCGAACGCCAGCCACCGATTCGTCAGCCCCATCTTTCCAGACCGCACGTTCGAGTTCATCCCCATCCCCGAAGACCGCGATCTTCCGGGGCCTTACGCGGTCAGGTACAGGGACCTCAGGTCTTTCCAGGACTCCACACACGACCTGAAGGCGTTTATACCCGAGAGACTCTGGGACCGGCCCACCCACAACGACCCGGAGTTCGACACCTTTACCTACGGAGACAACTGCGGAACCAGTCCTCGGGCAGCGGCGCTGATGGGGCTAGGTCCGGGCGACTGCCTTCTGTTTCTTGCACATCTTGTGGAGTGGGAACGACCTGGACCAAATGGGGATTCTCGGCCGAAACCCGGTGGGAAGCACGGGTTCTACCTGGTCGGTTTCCTGGATGTTGAGGAGATTATATCGGGTGTCCGCAGCCAGCCTGCGGACGATGTTTTTCAGCGCGTGGCGGCTAATGCCCACGTCCGGCGTGGATTGAGTCAGCCCGGCTTGTGGGACGGTTTCTGGGTCTTTCGTGGCTCGGACAGGTCCCGCCGGTTTCACCGAGCGGTCCCAGTCACCAGGGATTTCGCCGCACGTGTTTTTACGTCGGCCGGAGGTTCGCCCTGGCGATGGGACAACGGCCGGACCGATCTGCAGGTGATCGGCTCCTATACCAGGAGCTGCCGGTGTGTCATCGACCCGGCCCAGCCCGGCCATGAGGTCAGAGCTGGGGCCCTGTGGGAATGGGTGAAGCGGTACAGCACGTAGCCTGTCCACACTGTCTTGAAATAGCGCCGGGCGATTTCACGACGGCAACCGTCCTTGAGTACGGGCTCTGACACCGCTCGACACAGCCGTGGTCTGTTGCCCATCTACGACTTGACATCCGGCCCGAATGCAACTAGTTTTTGGGTTAATCTCAGCGAGCGACCGAGGAGGCCCGTCATGCCGAAATACTCCGTCTACCCATCCGCAAACCGCCCTGTTGCCGGGGGTGTCAACGGTATGGTTGTATCAGCCCACCCACTGGCGTCGTTGGCAGGTCTCCGCATGCTGATGGACGGCGGCAATGCCTTCGACGGGGCCGTGGCCACCGCCGCCGCGCTGAATATCGTCGAGCCGTTCATGTCGGGAGTAGGAGGGCTCGGGGTAGGGCTGGTATACCCAGCCGGCGAGGGGAGGGTCCGGGTACTGAACTTCTCGGGCCGCGCGCCAAAGGCGGCGGAGCCGGGTCTGTTCACCGATGAGGCAAAGTACACAGGAATCCTCGCGTCTCTGGTGCCTGGGAATGCGGCCGGCTGGCTGACGCTTCACGAGACCTACGGTTCCATGGAATTGGACCGCGTGTTCGGACCGGCAATCGAATACGCCGAGCAGGGTTTCCCCGCGACCCAGTTGACCAGTTCGGCGATCACGAAAAACAGGGAGAGACTGTCCAGGTTTCCGTCGAAGTCAATCATGCTTAACGGCGGCGGGCGGGCGCCCGTGCCCGGCGCCAGGCTCAGGACGCTCCAGATCGGCGAATCCCTCCGTAAGTTAGCGAAGGGGGGTAAAGAGACCTTCTATCGGGGCGAGCTGGCCGAAGCGATTCTCAAGACGCACCGGGAGATGGGAGGACTCATCACCGAGGAGGACCTGGCGGGGTACGATGCCGAATGGCAGGAGCCCATCCAGGCCGGCTACCGGGGATACGAGGTCCACACGGCGCCGCCCAACTCCAGCGGATTCCAGGTCCTACAGACCCTGAAGTTGCTGGAGGGATTCGACTCGGAAGACCTGTCGTTTCAAAACCCCGACACCCTGCACCTGTTCATGGAGGCGGTCAAGCTCTGTGTGACCGACCGTATAAAGTACGCCGGTGATCCGGACTACGTAAAGGCGCCCATCAAGGGTCTGCTTTCCGACGCCTACGCCGCCCGCCAGCGGAAGAGGATCGACCGGGAAACAGTGGCCATCGTGTCCGGCGAACACTATGTCGAGAAAGTGGCGGAAGGCAGCCTGATTTCAGGCGGCCCGGAAGGGTTCGATGGCGGCATGACCACCCATTTTGCCGTCGCAGACCGGGACGGCAATGTCGTAAGCATAACGCAGACCCTGGGGGGCGGGTTCGGATCGGCGGTGGCCATGGGAGATACGGGGATATTCCTGAACAATATGTGCCACTGGTTCGACCTCGAAGAGGGCAGCCCGAACGTGATAGGCCCCGGTAAAAGGGTTGATTTCGTCGTTGCGCCCACCCAGACGTTCAAAGACGGAAAGTTCTTTCTGAGCATGGGGACACCGGGAAGCTGGGGCATTTTGCAGACCACCCCCCAGTTGCTCACGCACGTGCTGGATTACGGTATGAACGTGCAGGAG
>JASMCQ010000066.1 GCA_030753265.1 Dehalococcoidia bacterium
ACGGAATACGCCCAGAGCCTGATACCGGGCTGGAAGGACTCGATTCTCCCGCCTCTGTACAGTCTCACCAGCTTCCAGTCCTCCCTGGGCCTGATCCTGGTGATCCTGTTCATTCTGCGCCGTTGGGGAGGCTACCAGGAGTACATCGGCGTTTCCCCTTTCTGGTCGGCCAGCAAGTTACTCCTGGGATTCACCCTGCTGTGGTGCTACATGGTCTTCGCCTTCGGCGTGACCTACTGGTACGGTCGCCTGGAAGTCGAGCAGAACATCCTCAAGTATCTGTTTTTTCAGTCCTACGGGTGGGTGTTTGCGGCCAACTTCCTCTTCAGCTTCGTCGTGCCCTTTATGGTGCTGCTGTGGAACCCGGTGCGCCGGAGCGCCTGGGGACCGGCGCTGGCCGGCCTGTCCGCCCTGGTGGGAGCTTTACTTTTCAACATCCGGACCTTCGTCGGGTCGTTCAATGCGGGGGACATATACAACCTGGGGTTGTCCCACGTGCCCGCGGCAGTCTGGCCCGACGTTTGGGACGTGTTCATGATCCTGGGCGGGATAGGAGGAGCTGCCCTGTTCTACCTAGCGGCAACGCGGCTGATACCGATTCTCTCCACTTGGGAGGTCAAAGAGGGCACCATGTATCAGCGGATGGGCACCTTTATACGCGGCCACTACCTGGTGTTGGCCAAACCTGAATAGGCGGCCCGGCAGTCATCCGGCGGCCCTCGAGGGCCGGCGGGGAGAGGACTGGGGAACGCCTCGGACAAATGGTTGATGGGTTACAAAACGTCTAGGAGCTTCCATGCAGGAAGGTAGAGTCCTATCGGCAAAACAGGTTAACGCGGACCTACTGCGATCGATCCTGTTCACGCCCAAGTGGTTCTGGTTTACGATCGCCATCCTGGGTATGATCGTCCTGATCGCCCTGGGCGCCACAGGCTACATGATCAACCGCGGCCTGGGAGTGACCGGGCTGAACCGGCCGGTGATGTGGGGATTCTTCATCACCAACTTCGTCTTCTGGATCGGTATCAGCCATGCGGGCGTTATGCTGTCCGCCATCCTACGGCTCTCCAAGGCCGAGTGGCGGAGGCCGGCCACCCGGGCTGCCGAAGTGCTCACAGTCTTCTCGCTGATGACCGCGGTGCTGATGCCGCTGATTCACAGCGGTCGTCCCTGGCGCCTGGTCTACTGGGTCTACACCGTGCCCTTCGTTCCCTACGACATCGCCCGCGGGGTATGGCCCAACATCCGGTCGCCCCTGGTGTGGGACCCCAGCGCCATATTCACCTACCTGACCTCCAGCATCCTGTTCGTTATGGTCGCGCTGCTCCCCGACCTGGCGGTGCTTCGAGACCGCACCACCGGGATCAGCCACAAGATATACGGGGTGCTGGCCATGGGCTGGCAGGGCAACCCGCGCCAATGGAAGCTTCAGATTATCGCGGGAGTGCTGCTGTCGGCGCTGATACTGCCGGTGTTCGTGTCGGTCCACAGCATAGTCTCCTGGGACTTCGGCATGGCCGTGTCGGTCAAGTCGTGGCACTCGACAATCTTCGCCCCCTACTTCGTGGTGGGCGCCGTCCACTCGGGAGTCTCGGCGGTTACCTTCGTGATGATACTGCTGCGCTGGGCCTACGGGTGGCAGTCTTACATCCGCCACGAGCACATCGACGCCCTGGGACGCTTGCTGATAGTGGTGGCCACCGGCTGGTTCTACTTCTTCGTGATGGAAGTGGTTTTCGGGTTCTACGGGCGGGAGGCTGACGAGATCGCGCTGCGCAGCTTCCAGTTTACCCAGCCGCCCTGGAACCTGTGGATGATCGCCTTTGTGATACTGACCTACTTCCTGCCGGTGAGTCTGTGGCTGAACAAGGGCGCCCGCCGCAACCTGTGGATTATGTCAATCGCCTGCATCGCGGTTAACATCGGCATGTGGCTGGAGAGGTTCCTGATTTTCGTGCCCGGACTGGCGCAGAAGCAGATGTTCTCCTTCGACTGGTACACCTACCGCCCCACCTGGGTAGAGGCCGTCATCATCGGAGCGACCTTCGCCATGGTGGCCATGCTGGTCCTGCTGCTGAGCAAAGTGGTCCCGCTGATACCGCTTTACGACATAAAAGAAGGGGACATCCTGAAGACCGAGTTCAAGATTGGGCGCCGGACCGTGCCCGCGGTATTTCGAGAGGATTAACGGCTTTCACCCCGAGGCACTCTCCTATGGGAGCGTGGCCGGAAGCGGGGATGAAGGGAGGATAAAGAGATGGCGAGACGGCCGATACTGGGGCTCTTTGAAGATGCAAACTACGCTGCCGAAGCGGGGGATGCCCTGCAGGCTGCGAACATATCGCCCAATGATTACGACTTCCTGACCGACGCCCCCTACCCGGAAGGGGCTTTCGGGGAACGGCCTGAGCCCCACCGGCTGTACATCTTCCCCTTTGTCGGCGCGTTGATCGGATTGACGGCGGGTATCATCCTGACCTCCATGACCCAGATGGCCTACCCCCTGGTGCAGGGGGGCAAGCCCATCCTATCCCTCCCACCGATGGCGGTGGTAACCTACGAGACCACCATGCTGGGCGCCATAATGTTCACCGTGCTCGGGATTATCTTCGAGTTCCGGTTGCCCAAGTTTAAGCTTGGCCTGTACGACACCCGCATCACCGAGGGCTACATCGGCGTCCTAGTTAACGCCGAAGAGGAACAGCTGCCGCAGGTGTCCGGCATACTTACCCAAGCGGGCGCCGTAGACGTGGTACGGGAAACCTAGGGATTCACACGGGAATGAGCAATCAGCGAACGACACAACCGAATCAACCCCGTAGCGCCGGCCGTCGAAGGGTCCGGGGCTACCTATTCGGCCTGGCTCTCTTGTTGGGCCTGGTAGCCGCCGGGTGCAGCCAGGGGGCCTATCCCTTGGATATCTTCTACGAGATGCACTACCAGCAGACCTACAAGTCTCACGAGCCACCCCGGTTGAGTGCGCCGGCGAGTTCCGTGGCCTGGTATCCCGGTCCTGAATCCACGTCGTTCACCGACGGGCGGCACCTGTACATGGTCAACTGCTCGATGTGCCACGGCCTGACCGGCCAGGGCGACGGGCCGGTGCTGCAAACGCTGGTCAACTCCTACGGCTACGAGGCCGCCGTCAGCCCGGACCTGACCTCCGACCAGGCCAAGGCCATCGGCCCCGGAGGCATCCTGGGCTTCATGCGCTCCGGCGTTGTCGCGATGCCGAACTTCAGCAAGCTGCTGACCGCTGGCGAACAAACCGCCATTGTCGAATACATCACCAGCACGCTGGCCCCGACGTCGGCAGGTATGACCGGTGCGGCTGGCGAGACCGCGACCCCAGAGGCCACACCTCCGCCGACACAGCCGCCCGATGACTCATCAGCGGCCGGCACCCTGGAGATCAGCGTCAACGGGGACGCGCTCCAGTTCGACAAAGACGCTTTAGAGGTCGCCGCCGGCAGCGAGGTGGTCCTGAGCTTCGATAACGTCTCCGGCATCAATCAGCATAACGTGGTGATCGTGAAAGCCGGGACGAAAGACGCCGTTTCCTCCCGAGGCACCGCGGCCGGTCCCGGCAACGACTGGGTACAGCCCGGCGACGCCGACGTTATCGCCAACACCAAGGTGCTAAACGCGGGCGCCACGGGAGATGTCAGCTTCGACGCCCCCGCGGCGGGCACCTACCAGTTCGTGTGTACATTCCCCGGACACAACTTCACCATGTTCGGAGACTTCGTGGTTACCCCGTAACGCCGTCTGGCCGTGGGAGAATACCGGGGTCTCAAGACGGGCACCGGTGACGGCGCTGTCTCGAGTAAGCCACGCCCCGGTTGTCCCTACGCCGCACGTACACGGCCATTGACAATCGGGGCATCGAGGGGTTTATCCTTAGCGGAGTGGTGGTGTCCCGCGTCGTCGGGCCTCAGAGCCGCGGCGAAGCACATCATCGATCCTCAACAGCAGCAATGAACCAGCTACTCCTGATGATTTCCGCAAGCCGGGTTGCTGCCTCCGACTTCAAGGGATTTTGAGCCCACCACCCGCCACGCCAACGCCAGACTTCAGCGGGCTTGAAGCCCGTGGCCTCCACTGCCACGGGACGCCGGTCGATTGGGAGACGGGTTTTCCCTCCACCTTGCCCTCGCCGTTGTCCCACCGCCAAGGGGAGCCGACGCAGGGTGTCCTGGTCCGGCTCCATGGCCGACCGGGAAGGGAGGCTCAAGCCCGGACCCCATTCCTCAACCACCGGCCCGCGTCGCCGGTCTCCGTCAAGAACCCGGGGGACCGCCCGGCCCGCCGAGACCCCCAACTGGGACTGGTATATGGGCATTCGATTGCCATCCAACTGGCCTAGGTCCCTGGCGCTTATCGCGGGGCTGCTCCCGGTGTTGCTGCTGAGCGGAGGCACCGCCCTGGCCCAGGTCCTGCCCTACGACGAGGAAGAAGCCCAGGCCATCGACCGGAGCCTGATGTGCCCGGTTTGCCCGGCCGAGACCATCGACCAGGCCCAGGTGGAGTTGGCCCGGCAGATGCGCGGAGTGGTACGGGAGATG
Source organism: Dehalococcoidia bacterium (assembly GCA_030753265.1). The sequence continues at coordinate 4,566 of JASMCQ010000066.1, forward strand.
CTGTCCCATGGCTCCAGCCGCGCTAAAATCCTGGACTTCTTCGTCGACCGTTACGGGCCCGGTGTCTTGGCCGCCCCACCCAAGTCCGGCGTTAACCTGCTGGCCTGGATCTTGCCCGTGGCCGGGGTCGTGGCGGCGCTGGTGGGCGCGCTGGCGATTCTCCGGTCGATGGCGGCCGGCGGTGGCGGAAAGCCCGCTACCGGGCCGTCATCGGAAGACGGCCTGGAGCCTTTCCTGGAGACCGTAGACCGGGACCTGGGCCTGCTGAACGGCGAAGGACCCTCCGGGCGCCGGCCGGCCTCCATGATGTCCGAGAGTGGCGGCGAGACCCAAGTTGCATCCAACCCGGGCGCCGGCGGCGTAAGACCCCTTCGGGGCGAAGATTCTCAACCGGAAGGCGAGCGCTAGCCGCGGCTTCGCCGGTCTGGCAGGCCAAAAAGGAGGCAGGCTTCATTCCCCATGGCTGATCTAGGCGCAATCTGCTTACTGCTGGCGCTGGCTCTCTCGGCCTACGCCGCCATTGGGTCTTTGGTGGGCCAGGTCCGGGGTGTTCCAGTCCTGATCCAGAGTTCCCGAAGTGCCGCATACCTGACGGTCCTGGTGCTCCTGGTGGCGACCCTCAGCCTGGTGTCGGCATTCATCAACCGGGACTTCGAGATAGCCTACGTGGCCCGCCACAGCGATCTGGCGATGGCCGGCCGCTTCACCTGGGTGGCGTTCTACGCCGGCAACGAGGGGTCGCTGCTCTTCATCGCCTTCGTGCTGTCGGCGATGTCGGGCATCGCCATCTGGCGGGCGCCGGTGAAAGTCCGCGACACCCTGCCCTACACCACCGCGATCTTGATGCTGGTTCTGGCGTTCTTCCTGGCGGTGACGGCGTTCATGGCGAACCCCTTCGAAAAGCTGCCCTTCATCCCGGCCGACGGCGAGGGCCTCAACCCGCTGCTGACCCATGTGGGCATGTTCTTCCATCCCCCAGCCCTGATGGCCGGCCTGATCGGCATCACCTTGCCCTTCGCCTTCGCCCTGGGCTCCCAATTAGGCGGCAAGAGCGGGGACGAGTGGGTGGACCAGGGCCGCTTGTGGGGGATCGTGTCCTGGGTCTTGCTGGCGAGCGGCCTGCTGCTGGGCTCCTGGTGGGCCTACACCATTCTGGGATGGGGCGGGTTCTGGTTCTGGGACCCGGTGGAAAACGCGGGACTGATGCCCTGGCTGGCCCTGACCGCATTCGTCCACTCCATCATGGTGCAAAAGCGGCGGGGGATGTTCCGGATGTGGAATATCGTGCTGATTAACGTGTCCTTCGGCATGGCCCTGTACGGCATGTTCATGAACCGGGGCGGTCAGGTCGCCTCGGTGCACTCCTTCGGGGCCTCCACCCTGGGGTGGATCTTCCTCGTCTTCTTGGCCGTGGGCGTGCTGGTGCCCTTCGCCGTCTTCTTCTGGCGCTATCCGCTGCTCAAGAGTGCCCAGAAACTTGACTCGATGCTGTCCCGCGAGGCGGCCTTCCTGGTCAATAACTTCCTGTTGCTGGCCATCGCCTTCGTCACCCTCTGGGGCACTGTCTACCCTTTGCTATCCCGCCTGGCCATCGGCGAGGAGATCACCGTGGCCCGCCCCTTCTACGACCAGGTGAACGGGCCGCTGCTGCTGGGCCTGCTTTTCTTGATGGGGGTGGGCCCCCTGCTGCCCTGGCGCCGGGCGACCCCGGCCAGCGTCCGCCGGGCACTGCTCCTGCCCGGCCTCATCGCCGTGGCGTTGGTGGTGCTGCTGCTGGCCCTGGGCGTGCGGCAGGCGTACCCGCTCACGGGATTCGGTCTGGGAGCGCTGGTGACCGCCGGCATACTTCTGGAGTGGTCCCGGGGTACTCGTGTCAGGCACCGCTCGTCTGGGGAGAGCTACCCAACGGCGTTCTTCCGTCTCCTCGCGGCCAACCGGCCCCGGTATGGCGGGTACATCGTCCATCTATCGGTGGTAATGCTGGCGCTGGGCATCGTCGGCACCACATTTTTCAACACCCAGCGAGACGCGGTGCTGGCCCCCGGCGATAGCTTGACCATTGCGGAGTACGAGCTACGGTACCTGGGCACGCAGGAAGAGGAAAAGGGTAATCGCACCGAGTTTGTGTCCGAAGTCGAGGTCTACCGGGACGGCAAGCTGTTGACGATCATGCGGCCGGCCCGGGCCTTCTACCCCGCCTTCAGCATGGCGTCGACTCGGGCCGCCATCCGGTCGACTCCGGTGGAGGACCTGTACGTGGTTCCCAGTGAGAACCTCTCCAACGGAATGGTTGGGTTCCGGGTCCTGGTGAACCCGCTCATCTGGTGGATGTGGGTGGCGGGACCGGTGCTCGTGGCGGGCACCGTGGTCGCGCTATGGCCCCAGCGCCGCCGGGCGCCGTCCCGGGAGCCCGCACCGGGGCGAGTCCCGGCGGCCACCAGGCCCACCACGGCGTGAGGCTCGCAGGTGAGCAGCGGTCGGCCGCCAGGTTGAAGGCCGGTGGGACGGCCGGCGTTACAGCGGGAGGCCCTCTCTCGCGTATTGCCGTTCGGCCGCCTTCGGCCAGAAAAGGGCTGACAGCTGAAAGCTAGTTACTGACCGCTCAACATTCGATAGTGAAAGCAGGCTAACAGCATGGGATTGGTATTGGGCGCTGCCCTGGCCGTGTTCAGCGTTGCCATAGTGGCCTTCCCGTTCCTCAAGTCTCGTTCGAGGAATTGGGGTGAGGGTCCGGTGGTTGCAGTGGATCAGGAAGCGCCGGAGTTGGAGGCCATTTACGAGGCCATTCGCATCCTGCGGCTGGAGCACGAGTTGGGGCAGGTGCCGGACCAGCTATACCGGGAACAGCTTCAGGGTTACCGCCTCCAGGCCGCCACCGCGCTGCGGCAACTGGTGAAGGAGCGGGAAAGCGATCCCGACTGGGCGTTGGAGCAGGAAGTACTGGCAGCCCGGTCGGAACTATGGGGATCCGGTGGAATCTCACGCCCTTGTCCCGGCTGCGGAGCGGCTTCGGCGCCGGGCAGCGGCGCCTGCCCCGAGTGCGGCGAAAAGTCCGGCCCCTCGGATCCAGCTTCAGCATGAGGGGCCGGCGGTTGGGCATACGGCTGGCCGTGCTGATCACGGCTCTGACCCTGGCCCTCGCGGCGGGAGGTCCGGACACGAGCAACGCCCAGGAAACGATCACGATCCAAGGAACAGTGTCCAACGGCACCAGCGGCGCGGCAACCCCTCCGGACCTCCCGGTATTCCTGCTGGCCTCCGACCAGGCGGGAAACCTGAGAACGGCGGACCAGACGACGATCGGCGATGGCGCCAGCTTTCGTTTCGACCAGGTGCCCCTGCTGGAAGGAGGGCGCTACCTCCTCAGCGTAGACTACCAAGGAGTGTTCTATACCGAGGAGCTGGGCCCGAATGAACTGGTTGATGAGGTCCGGCTCACCGTGTACGAGACGACCCAGGACCCGTCAGTCCTGACGGTGAGCCTCCAGGCCCTGCTGATCGCCGGTGTAGATGAGAAGAACCGGGAGATATCGGCCTTCGAGTTCGTGAGACTGAAAAACCCGAGCGACCGCACCTTCCTGCCCGGTCCCGTGGAGGTGGGGGGGGAGGGCTTCCTGGGCTTCTCGCTGCCGCCCCTGGCCGAGGACCTCAGCGTGCAGTCGGACCTGCCCGGTGGAGATATCCTGCCCACCGGCACCGGATTCGCCATCGATTCAGCCGTGGTCCCCGGAGAACACGCGGTCGACTTCTCTTTCCGCTTTTCCTACCGGGGTGACCGGGCCTCCTACCGGCAGAGCTTTATCCAGGGATCGGCCCTATTCCAGGTGCTGGTGCCCGAGCAGATGGCTTCGATCCAGGTCGCTCCTCTGGAACCGGCCCCAACGGTAAACATCGAAGGGTCCTTCTACCGGGTCTGGCAGGGTAGGGATTTCCAGATCGGCCAGGACCTGGTCCTGGAGCTGTCGAACCTTCCCGAGCCCGGTCTGGCGACGCGTCTCGGCAAATCGGCCAGCAGTGCCGCCCTCTGGCGGGCGGCCGTGCCTGGGGCCGCCGGCGCGGTCCTGGCCATCCTGTTGCTGCTCGGGATAACCGGCGCTTCGCGGAGGGCCGTTCCCTCCGTGGCAGCCGCCCCCGAGGGGATCGGCCGGGAGCCGCCACAGCGAGCCTCCCTGATCCACGAGATAGCGGCCCTCGACGAGGGGTTCCAGCGAGGGGACCTGCCGGAGGAGGAATACCGGCCCCAGCGAGACCGGCTGAAGAACCGGATATTGGAGACTCCTCAGCCCAAGGGCGGGGAGGATCAAGCGCCGCCGGGAGAACGGGAGCGGCCAGACGGCAAAGAGAGTGAGTTGGAGAGTTGAGCAAACGAGGCTGGATATTGCTGGGCTCCTCAATCCCGGTGTTGGGATTGATTGCGCTGCTGGCCTGGGCGTTGGTCGAGTCGGGCGGCAGCCCGGGCGGCCTGGGAGTCAACAATGCTTACGGCGAAATCCAGGTCGATCGTGACGCCGCCCCAGAGTTCTCCCTGGAGTTGCTCGACGGCTCCACGGTGACCCTGTCCAGCCTGCGGGGCCACGTCCTGCTCTTTGATTTCTGGGCGTCTTGGTGCCCCCCTTGCCGCAAGGAGGCCCCAATCCTGGCCCAGGCATACCTGGAATACCGGAATCGAGGCGTTGAATTCATCGGCGTCGACATCTGGGACCGCAGGGATGACGCCGAGGCCTACCTGGAGCGTTACGGCGTCACCTACCCCAACGGCATCGACGCCAGGGGGACCATCGCCATCGACTATGGCGTCAGGGGTATTCCGGAGAAATTCCTCATCGACGGCGGCGGGCTTTTGGTGAAGAAATTCGTGGGGCCGATGAACGCCGCCTCGTTGCGGGCGGCCCTGGACGAATTGCTGGCCGCGGAGCCTGCCCGTGGAACCGGCAGCGGCTCCGGCGGCGGCACTGGCGGCGGCGACGGCTCCGGCGGCGGCGGCCGGGACTGACGGCGGCGAGGCCTCCGCATCCGGCACCCCCGGCCAAAACATCGTGGCGCAATCTTGGAAGCAGCCCTTTCGGAACTGTTAGGATAAACCTCCTCGAATCACCTCGTCTTGGGCGGCTTCGCGAACCAAGCGGTGAACTGCTATCATGAAAACTAGCAATCTTGCGCCCAGAGTGGGGAGAATATGACGCAGTCGCCGGAACTGGCGGTAGCGATGGACTGGGGCGGCACCTGGACCCGGGCGGCAGCCATCGCTCGAGACGGGAAGATCTGGTGGCAGTCGCGGGTGGCCAGCCCCCAGAAGGCCAGCCAGGCCCGGCTGTTGAAGTCGGCTGAGGGTCTGCTCCGTGAGGCGATAGAGTGGTGCGCCGGCCGGCCGGTCGCCGGGGTGGGGATCGCCGCCGCCGGCCCGGTGGACGCCGCGACCGGGACCCTGCACGACCCGCCCAACCTGCCCGAGCTAGACGGCATCTCCCTGAAAGCGCTTTGGGAGCCCATGTTCGGTCATCCGGTGTGGATTGGGAACGACGCCAACCTGGCCGCACTGGGGGAGTTTCATTGCGGGGCGGGCCAGGAGCCGGCGGCTGACGGGACCCCGACCCGGACCCTGGTGTACCTGACGGTCAGCACCGGCATCGGGGGCGGCGTGGTCGACCGGGGCAAGATGTTCCTGGGCGCCAATGGCCTAGCCGCCGAGATCGGCCACATGGCAATCGACTTGAGCGGTGAGGCGCCCCGCTGCCAGTGCGGCAACCGGGGATGCCTGGAATCCCTGGCGTCGGGCACCGCCATCGCCCTGGCGGCCCGGACCCGCCTGGCCGAGCCCGGGTCGGCGGGGTCCGTTCTGGCCACCGGGGACCTCGAGTCAATCGACTCCCAGGGCGTATTCCGGGCGGCGTCCCAGGGCGATGGGCTGGCCAAGGACATACTGGAAAAGATGGTCCAGGCGCTCTCCGCGGGCCTCGCCAACACCCTGCACCTGTACAACCCGGACCTGTTGGTCCTGGGCGGGGGCGTGACGGCGGGTCTCACTGAGCTGGAGCTTCTGCCCCGGATTCACTCGTTGATCGAGCAACGGGCCATGAGCGAGCGGCACAAAGACTTCCGCCTGGTGGCCAGCCGGTTGGGAGACTCGGTCGGGCTGGTGGGGGCGGCCACGCTGGTCTGGCAGCAGGTGACCGCCGCCTAGACGATGTACCGGCCTCCCACCACGTTGAGCCGGTCGCCGGTGACGTAGGCCGACTCGTCAGAAGCAAAGAACAGGCAGGCGTTGGCGATGTCCTGGACCGTGCCCTGCCTTCCCATGGGCAGGGCCTTCAGGTGCTC
>JASMCQ010000067.1 GCA_030753265.1 Dehalococcoidia bacterium
TCTCGATTATGTCTACTCCAAGAAGTGAGGAAGAACTCGGCGAAACCCTTCGTGGCGCTCCGACGAATCAGGCACCGCGTCTGCTATCGTCGGTCCAAGCCATACTTGAACGCCCGGAGCTTTAGAGCAAGATGCCAGCAAACAAACTAGCTTACCGGGCCTATTCTATGGCCCGCTCTGTGGTCCGGGCCACCGGGCTAATCAAACCGGTGCGCAAGCTGATTGGGCCATTGGCGGGGCGGCTCGTCTTCAGAACCTTGCAGAGCGCCGGCGACGAAGTTGAGGTCCAGGGGCACAGAATGTTTCTTGCGTCCCAGGGCCGATATCCACCTCTCGACATGGCAATGGGAAGATACGAGCAAGAGACAACCAGCTTGTTCCAGAGCATAATTGAACCGGGGACAGTGGTTATCGACGTAGGCGCCCACGTCGGGTACTATTCCTTGCTCGCGGCGAGGAACGCCGGACCGGCGGGCAAGGTATACGCCTTCGAACCGGAGCCGGCTAACCACAGCCTGCTGGTCAAGAACGCCGAACTAAACGGATACGACAACATCGTGCCGCTGAGAAAAGCCGTCTCCAACCGGGTGGGCTCCTCAACCCTATATTTGACCTCGCTGGATAATGGCCGGCACAGCACCTATCGCCACGAATCGACTCAGACCGGGAGCGAGGTGGTTGAAACAACATCCCTCGACGCTTTTCTCGAATCCGAAGGCTGGCCTCCCGTGGACCTCGTCAAGGTGGATGTGGAAGGGGCAGAGATGGACGTTTTGGCCGGGATGGAGCAACTCTTGCAGAGGTCGGACCGGTTACGGCTCATAGTGGAATTCAACCCCAGCCTCCTGCGGAATGCGGGAGTGGACCCGGTGGAGCTTTTCAACCGGCTGTCTTCCCTGAATTATGAGGCCTCGTGTATTGACGAAAAGGGGGGCCTGCTGCCCCGAGAGGCCATTGACGTGCCCGCGCTGGTGGAGCGGTTGCAGGCCAGCGAAACCTCGGTAAACCTCTATTGCACGAAGCGATGAGAAGGCTTCGGGTCTTAACCTGCGCGTTCACCTGCTGCCCCCCGGGCCAACCAGGATTCACCGGCGGAGAAGACGTGCTTGGCTGGAACCTGATCAATCAGATCGCCCGGTTCCACGAAGTCTGGACCTTCACCCACGCCGAGGACTGCCGGAGTATTGAGCAAGCCCTGGCCGAGGAGCCGGTCCGCAACATTCATTTCTGCTACGTTGGCCTGCCTTCGTGGTTACGGCCCCTTTTGAAGTATCAAGGAGGCCACCAGTTCTACTACTATCTCTGGCAAATCAAAGCGTACTTTACCGCCCGAAGGCTTCAGAGGGATGTCGGATTTGACCTCTTCCACCACATCACCTACGCCAACGACTGGATGGTGAGCTTTATCGGGGCGCTGCTGCCGGTTCCTTATATCCGGGGACCTGGCGGAGGGGCCCACCGGACACCCAAAGGTTTCGAGCGGGAGTATCCTCTCGGCGGGCGGCTGTGGGAAAAAGTCCGGGGAGTGAGTCAATGGCTTTTTCGCCATGACCCATTGTTCATAAAGGGACAGGCTCGGGCCCGCGCCCTACTCGTTTGCAACCGGGAGTCCGTCGCCAGCCTGCCCAAGAAGTGGAGCGACAAGAGCTACCTTTTTCCAGTCAGCGGCGTCTCCTCCGGCGATCTGGCGCTGGAGACCCCGGCAAAATCCAACGACGGCCGGTTTCAAATTCTTTCGGCAGGCTCCCTGTTGCGGGTCAAGGGGTTCGGTCTGGCCATCAAAGCGTTCAAAGGGTTTCTGGACAGGTATCCGGAAGCCGAGTTCAGTATCGTCGGCAGCGGGCCCGAGGAGCCCAGGCTCCGTGCCCTGGCCCACCAGGCCCAATTGGGAACCAAGATCCATTTCCTGCCGGCCATGCCGCGAGACCAACTGCTGCTAAAGATGGCGGCTTCTGATGTCTTTCTGTTTCCCAGCCTGCGGGACGGCGGAGGCACGGTGGCCATCGAAGCCATGTCGGTGGGGAAACCCGTCGTTTGCCTGGACACCGGCGGGCCCGGAACGCACATTTCCGAGGAGTGCGGCCAGAAGATCACACCCCGGACTCCCCAGCTTGCCGTCGATGAACTCGCGGATGCCCTGGAGCGCCTCTACTTGGACGAAGATTTGCGTACCAAATCGGGCGTGGCGGCCCGCCAGAGGGCCGAGCGGCTGTACCACTGGGATCGGCTGGGCGAGCGGTTAATGGAGATCTATGGACGCGCTCTGGGTGATGGCGCGACCAGATAGGCATAGTTGAGCCCGATGCTTGAATTTGCACGGGGCCTGCGTTCCTACGCGGTCGCTTTTCTGCCGGTCGGGCTCTGGGGGATTCTTTGGCTTAGTCTGGCCGGAGGGAATGCCAGACAGGTCTTTGATCCACAAAGTGCCGGGGGATTTTTCCATGGGATTCGCGCCGCTATCCCCCTGGTGGCCGCTTCCCTGGCTGGGCTGTTCATCCTCTATAAGTCGGGGCAGCTGCGCCCAAAACGGTTCCTTATCCTCGGTCCTCTAGGGCTCGTCGGCTTGTACATCCTGGGCGCCGCGGGCGTTGTCCGTGGGAATGCCCCCATCATTCCCCTGGTGACCATTTCCGCGGCCGTGTTGTACGTTTTCTTGAAGTCGCGCCAGCTACGCCAGCAACGGTTCCTTTTCCTCGGTCCTCTTGGTCTCACCGCCTTGTACGGTCTGGCCGGGCTCTTCGCCTCCATGGCTATGTCGACAAACAAGCCGATGGCGATATACTGGGCGGCCTCGTATCTTTCAGTCCCTCTCGTTCTTTGGGCCGGCGCCTTGGGAAGCGGCGGCCTGACCTATTCGCGCCGGATTGTCAAACTTATCCGAGTTTTCCTTCTCCTGTCGATAGGGTTGCTTTTCGTGGCAGCCCTCCTCTACCTGGAACTGGGCTCCGTGATCCTGGACCCTTCGGCCTGGCCGAATTGCAACCTCGACAAGCCCTGGCTGCCACTGACCCGGGAGCTACTCCGACCCACCGGGGTTGGACGATTGGCCGCTTTGGCAGCGTTGATCGCCGTGAGCGGAATGTTCACAAGAACCGGGCGGTTCTTGTGGATCCCTGTCCTGTTGGTTTCCATCGTGTTGCTGACGACCAGCGGCGCCAGGACTTCAATGGCTGGCTTCGGATTGGCGGCGTCTCTGATGCTCCTGCTCTACGCCGGACGAAAGGCGGTAGTGGCGGGGGCCATCGCCCTGGTTCTGTTCGGCCCCCTGGTAGCGTTCACCGACACGGGACAGGACTTCCTGAAAACCTGCATGTTCCGCAAGTGGGTCAACCAGAGCGTAACATCACGGCCGGTAGTGGAGCCCGCAACACAATTCGAAGTGCCGGCGCAGGCATCGGAGTCGGTTCCGCCCCTGCCGGCGGAGGCATCGGAGTCGGTTCCGCCCCGGCCGGCGCAGGCATCGGAGTCGGGTCCGCCCCCGCCCGCGGAGGCAAAGGAGTCGGGTGCCCCCCAGCCCGCG
>JASMCQ010000068.1 GCA_030753265.1 Dehalococcoidia bacterium
CCGGCCCACCACACCCACCTGGTGGGGCGCCGCTACAATAGTAGGGCTCAGGTCTTCTCTTGACAAGGGCCAACGGCTTGTTTAACATGATTTAGCGCTCTCAGACCGAGAGTGCTAATGCCATGGGATGCAAACTGGCCAACTGAATAGGCCAGACGTAGAAAGGAGGCAACGGTGGCAAACTTTACTCCGCTGGGCGAGCGGGTGGTCGTTCAGCCCATCGAGCTCGAGCAACAGACAAAAGGCGGAATTTTCTTGCCTGACACCGCCAAAGAGAAGCCCCAAGAAGGCAAAGTGGTCGCCGTGGGCCCGGGACGGGTTACCGACGATGGGACTCGAATTCCCATGGAACTCTCGAAAGGCGATCGTGTCATCTACTCCAAGTTCGCCGGAACCGAATATAAGGACGGCGACGAAGAGTACCTCATCTTGCGTGAGAGCGATATTCTGGCCAAGATCGGGGCCGGGAAACCCCAGGCCAAGAAAGCCGCCCGCAAGAAGTAGTCTTGTAAACCCCATCAAACCGTTCCACGTCGAAATTGATAGTTGTAATTCGTAAGGAGGACAGGGATGCCCCCAAAGAAAATGGCCTACTCAGAAGAGGCGCGCAAGTCGCTTCGGGCAGGCATTGACATCTTGGCACAGTCGGTGAAGATTACCTTGGGGCCCAAAGGCCGCAATGTAGTCTTGGACAAGTCGTTCGGCCCCCCACAGGTATGCAGTGATGGGGTTACCATCGCCAAAGAGATCGAGTTGCCCGACAACTTCGAGAACATGGGCGCGCAACTATTGAAAGAGGCGGCCACCAAGACCAACGACGCGGCCGGCGACGGCACTACCACCTCCGTGGTGTTGGCCCAGGCCATCGTCAATGACGGATTCAAGAACATAACCGCTGGGGCCAATCCGATGGCCATCAAGCGCGGGATCGAAAAGGCCGTCCGCGTGGTGGTAAGCGAGGTCCAGAAGATGTCTCAGACCGTGGAGACCCGGGAGCGGATCGGCCAAGTGGCCAGCCTCTCGGCCCACGAGGAAGCCATCGGAGAGACCATCGCCGAAGCCATGGAAAAAGTGGGCAAGGACGGAGTCATCACCGTCGAAGAGTCCAAGGGTCTCGCCGACGAGATTGAATACGTCGAGGGCATGCTGATAGACCGGGGCTACATCTCCCCCTACTTCATCACCAACCCCGACCGGATGGAAGCGGTCATCGAAGACGCGACCATCGTCATCACCGACAAGAAGGTTTCGGCCGTGTCCGACCTGCTGCCCGCCCTGGAGAAGCTGCTCCAGGTAGGCAAGAAGAACGTGGTGATCGTCGGCGAAGACGTTGACGGCGAAGCGCTGGCGACCCTGGTGGTCAACAAGTTGCGAGGTACCCTGAACGTGGTCTCGGTTAAAGCCCCCGGGTTTGGCGACCGGCGTAAGGCCATGCTTGAGGACATCGCTATCCTGACCGGCGGCCAGGTGATCAGCGAGGAAATGGGTAAGAAGCTGGACTCGGCAACGCTGGAGGACTTCGGTCAGGCCCGCCGGGTGAGTTCCACCAAAGACGAGACCACTATCGTCGAGGGACGAGGCTCGGAGGACGCGATCCAGGCCCGCATCAGCCAGATCAAGGCTCAGATCGAGGACACCACCTCCGAGTTCGACCGGGAAAAGCTCCAAGAGCGGATGGCCAAGCTTTCCGGCGGCGTGGCCGTGATCAAAGTCGGTGCGGCTACCGAGGTTGAACTCAAGGAGCGCAAGGCCCGAGTGGAAGACGCCCTTTCGGCCACCCGCTCCGCCGTTGAGGAAGGGATCGTACCCGGTGGCGGAGTAGCCCTGGTTCGCGCCCAACGGGCGGTCGAAACCCTCAAGGATCTCCCCGCGGACGAGAAGGTGGGCGCCGATATCATCCGGCGGTCGCTGGAGCAGCCGCTCAAGCTTATCGTGGAAAACGCCGGATTCGAGGGAGCAGTGGTGCTGAACGAAGTGAAACAGCACCCGGACGACTATGGCTACGACGCCGAGGTAGGCGAGTACGGCCCCATGCTGGAGCGGGGGATCGTGGACCCGGCCAAGGTGACCCGGTCGGCTCTCCAGAACGCCGCCAGCGTCGCCTCGATGATCCTGACCACCGAATCGATCATCTCCGAGATACCCCAGGACAAGCCCGCCATGCCCGGAATGCCACCGGGAGGCATGGACTACTAGTCCACTGGCTCAGGACCTTTTGTAAAGGCGCCCCCGATTGGGTGGGGCGCCTTTACTTTTTGGGGAGGGACGCCGGCCTTAGAGGGTGGCCGGGAGAGGCCCTTCCCTCCGTTCTGGAACCGCTATGAAACCACAAACTCCGGGCCGGCGAGGGACTCCTCCGTCGTGGGGTCCGTCTCCCGGCGGGGAAGCCTGGCCCTGGGAAGGTTCCAGAACATGGCCGCCGCCATCAGGTACAGAACAATAATGGGAATAATGGCCCAATAGTAGCTGCCGGAAGTATCGTACACCCAACCCGCGAACACCGGCACACCCATGGACAGGATGCTGTGTACCGTGGTGACCCCACCCCGTAGGGTAGCGAAGCTCTTGCGGCCGAAATAGTCCCCGATCAGTGACCAGGAAACTCCGCTGACGCCCTCCGCGAAGGCAAATAGCGCGGCGAAGATGAGGAGTTGCCACAGCGCACCCCCGCCCAAGAGGAGGACCCCCAAGCTGACCGCGCCCAACAACATGGTGAGGGCGACGATCTTCTGTTTGGCGTACTTGTCACCCACCCAGCCGAGAGCGATCCGGAGCGGGATGGTGATAAAGGCAACGAAAGCTACGACGAAGGCGCCCGTGCCTTCCGATTGGCCTCTCCACACCATGAGGGGCACCAGGTGCACGAAAACCCCGGTGTGGGCCGCGATTCGCAGGCCCATGGCCAGAGCCAGAAGCCAGTACGTCGGCGTCTTGAGCGCCTCCTTCGCCGTGAAGTCCACTGCCGTTACGTGGCGGGCGAACCGAAGCGAACTCGTGGGCGAGGGGCTCCTGGCGACGACTGGCGGCGACCGGTCTCCATCGGGCAGCAGTCCCATGGTCTCTGGGGAACGGCGTACTACAAGAGACAGGGGGATCACCGCGGCAATTATCACCAGGCCCGAGATGACGGCGCCGGTCCTCCAGCCTTGGGTCAGCACGATGTAGGCTACAGCCGGGGTGATGACGGTACCGCCAATGGAGATGCCCATGGTCGCGAAGGACATGGCCAGGCCCTTTCGGCGAATGAACCACTGATTGACCGCCGCCATGATGCCGTGGTTGAAGCCGGCATTCATGCCCATGGCAAGGACGCCGATATACACGAGGAGAAATGTTGTGAAGGTGTGGGTTTGGGACAGGAGAATGAACCCCGTGCCGGCCAGAAGACCGCCGAAGGCTATCATCGTCCGGGGGCCCAAACGATCCACCGCATACCCGGCCAACGGCCCTTCAAGCCCCCCTTCCAGGCGGCCCAACCCATAGGCCAAAGAGGTGGCCGCCCGGCTCAGGCCCAGGTCACGGGTCACCGGCAGAAAGTAGACCGAGAAGCCCAACCAGTAGGTCCCCCCACCCAAGGCATTAAGGACGCTGCCCGCCGCAACTATCCACCAGCCGTAGAATATCTTGCGGTCCGCGCTGGCGCCGCTGGTGGCACCCGGCCTATCCGTCATGCACGTTCATTCCTCTTGGGCGTGGAACCGGCGGCCATCGCCTTTCCTGAACTGTTTCCAAGCCTTCGGTATCCGGCTCGGTCACCCTTACCGGGCGCCCGCAGCCTGCCCACTCGTAATTCTTGAGTCAAATCGCTGGGCGTTTTCGACACGGCCGCCACCCTCGGCAGCGTGGGGCGGGCCTCATGCTCTTGGCGCGGCCCTCCTTCACCTTCCGGCGCCACCCCGTCTCGAGGAGCCGGGCCCTGCCCAGCTTAGCGCCCGGGCAGAAGACCAGAAAGGTGAAGGCCGGACGTTCTATTCGAACCGCATCGCGGTGAGACGCAGCAGGTTGAGGGTGTAGAGGGCGGAGCGCGTACGGTCGGGCAACCCTGATCCCGCGAAGTTGTACTCGCGATGGGTGGCGCCCCAGCTCGAGCAGACGGAAACGTAGGTCCGGCCCGAACTCAGGTTCTCGGTGGCAGCCTGGCTGTCCGGTACGCCGTACACCGCTACGCCCAGGTCCGCTCTGGCATGTTCTCTGACGGCGGCGGCCAGTTGATCCGCCAGGCTGGCCCCGTCCTGGGCCAGCTCTTCGTAGCGGGCCGCCGCGCCGTTGGCTCCCAGAACGCCCAGCAAGACGGTTTTTCCCATACCGACGGTCCCCTCCAGGAACAGGGGACCGGCAGCCTCCTGAAGGTACTGGGCCACGATGCCGCCGGTGAGACCCTCGTAGGAGGCCACGGTCCGCTTCGGGTCCCGGTTCAGCAGCTCTCCCACCACATCTTGCAGCGTCTGATCATCGGACCCGAAAACGTGGTCCTTCAAGAGATCCCGGGCCTCTCGCTCCAGGGGCGCGATGAGCCCTTCGGCTTCCTCCCGGCTGATCGCCTTGGCCGTGATGCGCACGTCCACCTGACCGGGATGGGCCAGCACCCCTACCGTAGGGTTTTGAGAGTTGGCGATGAGGTGACCGACCAGGTCGTCCACCGAGCTTTCTCCCAGGTCGGCCACCTTGAGAACCCGGGAATAGATTGCCTCGGATAGGCCGAACTTCCGCCGGAGGTAGGGGATGACTTCATTGTCGAAAAGCCACTTCATTTCGAAGGGCACCCCGGGCAAGCAGATTACGACCGCCCTGGGGTCTTCAACGATGAACGAGGGGGCCGTGCCGTTGGGGTTTTTGACTGGAATTGAGTCCGCCGGAATGTAGGCCTGCCGGTTGTTGTTCTCGGTCATGATGAAGCCCCGGCGGCGGAACCTCTCCTCGATCTGGGCCATGAGTTCCGGGTCCAGGACCAACTCCCTCCCGGAAGCCCTGGCCACGACTTCCCGGGTCAGGTCGTCCTGGGTCGGGCCGATACCCCCGCAGGTGATGACCAGGTCGGAGCGCTCCATGGCCCGATCGATGGCCGACAACATCCGGTCCGGGTTATCCCCGACCACCGTCTTGTAAAAGAGGTTAACACCCTGATTGGCCAGCCGCTGGGCCATCCAGGCCGAGTTGGTATCTACAATCTGGCCCAGCAAAAGCTCCGAGCCGATGGCTACGATCTCCGCGTTCATGTCCGAAAGCTCCTGGGCATACGCTGGTTCTTGCTGACTCCCCAGCTCTCACCCCACCGGCCCCATGACAAAATGAGCTTTGGGTGCACCCCGGAAGGGCAACGAGGCTTTCCACACGTTTCTGGCTGGTCATCAACGCCGAATACCCCCGGCCACCTTGAGGCCGGGAGTCTCAGACATCGTTAGGGTAGTCCGGCGCGGCTACGGGGTCAAGGGGCATTGAGGGGCGGGTCCGGTACCCTCATGGGCTGCTGGACGCCGTCAAGTTCAGCGCGCTGACCCCGCCTGCCTTCCAGATAGCGGTCTCCGCCGCGTCGAAATCGCCCACCCGGAACGTGAGGGTCTCGCCAGCGAAGGACTCGGCCCCGTACTGAGGTATCGTCAGGACGAAACTGCCGTTGCTAACCGTGCCCTCGTCCAGCGGTTCCAGGAATGCCGCAAGCCAAGCGGTGACAACGGTGCCGTCCGAGGCGGGGAGGCCGTCGATGGTGGCCGTACCCGCGAACGCGTTGGGCAGGACATCGGTCCGGGCCGGAGGCAAGGGCGCCGGCGCCGGTGTCGCGGTTGGCTCCGGAATGGGGGTAGCCGTCGGCGCCGGTGTCAGCGTGGGTGTCGGCATCGGGGTGGCCGTGGGCATCGGCGTGGCGGTGGGTGCCGGCGTGGCTGTGGTCGCCGGAGTGGGCTCAAGTGTCGGGACCGGTGTCGGGTCCGGCATCGGGTCCGGAGTCGGTTCCGGTGTCGGAGCGGGCTCCGGCGTATCGTCGGGCTCCGGGGTGTCGTCGGGTTCCTGGTCCTCCTCCTCGGGAGACGGGCCTGCCGTGGCGGCCGGTGGCACGGGGGTATCCGGCGGCGGTGATGTTGGAGCAGGTGTCGGCGGCACAAGGGTAGGCGCCGGTGACGGCGCCGGTAGAGCGGTCGGGGCCGGAACCGGAGTTGGAAGCAGCGTGGGCTGCGGCGCCGCCGTGGCCACCGGTTGGGGCGCCGGGGTAGCGGTGGGTGGAGAAACCGCGGTGGGCGTCGGAGGGATCACTTGAGGCGTCGGGATCGGAACCTCGCCGGTCTTGGCCTCCGGAATCTCGGTGAACACGGCCGTCTCGGCCCGGACCATGAGTTTCGGCTCGGTTGGTGCGGTCTCGGCCGTGACCGTGCTCTTCTCCTCGTCGATCAGGACCTGGGTGCCCAGGTCGTTCTCCAGCTCGCAGACCCCGCGGAAGCACTGCACCTCCGCCTCGCCTTTATCCGGGTCGTATTTGACGCTCATCCAGGTGCCGCGAGGGGAAGCCGTGCCGGCCGGGGTTACCACTTGGACCGGCCTCTGCCCTTCCCGGAAACCCTCGTCGATGAGGAAGATCTTGCCCTGGCTGAGTTCGATGATGATGTCCTGGTCCAACGCGAACCGGCCGAGACGCCAGACGGTGTCGGGAGTCGTTCTGGTGACCCGGATGAACTCGCGGACGGCTATGTCTACCCGGGCCTCACTGTCGGGAAAGGTCTTGACGGCGTCACCGGGGAACAGGTTCTGCCCCACCGCCGTTGGCAGAAAGTTGGACGCGCCGGCGCCGGGATCGCGGAGCAGGTCCGTTTCCACCTGGTTGACGATCTCTTCCACGGAGATGCTGGCCTCTTCCGGCTCCGTCCCGCCACCGCCGGTGGCCAAGACAAGCACAATCAAGGCGATGACAACGGCGGCGGCGGCGATGCCAGAAGCTATGAACGGTAGACGGCGACGGAGCGGCGCGGGTATCTCGTTAACCATGCGGCCGCCCGGGGTCGCCATTCCCCTCAACCAGGGTGGCGGCCTGAAGATCGACCACTTCGTAAAGATCGACCGGCTGGCGGCGGCCTCTAACCTCCACCGGTCCCAGGGACCGTACCCGGCACATGTGATTGACCAAGGCCTGGGTGGCGCCGCTGATCAGGACGGATACCCCATACTCCTTGGTCAAGTCCTGCAACCGCGACGCCAGGTTCACGGTGTCACCGATTACGGTGTAGTCCATCTTCCTCGGCGAGCCGATGTTGCCCACCACCGCCTGACCAGTATGCATCGCGATCCCGATCCTCAAGGAGGTTTTCGCCAGTTCCCGCCAGCGGTCCTCCAGCTCACCCAGCCGGTCCCGCATCTCCAGGGCCGCCAGCACCGCCCGTTCCGGATCGTTGTCGTGGGCCTGGGGTGCCCCGAAGAACGCTAGGATAGCATCCCCTTCAAACTTGTCAACGGTCCCCCCGTGGCGGAAGATGATATCCGTCATCAGGGTCAGGTATTCGTTGAGCAGGTCGACGACTTCCTCCGGGCTCAGCTGCTCCGAAATGGTGGTGAACCCTCGTATGTCGGAGAACAGTACCGTCAGATCGGCGCGCCGCCCTCCCAGCCGGGCGGCAGCCGGATTCTTTAGCATCTCTTTCACGGTCCACGGGGACAGGTACCGGGACAGCATCGACCGGGCCTGCTGTTTTTCCAGTTGCTCGATGCCGACCCGGTCGGTGAGGGCAAAGGCGAACCCCACAAGCAGGGCGGTTAGAGGCGCGGTGATGGGCAGGAAATAATCGGCCCACACAAACGGTCCAATCCACGCGCCGAACAGCCCGGCCACCAGCGCCGCCATACCGCCGAACCCAAACAGTGGTCTGACGAAACGGCCCAGGGCAACTGCGCCAAAACCCAGTACCACAACGATCAGGACCACCTGATAACGCGCCGGGCCGCCGATGAAGGAGCCACTCAATAGCGTGTCGGCGGCGGCGGCGTGGAACTCGACCCCCGCCATCCGGTTGGTGCCGGAAAACGGGGTGGGCAGCATGTCCTCGATGCTGGGGTCGGTGACCCCGATGAAAACGATCTTGTCTCTGAGCCGGCCGGAAAAATCCTCCTCACTCTTGAGCACGTCGCGGGCGACGAATGTCTGGTGGGTACCCGGCGGGCCGGGGAAATTAACCAGGAACTGGCCGCCGGAGACCTTCACCAGAAGGTCCGGTGCTATCGGGACGTCGCCGTTGGGCGCCGGCGCCGCGGGCAAGCCGGTCCCTTTGAGCTGGGCGGCGGCCACCAGCGCGAGCCCGTAGACGAAGTTCCCATCCTTGTCTCGCCCGTAGGGTAAGTACCGCCGGAGCACGCCGTCGGCATCGGGCCTGATCCCGACCAAACCAATGGACCCTCCGGACGCGGCCGCCAGCTCCCGGTACGGCTCCGTTACCCCCGCCACCCCTATTCCCGATACGGCTTGGCCCGCCAGGACCACGGCCACCCCGCTGTCGACGGCCCTCCTGACCGCGCGGGCCAACTCCAAGTCCTGCGCCCTAGCGGAGTCGGCGCCCGCGACGATGCGATCAAAGCCGGGAGTGCCCGGACCGATCACCTGGGTCCCCTCGCGGGTTTGAATCTGAAGTGGGGTTCCGGAGAGGACCTGGTAGAGAAACGGCTGGATTTCGGCGAACTGCTCCCCGGTTATCACGGTCTCGCTGTTGCTCTCTTCCGAATAAAGAATATCGACCGCGATGACGGCCGGCCGGTACTGGCTAACCTGGTCTATGAGCCGGGCAACCAGGCTTCGTGGCCACGGCCACCGGGGGGCGCCCCGCTCGAAATCCTGCTGCGAAATAGCAACGATGGCTACCTCGGGCCGGGGCTCCCTGATGTCCCGCCACTGGAACGCCCGGTCCAGGAAAAACAGGTCGGGGCGCTCCATGACTTCGAACACCGACAACAGGGAAACGGCGAGGACCAAGGGAACGCTGTATACAAGAAACAACCTCTTCAGTGAAAAGACGGTTAGCAACTTAGCGTTGACCTCGTTTCATTCCAGAGCATCTACGATATCCCGGATCGTCGAACCTATGCGGTTCCACGACATAAGCATAAACTGACCTTGTTCAAAACTTCAAGCCGATTCGGAACGAGTGGGTGACGGCACGCCGGAGTCAGGGTCCAGGACCTTCCGCCCCCCCTGACCCCGCGTTCGGATGGCCACCGTCGAAACCCGGCGGCATGGCCCCGAGGGCCGGCTTCCCTTGACCGCCTACGGCGTCTATGCTTAACTCTAGCTACCACGACTGCCGCGATGGGATCGCGTTCTTGGCGGAATAGCGACCGGGCCTCGACCACCGAAAGTGGCTGAAAAGGGCGCGGTTGAAAGGGAGGTAATTACCAGGTGATAGTAGCGGTGCTTGACGATTACCAGGGAATCGCCGTCCGAATGGCCGATTGGACCAGCCTGCCTAAAGGGACCGAGGTCCAGTTCTTCCTGGACCACCTAGCCGACGAGGATGGCCTGGCCGAGCGGCTCGCCGAATTCGATGTGGTTGCGGGTATGCGGGAGCGTACGCCGTTCCCACGTTCCTTGCTGAACCGGCTTCCGAATCTACGCCTGCTGGTGACCACCGGCCGCCGCAACGCATCCTTCGACACCTAAGCGGCCACCGAGTTGGGCATTGTGGTCTGCGGGACCGGCGGGGCCGGGGAAGGCCCCACGGAGCTGACCTGGGGCTTGATCATCGGCCTGCTTCGGCACATTCCCCTGGAGGACCGGCTCACCCGCCAGGGCAAGTGGGGCAACACCGTCGGCATCGGTCTCCGAGGCAAGACCCTGGGCCTGCTGGGACTGGGCCACATCGGCTCACTGGTGGCCCGGGTGGGCAACGCCTTCGGCATGGATGTCATCGCTTGGAGCCAGAATTTGACCGCCCAACGCGCCGCGGAGTGCGCCGCTACCCTGGTGGACAAGGATACCCTGTTCCGCGATTCGGATGTCGTATCCGTTCACCTGGTGCTCAGCGACCGCACCCGTGGGCTGGTTGGGGCCCATGAGCTGGGCTTGATGAAGCCCACCGCCTACCTGGTCAACACCTCTAGGGGCCCCATCGTCGACGAGGCGGCACTGGTCGACCTGCTGCAACGCGGGGCCATCGCCGGGGCGGCGCTGGACACCTTCGACGTGGAGCCTCTGCCGCCGATGCACCCGTTCTTGGCCCTACCAAATACCGTCCTCGCCCCCCACAACGGCTACGTGACCGAAGAGGCCTACCTGGCCTTCTACGCCGGGATTGTGGAAGACATCACCTCTTTCGCCGGCGGAAACCCGGTCCGGGTGCTGAATCCCGAGGTCTTGAACTCGCCCCAACTGCGGGGACCCGGCTAGCCCCAGGGTTGCCCGGAGACCATCGCTCAGGCACTACCTACCTGCCTCGGAGAAGCGGGCGCCCGGAGGGCTACTTCCCGATGCACGGGACTCAAACAGCTCCAGGAGGAACTAGTTGAAAGCGGTACGCATTAACGAATTCGGCGACGTAGACGTGCTCCAGTGGGAGGAAGTACCGGACCCCAAGCCCCGGCCCCGGCATGTTCTGATAAAGGTGGACTCCTCCGGTGTCAACTACGCCGAGGTAATGCGGCGCACTGGTAATTACCCCGGCCCGGGCTTGCCTTCTTCCATGGGACTGGAGGCCGCGGGAACCGTGGTGGAGGTGGGCAGCGAGGTTACCGACATTTCGGTGGGGCAGAAGGTAATGGCCATGGGACCCGGATGCCAGGCCGAGTACGTTACGGTGAACAGCAGCCTGGTCTTCCCCTATCCGGAAACCCTGGACCCGGTACACGCGGGAGGAATGCCGGTGGTCTTCCTCACGTCCTACCACCTGCTGAAGACCCGGGGGCAGATGCAGACTGGGGACACCGTACTGGTGCACGCCGGCGCCTCCGGAGTCGGCACGGTGGCCATTCAACTGGCCAAGGCGTGGGGCGCGAAAGTCATCGCCACGGCCTCCACCCAGGACAAGCTGGACCTGGCCCGGTCACTGGGAGCTGACATAACCATCAACTACACCACCGACGACTTCGAGGAGGCGGTGCAGCAGGAGACCGGGGGCCAGGGTGTCGAGTTGGTCCTGGAGGCCGTCGGCGGCCCGGTGCTGGAGAAAAGCCTGCGTCTGGTGGCTCAATACGGCCGGTTGGTTACCTACGGGGCCGCTTCAGGAGAAACGGCGTCCCTTTCCGCCGCGGACATATCCGGCAGCAACCGCACCATCATCTCGTTCAGCATGGGGCGGTCTCCCGTTGGCACCCTGGACCACAAGTCGGCCATGGCCGGCCTGTTCCAAATGATCGCCACCGGCCAGGCCCGGCTGGTAGTCGACCGGGTTCTGCCCATGGCCAACGTGGCCGAGGCCCACACGCATCTCTCCAACCGGGGCACCAGGGGCAAGGTGATCTTGACGCCGTAGGCAGCGGTCAGCGGTCAGCCTTCAGCTAGGTTGCACCGTGAGAGAGTCACGCACTTGCCACGGGCGCCAGGCATTACCTGAGACCCCTCGCTTCGCTCGGGGTGACATGCAACAGTACCTAGATATTGGATTGGCTGCCGCCCTATAGCTGATGGCTGACCGCTACTCGTACCGCAGGGCCTCGGCGGGGAAGATGCGCGAGGCCTGCAGGGCGGGCAGAAAGGTGGTGGCCAGGGAAAACAGATAGGCCACGGCGATAATCACGCCTATCTGAACCCACGGAATGCTGAATCGGATGGACTCCACGTCATCTTGGATGTCATTGACAATATTGAACGACATGATCGTTCCCAGGGCCACCCCGATGGCTACCCCCAGCAAGACCACGAAAGAGGACTCCAGCAGGAAGCTTAACTGGACCATGCGGCGGCGGTAGCCAATGGCACGCATGACGCCAATGTGCTGCCGGCGCTCCACCACTGCCCGCAGGCTGACCACCCCCAAGGCGGCGATCCCCACCATCAGGCCCAAGCCCATGTAACCGGTAAAGAGATAATTGAATGCCCGGTTGGCCGCCGCCTGATCTCCCACCAACTCCGCCAGCACGTCGGTCTCCATACCGTTCTCCCGGAAGGCAGCCTCGATGCTCCTGGCGGTCCGCGCCATATCGACCCCTTCAGCCACCTTGAACCGGTAGGTAGTGGTCGGTATGGGGAACGGGACGGTTTCATCCAACTGTCGCCTCGAGACGAACATGCCAAGGCCGATATTGCCGAAGGCGTCGGTGAGTCGGTCCATCACGCCGATGACCTTGACCCGGACCACCTGGCCCGTGCGCGGCTCCCGGACCTCTAGCTCAATGGGTGACATCTCCTCGTCTTCGTAGTAAACACCCTCCAGCTGGAAGGGAATGCCGGAGTCGCCAAAGCCGGAGCGGGTGGGCACGACCAACGAGTCAACCACCGCCAAAGTTGGGTCATCCCGCAGGGCCTGCCAAACCTCCCGGTCCGTCTTGCCGTAGCCGTCGGCGATCAACTTCAGCCTGGACTCCGTGGCTCTCAGGAAGTCATCGCCGGCGGCCCGCACCGCGTACCTCCGCCAGCGCTGATTTTCCGCCCCCGTCTGGCGGGCCTCGACAGGTATGGCGGTGTAACCGCCGACGGCCTCGAAATCCTCCAAGAACAGATCCGGATGGTCGTCGATCGCCCCGCGAATATCCCCGATGGGGGTGTTGAAATTGACGATGCCCTGAATGTCCCATCCGCCGGCTACCGCGTCTACGTCCGCGACCGCGGCGCTGAACGCATTGTTGAGAATGGAAATCACGATGAGGGTGAAAATGACCAGGGCGAACATGGCGAGGGTCAGACCGGTGCGGAACTTGGCGCTCATGGGATAGGCCACGGCGGTGACCAGGACGGGGCGCAACCTACCCACCCGGCCGATGAATAAGGTCATCGCCTTCAACAGGTGGTCCGCGTTGTACATGACCGTCCAGACCGCCGCCGCCACCGTGGCGATGCCGGAGATGAAGAACATTTCGATGCCGCTGTTGAACTCGCCGGTCACGCCGCTCAGGGTGTCGAACGGCATCAACCAGAAGGCAAGCATCAGCCCGCCGATAAAACTGTAGGCGGTGCGGTCCCGCACTTCGGCCCGAAGGGAAGTGCGCCAGAGCGCCGTCCGCAGCATCAGCCCAATCCCCACGATAGCCAGGGAGACGCCGGTCCCGAAGGGCGCCGCCTGGTCACTGGCCATGCCACCCCATGTAATCCATGCGCCCACCAAGAAGGTGAGCCAACCTTGACGCAAATAGGGCCAGGCGAAACGGAACACCGCATTAACGAAGCCAAAACCCCAGATGGGGAAGACAGCCACCCACAGGACTGCAAGGCCCATGTTGAGGAAGAAACTCCCAAACCGGGCATGCGCCAGATTCGTCAGACCGCGGATGAAGAAGATCGCGGGTCGAGCAACCGCCTTCAGGATGCCCAGCAGCCGCGCGGAGAGCGGCGAATCTTGCCGGACGACAATCGTTTCGGGCAACCCTCTGATTGCAACGACGATGTTCATCCTGCTCACCCGATAGGCCGAGACGGCCACTGTGCCCAACGTGATGACCATCCCCAGGCAGTAGGCGACGATGGCGCTGCGGACCTCGAAGTGAGGGGTCAAATGGAAGTTTTCCGGAGTGCCGGCGACGCCGTTGGCGAAGATCCAGTTGGCGATTGCCACGATTGTTGCGCTGGCCGCCAGACCCAGAAAGACCCCCACCGCGCCGGACGCCAGGGCGTAGGCCGTGCCCTCGAAGACGAACATCTGCACCAGGTGGCGGCGCTTGGCGCCCACCGCCCGCGCCATGCCCATTTCCGACCGGCGGGCCGCCGCCAGCATGACGAAGATGAGAAAGATCAGCAGCACTCCCACCATGATGGAGAACAGCCCCATGATCGCGAAGGTGCTGGTCACTCCGCTGCCCACCTGGTCTGCCAAATCCAGGACCCGCTTCTTTACATCGTGGACGCGGAACTCGCCGAGCCCGGCGAACAGGGTGTCGGCCTCTCTCTCCGCTTCGGCCAGCTTGCCGCGGCTCAGGGCTTCCAGCACGTCATCGAACACCCTTTCGTCAGCCAGGAGGCTGATAAGCCGGTCGCTCACTTCATCCCGCTGCAACACCTCGAGCAACGCCGACATATCCGGCCGGCGGTTCGCGCTCAGGGACCGCTCCCTGCTTTCCAGCGCCCTCAGCACTTCGCCTCGGCCGAGCAACTCCTTGAGCTGGGCTGCCACCGCCCGGTCGGCGAAGAGGACCCTCAACTCCCGGGTGACTTCGTCACTGAGTTCAGCCCCGGCGAAGGTGCCGCCAAGGTTGGAGACCACGATGGAGTTGATCTGGCCGTCCCGGTCGAACATGGATTGGGCGTGGTCCAAGCGTACGACCAGAGTAGGGCCGTCACCGGCCAGGCCACCCCTATCCACCACCCCCATTACCTCGATCGGCAAGCCCCGGCCGGCAACGAACACCTGTAGTACGTCTCCGGCAACAGCCCCCAGTTCCTCGGCTGCCTCAGTGTTGATGTAGGCTTCGTCCTGACCCAAACTCTCCAGGCGGACCTCCGCTCCGGAGGCCAGGTACAGAGCGCCGAAGCCGCGCAACGAGGCGGGCTCCACCCCAGCAATCCGCATTTGCCCTTCTGAGAGAGACGTGCGCGTATTCACGGCGGGGGCCCACTCGCCGATCCCCGGGGACAGCCCGTCGATACTCTCCAGGCCGGTCAGCCTGTCTCTTAGCCAGAGGAAACGCTCGTAGGGTATGTAGGAGGTGCTGCCGAAACTATCTCCGGAGGTGGCCCTGGCGGAGATGATGATCTCATCGATCGGACCGAGGGCCTCCACGGCGTTGCTGCGGATGGAGTAGCTGATTGTATCGCCGGTGCCAAAGGCCGCCGCCATGATTAAGGTGCTGATCATGATGCCGACGATGATGAGGACGGTCTGGGCCATCCTTCGGGGTATATTGCGCAGGCCCAGCTTCACCATGACCGGGCTCCGCCAAGCCATCCACCCGACCACGGCCATCGACGCCAGGAAGAATGCCAAGAGGATCGCCATGATCAGGTCCATGGAGACGCCGAAAAGCTCTTCCACTACTCTTCGGCCGCCACGGGCGACTCGGCGTCATTTCCCGCTCCCCGCGACTCGCCGGACCCATTCCCGTCGTCCACGATGGCTCCGTCCCGCATCCGCACGATGCGGTGCGCCCGCGCGCCCACCTCGGCGGCGTGGGTAACCAGCACGAAGGTCTGGCCGTTGGTCTGGTTCAGCTCACACATGAGGTCGATGATTTCCCCCGCCGTCTCGCTGTCCAGGTCGCCGGTGGGCTCGTCGGCCCAGACTATGGAGGGTCCGTTCACCAGGGCCCGAGCCACGGTCACCCGCTGCCTCTGGCCCCCGGAAAGCTCGGCGGGCAGGTGTTGGGCCCGGTCGGACAGACCCACCTGGTCCAGCATCTCCAAGGACCTGCGGCGGGCCTCTCTAGAGCCGATGCCGGAGACCAGAAGCGGCATCTCCACGTTCTCCACGGAGCTGAGGACCGGAAGGAGGTTGTACAGCTGGAACACGAACCCCATCTGCCGGGCCCGGTAATCGCTGCGTTCGTCGTCGGGAAGGCCGTGAAGAACCACTCCGTCGATCAGCACCTGGCCGGAGTCGATCTCGTCCAGGCCGGAGAGGCAGTTGAGGAGGGTGGTCTTGCCGCATCCGCTGGGCCCCATAATGGCGACCATCTCGCCGCGCCGCGCCCGCAGGTCCACTCCCTTCAGGGCGTGAACCTTCACCGTGCCGGTGTCGTAGATCTTTTGAATTCCAGTGGCGAGAACGATCGGTTCCCCCATCGGGACCTCCTGGGGCAGCCGCCGCGGCGCTTCAGGGGTAGCCGAGGGGCAAGAATTTCGGGGCATGGCCTGTTCCTGAAAAGAGAGATGAGACTCTGATAGCTAACAATAGACTATCATGGCGGGCCGCCGGTAGCCATCCGCCAGAAGAGGAGGTCCCGCACCCGGCGGCCGTGACGGTCGATCCCGCGTGACGGTCGATCCCGATTGAAGAGACCGCGGCGCCCCGCAACGAGACGCCGCCCAGATATGGGACCAGTGGAGGAAGCTCGCCTCGATGCGGTCACAGCCGGCGCCCGGGTGCATCCAGCCTCTTTACCCGGACCAAAGGCTCGAGCCCACCACCCCTTCCGACAGTCGATTGCCGTTCCGGGGTCTCGTAAATGGCTTGAAACCAGTTGGTAATCCCGGCGAAGGCCGGGATCCAGCTAGCGCTTCCGTGGATTCCGGTCTTCGCCGGGATGATGATCGCGGGGAGAGAACGTCACACAAGTACCGAGACCGGAGTAGAAACTATGCAGCGGTCAGAAAAGGATACGGACAGCGGCTACCGCCTCAGAAATGCCGTTAGAGGGTTCACGGCATCCCTGGGGGTCTCAGGCACTGGGAATTCAACTCGATTCAGGAAACCTTTGGAAAATCCCCGGCGCGAACTTTTAGGGAATCTGATTCTCCCGGTTGCGCCGCCTAAGCCGCCGAGCGACCGTTGGCGTTGGCGAATAGGAACTTTTCTATGTCTTCGGGTTTGAAACGGCGGTCGGCGCGGAAGCCGATTCGATAGCAATGAAGCAGCCCGGAGTCCGCCCAGCGGCGCACGGAGTGGGGGTGTGCATGCAGAAAATCCGCAACCTGGGTCACCGTAAGCAAGGCGCCGTTCGATTCCGTCGGCTGAAATCCATTTCCGTTATTGATCGCATGTGAACTAGCCACATGACCTCCCTGATGGACCAATACCTTCCGTCAAAGTACCCTTCTCCCAGCCTGCGAACAATCGGGACGACACGCAAGAGGCAAAATGCCAGCCCTCAAAAGCCTCCTCCGTTGCTTGCCTCCCGGAAAGCCGTTCCGGCCGCGATAGCGGTCGCGTTGATCGCGCTCACGCCGCCGCCGGGGTGGCGAAAGGGACACCATCTTGCAAATAGCATTACATCGGCGAAGCTGTGGGGCATCCCCGCCCGACAATCGTCATTCCGGCGAAGGCCGGAATCCAGAGAAGCGTCAGCTCGACCCCGGCCTTCGTCGGGATGACGGAACGGGTCTTAGGTCATTTGGGAGACGCCGGACTAGCCGCCGCCCACGGGACGCACTATCTCCAGCACGTCGCCATCCCGGAGCTGCACCTCCGGGTACCGCTCTTTCTTTATCACTTCGCCGTTGTAGCCCACCGCCACGTGCTCCTGGTTGACGCCCATGGCCGCTAGGAAGGCGGCCAGGTCGAGGCTGGCCTCCAGGGCCTTCGCTTTTCCGTTGACGGTCAGGTTGATCATCGCGTGCTGGACCCTCCCGTGGGGGCGGTTCGCCCTTGCGCGCCGGGGCCCCTACCCGTCGACGCCCGCGTTGGCGCCCAGGCGCTCAGCATGGCTTGTTTCAGTCTCCGGGCCTCGGCTTTCGGGTCGGGCGACGCCAGGATGCTGGTGATGACGGCGACTCCTCCGGCTCCGGCGCGGATGACCTCGCCCAGGTTATCGGCCGTGATCCCGCCGATGCCAATGAGGGGCACCGAGGCGGCCCTCGCTTCGAGAAGCCGCACGATGCGCCGCACCAGGCCGGGCCCGGCGGGAGTGGCGGTGGGATGAGAGCCGGTGGCGTACATGGTCCCCACGATCAGGAAGTCCGCGCCGTCGGCGGCGGCCCGAACCGCTCCCTCCTCCGAATGCACCGACCGGCCGATGAGAGCTTGCGGCCCCATGATCCGGCGCACGGCCGCGACGGGTAGGGCGTCCTCCGGCAGCTGCACGCCGTCGGCGCCGACGGCCATGGCCACGTCCGCCCGCTCGCTTATTATCAGCAAGGCCCGGCTCCCGATAGCGTCCCTAAACGAAGCAGCCAGGCTCAGCAGATGGCATCCGGGCAAGTCCTTTTCACGGACCTGCACCAGGTCTACGCCGCCGGTGACTGCCTCGGCGGCCCGGTGCACCAGGGTGTGTTCATCTCCCACCCGGCGGTCGGTGACCAGGCAAAGGCACGGCTCAGGGAGAGCTGGCATCGTGACTAGCTACGGGCCGTCACCGGCTGGGGCACGTCGGCGGTGGGACTGCTGGGCGCGGCGTACTGCCGGACCGCGATCCGGCCGGCCAGGTAGGCCTTACGGCCGGCCTCGACACCCTGCTTGAATGCATCCGCCATCAGACCGGGGTCTTGCGCCTGGGCGATGGCCGTGTTGACCAGCACCGCATCCGCTCCCATCTCCAGGGCTTTGGCGGCGTCGGAGGGCACGGCCAGCCCGGCGTCCACCACCACCGGCACGCTGGACTGCTCGATGATGACCTTCAGCTCCTCGATGGTGTGAATCCCCTGCCCGGAGCCGATGGCCGAGCCGAGGGGCATCACGGTGGCGCACCCGGCCTCCTCCAACGCCTTGGCCAGGGTTGGGTCCGCGTGGATGTAGGGCAAGACGGTGAACCCTTCGGCGACGAGGAGGCGGGCCGCTTCCAGCGTCGCCGCTCCGTCGGGGAATAGGTACTTGGGGTCTGGAATTACTTCCAGCTTGACGAAATCGGTCTTACCCACTTCACGGCCCAGCCGGGCCACGAAAAGGGCCTCCTCCACGGTGGCGCACCCTGCGGTGTTCGGCAAAATCTGGAAACGGTTCCAGTCGATGTAATCCAGGATGGTCTTCTTGGACGGATCATCCAGGTCCAGGCGGCGAATGGCCACGGTGATCATCCCAGTGCCGGAGGCCTCGACCGCCCGGACCATATCCTCCATGCTACGGTAGCGACCGGTGCCAAGGATTAAGCGGGACTGGAAAGTCTTTCCTGCGATCACCAGTTCGTCTGACATACTTCCCCTATCTCCTTGTCCGCCCAAGATAAAAAATAAACCGCCAGGTATTGAGCCCGGCGGTCACTCTGCAACTTAAACGTCTCATCCCTACGCCAGCATTATCTGGGTCAGGTAAGGACGGTCGGTGGCGATCTTTGGCCACCCTCTCAGCCTGGCTCACCCAAGCTCCCGCCGGAACAATTATTATGTTGTGCGGATACCTCAACCATATCACGGCGGTTCGGGCAAGTCAACGAATCAAAGTTCGTATTCCTTCAGGTCCGGGGCCATGATAAGCTCGGCCCCGGTCAACGATTGGACCTCTTCCGGGGTCCAGCCGGGCGCTACTTCTTTGAGCACCAGACCCTCCCTGGTGCACTGTATTACCGCCAGGTCCGTGACGATCAATGACACGCACTCTTTCCCGGTGAGGGGGAAGGTGCATTCCTCCACGATCTTGGGCCGGTCCTGGCGGTCGGTATGTTCCATCGCGACGATGACCTCCCTGGCCCCGGCGGCCAGGTCCATGGCGCCGCCGACGTTGCCGACTCCCCGCGCCGGGAGCATCCAGTTGGCCAGGTCGCCTTTGGCCGAGACCTGATGGGAACCCAGGACAGTGACGTCGACGTGGCCGCCGCGGATCATGGCGAAGGCATCCGCCGAACTGAAAAAGGCCGCGCCAGGGACCGGTTTGAGGAACTGGCCGCCGGCGTTTATCAGGTCGATATCCTCTTCCCCTTCGTCGGCCAGGGGCCCGCAGTTCAGTATTCCGCTCTCGCTGTGGTAGAAGACCACGTTGCCTTCCGGCACGAAGCTGGATACCAAAGTGGGGATACCGATGCCCAGGTTGACATAAGCGCCGTCGGGCAGCTCTTTGGCCACCCGCATGGCGATAATTTCCCGGCCCAGGCGCTCTTTGTCTTCAGAATTGGTCATAGGCCTTGGTTGCTCCGTCTAAGGTATTCTAGTAGTTCTCAAAGGGGTCAGCTAGCCAGGTCCGCATAGCATCGTATTTTCCCACGACACCCTTCGGCTCAGTCTATCAGCTAATGTTTTCTTCTCCTAGCCACCGCAGCTCTTGACAAGAATCGAAGCGAAAGTTACACCTGTAACACTGTTACTGAAGGTACGGTTCCTTGATGCCCATAATAAGAGTTGACGACGAAGTGTATTCCGAACTGCAAAGGCGCGCTGTCGAACTTAACCTCGTGTTTGCTACTCCAAATCAAGTCCTGAGATCAGTACTTGGGCTTGCGGCGCGGACGGAGGCCAGTACAATCGTGAAAGAAAAACAACACCAACTTGCAACCACCCAAGAAATGCCAGCGGCGGCGACCTCAACCGGCAATGGCGCGCCGAGCAGCCTCAACCCAACTGTGCAAAGGCTTATTGATCGATTGCTACCTCCGCTCCAAGAGCTACTTCGCTCGTCGGGCAACATGCTCAGGTACCACCCGATTTCTGGGAAATGGGTGGCCCATCCGAATAATTTTGTCGCTTTTAAAGTCCAAGAAGCGCGGGCGAACAACCTTTGCCTGTACGTGTATGGTAGACCGAATGACTTTACTAACCTTGGACCGTTACTACGAATCAAGCCAGAGCGGACGAATTATTCTCGATTCAATATTGACACCCCTGAACAAGTGCGAGAGGCTTTGCTCGTGATGCGACCGGCGTACCAGGTTAAACTGCAGCGCGGCAGGTGAGCCTTCGGTATCCTGAGGAACACCTGTGCATAGCCGTGACAAAAAGTCACTGATAGGCGGAGAAGCCGGCGGGCCGCTTGACGATCCGGTCAACGTAAATGCCCGGAGTGACGATCTCCTCGGGGCTGAGGCTTCCCGGCTCCACTATCTCGTCCACCTCCATCACCGTGATTCGGGACGCCGTCGCCATCACCGGGTTGAAGTTTCGGGACGTGCCCTTGTAGACCACGTTGCCCAGGGTATCCGCCTTGTGCCCCCGGATCAGGCAAAAGTCGGCCGTCAACCCGGTCTCAAGCACGTACTCTTTGCCGTCGATGACCCTCGTCTCCTTGCCCTCGGCCAGGAGGGTGCCGGCCCCGGTGGGCGTGTAAAAGGCGGCGACACCGGCCCCGCCGGCCCGCAGCCGCTCCGCCAGCGTGCCCTGGGGCACCAGTTCCAGCTCCACCTCACCTCGTTGGAAGGCCAACTCGAAGGAGCTTGGCTGGGAAGCTCGCGGCGAAACCGGAAACGAGGAGATGGATTTCTTCACCTGCTTGTTGTCCACAAGGACGCTCTGATCGATGGCCAGACGCCCCGGTGGCGTGCCAAAATTCACCACCCGGGCTATCCCGGCGGTGTTGCTGATCATGGTCAAGTCTTTGGCTCCCTGGTCCCGGAGGGCCAACAACAGGTAGTGTGCCATGCCGCCGGGACCGGCGAAGCCGTCGATGTTCACCACCGCGCCGTCGGGCACGTCGCGGACCGCATCCCGGGCGGTGTAGACCTTGCTGGGAGGCTCCAGCCGGGGAATGTCGAAGCTCATCTCCCGCAGGCCGACGGCTGCCTGCAGGGGCGCTCCGGTGATGGCGGCAACGCCGTCCACGGTCCAACCAGGAGCCAACTCGGCCAGCACCAGGCGGTCTGGCGTAACCCGTATCACAGCCACATCGGTGATGATCGTCTCGACACACCCTATCCCATCGACGGGTAGAGACGACCGGTCCACGATGTTGGGGCTGCCGTCCGGCCCGGTATGGGACATCATCGCAATTACGCGGCCCGCGCCCGAGGCCCAATCGACGGCCGAGGCGGGAGCGAACAGCCCCGGCGTTGCCCCGGCGGTCCAATGAGTGAAGTCGCCCCCGGCGGTCACCTGGGCGGGCTGAAGTACCGCGGCGCCGACACGTCCGCTTCGGACCAGGGCCGCCGTGTCGACCATGCTGAGCACCGCGCCGCCCGCCAGCAGGGCAACCCCCCGGCCGTCGGAGTCCACCGGGCCGGAGCCTGAAGCGGCGCCCGGAAGGCAGTAGCCCAGCGCGCCGCTGTCGGCCAGGAAGAAGACCGCCGGCGCCGCCGGCATCTCTCCGGGTATTCGGCTTGGCAGCCCCGGACCCAACCCGACGACTGATCCCGGAGAAAACTCCCGTGCCACCCGCCGGGCCATGGCCCGATCGTCGATTCTTGCCGCTCCGGGCATGCTTGTGACGCCTCCAAAATCAAGCTATCAGCGATCAGCCATCAGCTTTCAGCACCCATCCCCTTTGGTGAAGCGGAGTGTACCTGACGGCTGACGGCTGACTGCTATCCTGTTTTGACGATACGGTTGATGAAGATGCCGGGGGTGATGATCGTCTCAGGGTTCAGGTCCCCCGGTTCGAGGATCCGGCCCACCTCCGCGATGCTGACCCTGGCGGCCATGGCCATGA
Source organism: Dehalococcoidia bacterium (assembly GCA_030753265.1). The sequence continues at coordinate 22,203 of JASMCQ010000068.1, forward strand.
CCGGGTTCCAGTTGCGTTGGGTGTCACGGTAGACCAGGTTGCCCAGGGTGTCGGCGGCATCGGCGCGGAGCAGGGCAAAGTCGGCGTGCAGCGCCGGCTCAAATACCTGGTCCCGATCTCCGAATCTGCGGACCTCCCGGCCCTCTCCGAAGCGGGTACCGGCTCCGGCAGGGATAAACACGCCGCCCAGTCCCGCGCCGCCCGCCCGCAGCCGCTCGGCCAGGATTCCCTGAGGCGCCACCTCAATCTCCAGGTCGCCCGACCTCCATCGGGCTTCCACCGGCCCGCCGTGCCCCGGATAGAAAGGCAGCGGCGAGATCAGCTTCCGGACCTGACCTCCTGCCACCAGCGCCTCGATTCCGCTGAGGGAAGGCTCGGAGGCTGCCGCGCCCGCGAGGGGGCCTGCGCCGGAGGGGACCTGCCAAGCCCCGTGGCAGATGGCGGTCAGGTTAGCGGCCGCATTGGCGCGCAACGCCCCAAGGAGGCTTTCCGGGCAGCCGCACCCGGCGAAGCCGGCGATTAGCAACACAGCGCCGTCGAAGATATCCGCCACGGCGGCCTCCGGAGAAGCGAACACCTTTTTTCGGGCCGAAGGGCTTGCCGCTCCCTGGCCCGCAGCTTCCTGGTTAATGGTGGTTCCCCTGTCTTTCATGGGCCCCGTGGGGACCCGATTTCCAAGGCATTCTAGCCGCTCGCCCACCTCCGGTACAACCCCACCGCCCGGGCCCTCACCCAGCCCAAGCTGCGCCACGGTATCCCTCTCCCAAAGGGCGAGGGCGACGGCCGCGAAATCGCGGGATTCGATGGATAATCGTTGACAGAAGAATTCCGGATGGGTAGGCTGTGCAGAGCGAACATCGGCGCCGGTGCTCGAATGGGCTCCAATCGCCGGGTACTTTGAGGCGGGAACGATGTTGACGGTAAAGCTCGAGGTTTTGTCCTGGCTCACCCCTGCCTTCGAGACGGACCAGCGGGCCCGGCTCAAGTTGGAGCAGGAGGTCGAATCGGGGGCAACCATGAGAGACCTCTTCAAGCAATTGGCGGACCAATTCCCCAAACTCCAGGGATTGATCTACGATCCCGATGATGGTGCGCTCACCGGGCAGGTAAGCATCATCTTCAACAATCGGGTCCTGGAACTCGCGGGCGGTCTCGACGCCAAGATTCAGGATGGCGATAGCGTCGTGCTGCTCCCGGCCTACGCCGGAGGCAGCTAGACCCCAGATTCTCTTCATATGTATGTCCAAGGGCGGCCGAAGACGGCCCCACGGATTCCGGTTTTCCAAAAACAACCTGCAAGGGGGTCCCCACCATGGCGGCAACGATAAATGGATATGCGGGCAAGCTTCTTCGAGTCGACCTGACCCAGGAAAAGATCTGGGATGAGCCCCTCGATGAGGCTACCGCAAGGGCCTATGTGGGCGGCGTCGGTTTGGGCGCCAAGATCCTCTATGACGAGGTCGCTCCGGGAGTCGAATGGTCCGACCCGGAGAACCGTCTGATCTTCGCCAGCGGCCCCTTGGGCGGGACCACTATGGGTGGCTCCGGCACTTTTTCCGTTATCACCAAAGGGGCCCTCACCGGCGGGGCTACCAGCACCCAGGCCAACGGTTTCTTCGGCGCCTTCATGAGGTTCTGCGGCTACGACGCCATCGTTGTCCAAGGGGCCGCCAGCCGGTGGCTCTACCTCCACATGACCGAAAACGGCTCCGAACTCCGCGATGCCAGCCATATCATGGGCCAGGACAGCTGGCAGATGGACGATACCCTCAAGGCGGAACACGGCAAGAAAGACCAACAGATGAGCGTCTTCGGCATCGGGCCGGCCGGGGAGAACCTGGTGAGACTGGCCGCCATCGCCGGTGACAAGGGCCATGTGGCGGGCCACAACGGCACCGGCGCCGTCATGGGCTCCAAGAAGCTCAAGGCCATCGCCATCGACCGGACCCGGGGGCGAGTCTCCCTCCATAACCGGGAGGGGCTCGTGGAGGTGTCCCGGAGGCTCCTTGAACAGATCAAGACCAACCCCGGCTCCCGCTCAACCTACCTCTGGGGCACCCTGACCGGGCTGGTCGGAGCCGAGAAAGGGGGCTGGCTCCCCATCAAGAACTACTCCACCAACGTCTATGACATCACCCCCGAGGAGTTGGATGCCTATAGTGCCGAGAATATCCGGGGCAACTTCGAGCCCACCCCCAATCCCTGCTGGGCCTGCCAGTTGCACCACTGCCACATGATGAAGATCACCGAGGGCCGCTACCGGGGCGAGATCGTGGAGGAGCCGGAGTACGAGGGTTTCGCCGCCTGGGGCCCCACCACCGGACAGACCGATGTCGCCAGCACAATGGTCATATCCAACGAGGTGGACAAGCTTGGAATGGACCTCAACGAGGCCGGATACCTCATCGGCCTGGTGATGGAGTGCTATGAAAAAGGCGTGATCACCGTTGAGGACACCGACGGCCTGGAGATGACCTGGGGCAACGCCGAGGCCACCCGGGCCATGCTGCGCAAGGTCGCCAACCGGGAAGGGTTCGGCGACATTCTCGCCGAGGGCACCATGCGCGCCGCCAAGCTCATCGGAGGGGAAGCGCCCAACATGGCCGTGCACACCATGAAGGGGAATACCCCCCGGGGCCACGACCACCGATCGCTGTGGCACGAACTGTTCGACACTTGCGTTTCCAACACCAGCACCATCGAGACCGCCAGGCAGACTTCCCGGACCATGTTCGGGCTCTCGGACAAGGGAGACCCCTTCGACCCCGAGGAGGTTGTAACCTTCACCGCCAAGACCAAGGGCTCCATGCAGTTCGAGGACGCCCTGGGGATCTGCCGCTTCAACACCCGCACCGATGTCCCCATTCTGTGCGAAGCCCTGTCGGAGGCCACCGGATGGGACTACACCCTGGACGATGCCATGGATATGGGCCGCCGGACGGTCAACCTGCTGCGGGCCTTCAACCTGCGCCACGGCATCAGCCCGGAGCTGGACAAGCCATCTCCCAGGTACGGATCCACCCCGGTGGACGGCGTGGTCGCGGGCGTCGGCATCGCGGAACACTGGGACAAGATGCAGGGTGACTACTACGAGCAGATGGGCTGGGACCGGGAGACCAGCAAGCCCCTGCCCGAGACCCTTCGGAGCCTGGGACTGGAGCACGTGGTCGCCGACCTGTGGCCCTAAGACGGCCCCGATGACCGGGAACGGCGGGCACTCGCGACGGAGGCCCGCCGTGTTAATGATCTTTGCATCGATGGTGAACGAAATCCCCCTCGGCCCCCCCCTGCAAAGGGGGATACAGGGGGATTTCCTCGCGGTAGAGCTTGCCAGGGCGAGGCCATCAGGAAGTGCATTGGTCGATAGGCCGGCAGCCCTCAGGCTAGGTCTGCCCAGGGCGATCTCGGTTGACACACGAGAATGGCGGGGATAGACTTCGGGTAACTGGAGATCGGCGTCCGCAAAGCCTGCCGCTGGCCTGAAGCAGAAGATTCCGGCTGGAGGCAGGCGATTTTTTCGGGGCTCCCCTTCTCCGACACGGGAACACCAGGCTGGGATAATGACGCGAGAATACGATGTGGCAGTGGTGGGCGGCGGGGTGGTTGGGTGCGCCATCGCACGGGAGTTGGCTCGCCACCAGGTTAAGGTGGTCCTTCTGGAGCGGGAGAGCGATGTCGCCAGGGGCACCAGCGGCAAGAACAGCGGCGTGGTCCACACCGGCTTCAACGTGCCCACCGGCTCGGTAAAAGCGCGGCTGAACGTTTCCGGCGCCAGTGTTTTCGAAGAGTTTTGCGCCGAGTTGAGGGTACCTTTTCACCGGGTGGGAAAACTGGTCGTCGCCCTCACCGAGCAAGAGGCCCCCGAACTGGAGAAATTGAAAGCCATCGGGGACGCCAACGGGGTTCCATCCCTCGAAATCGTCGACGGTGAAACCGTCCGGCGCATGGAGCCCAATATTCAGGGCTATGCCGCGCTTCACGTGCCTACCGCCGCCATTACCTGCCCCTTCACTCTCACCATAGCCCTGGCCGAATCCGCCAAGTCCATGGGGGCCGAGATTCTCTTCCTGTCCGAAGTGAAGCGGATCTCCGGCCACGCCGGCGCCTTTCGCCTCACCACCGGGCAGGGCACGGTATACAGCAAACTGATCGTGAACTCCGCCGGGCTCTACGCCGACCACGTGGCCCGGCTGGCCGGGGTGCGCCGCTACAAGGTCTACCCCTGCCGGGGTGAGTACCTAATCATCGACAAGTCGAGAAGCGACCTTATCCAGCGGATGGTCTACCCGGTGCCGCCCAAAGGAGGACCCGGCCTCGGCGTGCACCTGACTCCGACCGTCGACGGGAACATCCTTATCGGCCCCAGTGCGGCCTACGTGCGGCACAAGGGCGACGAAGCCACCACCCGGACCATGTCCCGTGCCCTCCTCCGGGAAGCGCGGGAACTGCTTCCGCCGCTGAGTCCCCGGGACGTTGTCACCTCCTACTCCGGCATCAGGTCCAAGACCGTGAGTTCGGCGGAGGGAGGCTTCGGAGACTTCATCATCGAGGAGGCGCCGGAACTGCCTGGGATGATGCACCTGGTGGGTATCGAGTCCCCCGGCCTCACCTCGGCGCCCGCCATCGCGGCCGATGTGGCCCAGTGGGTGGGAAGCTACCTTCCACTGGGAAGCAACGGCAGCCCCCCAACGCCGAGCAGGCTTGCCGTCCCCTTCCGTGAGCTGCCGTCGGAGCAGCAGGCCGAGCTCGTGGAGGCGGACCCCGACTACGGCCAGATCGTATGCCGGTGTGAGATAGTGACGCGAAGAGAAGTGCTCGATGCTATCCACAATCCCCTTGGCGTGAACACCCTCAGCGGAATCAAGTACCGCTCCAGGGCAACAATGGGGCGCTGTCAGGGCGGCTTCTGTGGCCCGCGGATTGTGGAGATGCTGGAACAAGAACTCGGCCTAACGCCGGAGGATATCTCCCTCAAGGGGCCCGGATCGTGGCTCTTCCCCGGGACCACCAAAGGGCTCAGAAGCCCTCAGGCAGCCTCCGTTCGGCGCAACCAGGCATGAAGATTGGAAGGCCCGAATCGATTACCAGAGACCGCGAGATGCTGGCGGGACCGGTCTCGCGGAGCCGCAACTGCACCGTATCGCCGTCCATCAGGGACGGGCGTGCTCACGATGACATTTCCGGAGTGGTGACGTGCGAACCGAAGACGTAGAGGTGGTGGTGATTGGTGGTGGTCCCGCCGGGATGGCCGCCGCCGTCGCGGCCCGGCAGGCCGGGGCGGAGGACGTGCTGCTGGTGGAGCGAGGGGAGCGGTTGGGGGGAATCCTGAACCAGTGCATCCACGACGGCTTCGGCACCAAGGTCTTTGGTGAAACGCTGACAGGGCCCGAGTACGCCCAGATCTACATCGATAAACTCCACGACGCCAAGGTCTCCTATTGCCTCGACACCATGGTCCTCGACCTGACGGCGGACCGGGAGTTGACGCTGTGTTCCACCGGCGGAATGCGGCGGGTACGGGCCAAGGCGGTGGTCCTCACCATGGGGTGCCGGGAGCGTCCCCGGGGCGCCATAAACATCCCCGGTTCCCGCCCGGCCGGCGTCTACACCGCCGGTGTTGTCCAGGCTTACATGAACCTCCAGAACATCTCGGTTGGGAAACGGGTCGTGATCCTGGGTTCCGGCGACGTCGGCCTGATCATGGCGCGCCGTCTTACCCTGGAGGGCGCCGAGGTCCCGTGCGTTGCCGAGATACTGCCCCATCCCAGCGGGCTGGGGCGAAACGTGGTCCAGTGTCTGGAAGACTTCGGTATCCCGCTCTACCTGAGCACTACGGTGGTCGAGATCCACGGGAATCAGCGAATCCACGGGGTGACCCTGGCCGAGATCGGGCCCAAGGGAGGGGTCGTGCGGGGCACCAAGCGGTACGTCGCCTGCGATACCCTGATGCTCTCCGTGGGGTTGATTCCGGAGAACGAGCTTTCCAAGAAGGCCGGGACGGACCTCAGCCCGGTTACCGGCGGGCCGGTCGTGGACGAGGACTACCACACGTCCATTCCCGGCATCTTCGCCGCCGGGAACGCCCTCCAGGTTCACGACCTGGTGGACTACGTGTCCCTGGAGGCCGCGGTGGCCGGGCAGAAGGCCGCCGAGTTTGCCGGGACGGGGAAGGGCCGGCAGGCGGGCATCACGGTAGGTGCGGGGCAGGGGATACGGTACGTCGTGCCCCAGCGGATCAGCGGCGCCGCGGCGGTCGAATTCACCATGAGGGTGACGGCCACGGATAACGACCGCAACATCGTTTTCAGCAGAGATGGCCAGGTGATCCGGAGGCTGAAGCAGTCCGTGCTGGCGCCTTCGTCGATGATCCGGCTCAGGGTCAGGGCCGACCGGTTCCAGGGTCTGGACGGTGACATGATTGTGGAGGTCCGGTGATGAAAGGCAATTTCACCTGCATTGTGTGCCCGACGAGTTGCCCAGTCAGCGCTGAGTGGAATGATACGGAGTTGCTGAACATTGACCACGCCCAGTGCAAGCTTGCCTGGGACTTCATCCGAGGCGAGATTTTCGACCCCCGGAGGACGGTAACCACCACCGTCATCGTGGAAGGGGCCGACCTGCCACTGGTCAGCGTGAAGACCGATGCTCCAGTGCCCAAGCAAGTGGTTCTGGAGGTGATGGACCACCTGGCCGGTGTTACCGTCCGTGCGCCCGTGGGTATTGGCGATGTCATCGTCTCCAATGTACTCGGAACCGGTTCCAACATCGTCGCGACCAGAGAGGCCCTGAAGACGGATTGACTCCGGCCTCGCCCGGCTTACCCGGCGGCGGTACATTTTCGGATCATTATCGGACACCCCTCGACCGGGGCACGCCGCGTCATCCCCGTCTAGCCTCGCCCTCGTTACCTCTCCCGCGGGGCTGAGGATGCCTTGGCGCAGCCTGGGCCGAGCGAGGGCATCGCCACCCGTTCACCCGGTCTTCTCAAGCCGTTACCGCTCGGGAGAACGAAGATGTTCCAGCCCGAGGGTCTCCGGATGGATGGACCGGGCAGCGTGCCGTAATAATGGCCGGAGACGGTCGGTCAGAGTGTTGCCACCGCAAAGAGCGGTGGTTATAATTCACCGTGGCCCAATGGTGATGACGCCTTGCGGGCGCACTGTCGCCGCCATAAACGCATTACTTCGTCGACGCCCCGCTTTGGGGCCGACGATGCCCGGCGCTAGTGGCCCCAGCCGGATACCGGGGCCGGCGGCGACGCTGTTTCATTCAGGGATTGTTACAGGGATTTTTGCCAGAACATTCATTCTTGGGGGACGACCTTTGGCGAGAGACCACGTTGAGCCGGTCGAAGTGGGGCTTGGTGGTTGGAGGGTTACCGAAGACTCGGTACAGGAATATCTGCGGGCGGCGGGCGACACGCTGCCGGCGTACTTGCAGGCCGGCCTGACGCCACCTCTGGCTCTGGCGGCCCGCGCCCTTGGCTCCCTACTGCAGCACCTGGACCTGCCGCCGGGCGCCATCCACAGCCTTCAGGAGATCGAGACACTCCGGCCAGTCTCCTTTGGCCAGGACATCACCGGCACCGCCAGATTGGACCCGGTGAAGCGCCGCGGAGGCATGGAGTTCCTAACCGCCAGCGTTGCTCTAAATGACGAAGCAGGCCATGCGGTACTCGGCGGGAAAACCACCGTGCTGGTCGTCGATCCGGAGGCAATCGCTCCGGCCGGGCGGGAATCTTCGGAACGAAGCGCCCCCTCTCGACCAGGCGTTCCGGCCGTGGCGGTTGAGGAGATATCCGGGGACGGGATTCTCACGGGAGTGGTGAAGACCATCAACCAGGAGCAGCTAAACGCCTACGCCCGGGTGTCGGGGGACCACAATCCCCTTCACCTTGACGCCGAGTTCGCCGCCACCACCCAGTACGGCGGCATCATCGCCCACGGCATGCTGACACTGGCTTTCATCTCTGAGATGATGACCGAGAAATTCGGGCCGGCGTGGCTTCAGAACGGAGCCCTGAGGGTCCGCTTCAAGGGCGCAGCCTACGTGGGGGATCAGGTGGAAACCCGAGGCAGGATCAACAAAGAGGCTGTCGTGTCCGAGGGCCGCCAGGTTGGGTGCGCCGTCGGGTTGAGCAACTGCCAGACCGGGCAGGAGTTGATCAGCGGCACCGCGACCGTGGTATTGCCGTAGCGTTGGTATCGGCCCAGCACCGAAGGCGGCGAGGGCGCCGAGATTTTCAGTTGATGCCGTGGTCCCGTGACCAGGTGGCGACACCGGCGAGGGCCATAGGATATTCGAGGAAGACGAAGCATGCCCAGTGATCGAAGCCGGGGCACTCGCCCAGTCCGGGTGGTCGTGGATGCGATGGGAGGCGACTTCGCCCCTGAGGAAGCGGTAAAAGGGGCGGTCCAGGCACTGGGAGTCGAAAACATCGAACTCACCCTGGTGGGAGATCGCCACCTGGTAGAGGATCAACTGGCTCGATGCGATGTGGACGGCAAGCCGGTGACAGTGGTCCCCTCGGTGGGCAAGATCGGTGACGACGAACACCCGGTGCAAGGGCTGCGGCAGAAGCCCCAGGCATCGATTCTCGTCGCGACCAATCTATTGAAAAGCGGCGATGCAGACGTGCTGGTATCCATGGGGTCCACCGGAGCGTCGATGGCCAGCGCCGTACTCGCGTTGGGCTTGATGGACGGCCTGGACCGTCCCTGCCTCGGCGGCCCATTCCTGGGCCTAGCGCCCCGAACGGTGCTGGTGGACATCGGGAGCAGCGTGGATTGCCGGCCCGCGATGATGCTCAACTTCGCCGCCCTGGGCGCGGTGTTCGCCCGCAAGGTCCTGGACATCAAAGACCCAAGAATCGCCCTGCTGAGCACCGGCGCCGAGGAGGCCAAGGGCAACCGGCAGGTGCAGGAAAGCGGTCAGCTTCTGAAGGAGAGCCACCTCAACTTCATCGGTAACGTGGAGGGGATGGACTTTTTTACCGGCCGGGCCGATGTCATCGTCTGTGACGGGTTCGTGGGAAATATCTTAATGAAGTTTACCGAAGGGATCGGCAAAGCCTTGGCTCCTTTCCTGGCGCGGCAGCTTTCATCGAGCATTCCTCAGGATGAACTCAACCGGATAACCTCCGAGTTGTGGCACCTGACAAACCTGCCCAGGACCATGGGCGGGCCTTTGTTCGGCATCAACGGGGTGGTAGTCGTGGGCCACGGCTCTTGCAAAGCCGACGGCATCGCCGGGGCCATAAACACCGCCATCCGGTGTGTGAAGATTGACCTGGTGGAGAGCATGCGGGAGGAGCTATCGCAGATGCGCGGTCTCGGGAAGACCTCCATTTCCAGCTTGCAGCGGTCGCCCCAGGCTCCCGGTTGAAGAAACATTCATCCAATACTCCGGCAACACTCCGGCGTTGGGCGCAAGAACCCGGAGCCCAACCACCAATCGAACCTCTTTTCAGCGGGCGCAGGCGCCGGTAATATGCAGCAGGAAGAACCCACAAACCGGGCAGTTGGCTGCCAAATTACGGCAGTGGTATGAGGGAAGCTATGAACGACCTTAGCGGGAAAGTAGCGATCGTCACGGGGGCGGGCCGGCGAAGGGGCATCGGCCGGACCATTGCCCTCGGGCTGGCCCAGGCCGGGGCCGACGTGGTCGTGTCCGACATCGAGACGGGGCCGGAGGCCATGACGCCCGAGGAACGCGAGGCCGGGTGGCAGGGGCTGCCCGGCGTGGTAAGCGAGATCGAAGCCCTTGGCCGGAAGGGCCTGGCGTTGTTTACCAACATCGCCGACGCCGAGCAGGTGCCCGAGATGGTCAAACAAACGATCGACCAGTTCGGCCACGTCGACATCCTGATCAACAATGCCGGAATAACCCGGGACCGCCTGTTGCTACGCATGACCCCAGATGACTTCGACAGGGTCGTTGCGGTGAACCTGCGGGGGGCCTTCCTGTGCACCAAGTACGTGATGCCTCACCTGCTGAAGCAACGGGGGGGCCGGATCGTCAACATCTCGTCGGTCGTCGGATTGAGTGGCAACCCCGGCCAGGCCAACTACGCCGCCGCCAAGGCGGGCATAGTCGGCCTCACCAAAGCGGTGGCCCGGGAAGTGGCGTCGCGAAACATAACGGTCAATGCCCTGGCGCCCGGATTTGTCGCCACCGGGATGATAGAGGTGCTGCCCGAGGAGACTCGCAAGGCGATCTTGGCCCGCATCCCCATGGGCCGTCTGGGCACCGTCGACGACGTCGCCGGGGCCGCGCTGTTCCTATGCAGCGAGAGCGCCAGCTACATCACCGGCCAGGTGATAACCATCGACGGCGGGATGATCGCCTGAGCCGGCCTATTGCTTTCGGGGTATGCTGCATGCCTGATACCACCCGGGAACGCCCTCACCCTCGTTCCCTCTCCCACCGGGAGAGGGATACCCTGGCGTAGCCTGGGCTGGGTGAGGGCATCGTCTATTCGCTCGCCCCGGTATATCGCGGCAAATCCTTTGTACTGTCGGTCAAACATGCCCCGAATCTAGCCCGGTGGAGTGGGCGTTGTCCCGGACCGGCGTGCCAGGGGCGCGAGGTATTCGTTTCAGCCTGATCCGGGGCCGGAGGGAGATATGCGAAACACCATGACCGCGGCGGGCCGCCTGCGGCAGTTGCTTCGGGAGCCGGGAATCATCATGGCGCCCGGTGCGTATGACTGCCTGACCGCCGCAATCATTCAAAGGGCCGGATTTCCCGCGGTGTACATGACCGGGGCAGGAACCTCGATCTCCCGGCTGGGTTACCCTGACCTGGCCCTAGCGACGATGACCGAGATGATCGCCAACGCCGCCAGCATCTCCGGGACGGTGGACGTTCCGGTTATCGCCGACGCCGACACCGGTTACGGGGGTGTCCTGAACGTGCAACGCACCGTGCGCCAGTACGAGCGCGCCGGCGTGGCGGCCATTCACATTGAGGACCAGGAGTCCCCCAAGCGCTGCGGGCACCTGGAGGACAAGCGGGTGATTCCTCCCGGGGACATGGTGCAGAAGATCCGCGCCGCCGTTGACGCCCGCACCGACCCCGATTTCATCCTCATCGTGCGCACCGACGCCTTGGCCGTGACCGGCTGGGATGACACCATGGGGCGCTGCCGGGACTACATCCAAGCCGGGGCCGATGTACTCTTCGTGGAGGCCCTGCGGACTCCCGAAGAAGCGGAGCTGGCGGCCCGGACCCTCAGCGTGCCGCTGTTGTACAACTTCGTCGAAACCGGCAAGTCGCCCCTCCTTCCGGCGGCGGAGTTGGAGCGGCTGGGCTTCAAGCTGGTGATCTATCCGAGCAGCGCCATACTGACGGTGTGCCGGGCGGTGGGAGACCTGATGCAGGAGTTGAAGGGGCAGGGCACCACCGCCTCCGCGATGGACCGGATGGTCAGCTTGCAAGAGTGCTTCGACACGGTCAAACATACCGAGATGCTGGCCCAGGCCGCCGGCTATGCCGATGAGCCCGAGGCAGCGCCCTAGCTCTCGCACCCCGGCTTGCAGACCTCGGCCCGGCCGCGTGGTCTGACCGCTGAGGGCCGGCTCCTTTCTTTTTTGCCCTTGCGGCGGCGATACAGGACCGCTTGACTGGTAAACGGAATGAGGCTACCGTCAGTTCCGAGGACGACCGGGCAAGAAGTTGCCTCATTCCGGGTTGAAATAGGGATTCTCGAATGAACTATTTCAAAAAAATGAAAGGGACCGCCAAGAGCCCGCCGAGGGTGAATCTGTCTGAGATTATCTGGTCGTGGGTGGGCGCCTTCCTCGGTGTTACCGCAGTGGCGATTATCAACTACAATACCCTTCTGGAGACCGATCTGGTCTTGCTCATCGGCTCTTTCGGGGCTTCCGCCGCGCTCGTTTATGGCGCCATCGATAGTTCATTGGCCCAGCCAAGGAACCTCATCGGTGGGCACGTCTTTTCCGCCGTGGTCGGAGTGGCTGCCTATCAATTGCTCCAGGAGCCTCTATGGCTGTCGGCTGCCGTGGCGGTCGCCACTTCTATTGCCGTCATGCATGCCACCAGAACCATGCATCCTCCCGGTGGCGCCACCGCCCTGATCGCGGTCATCGGAAGCGCCAAGATTCATGAATTGGGCTACCTGTATGCGCTAATGCCGGCCGGAGCCGGGGCCATTGTCATGCTGGTGGTTGCACTTTTGGTCAACAATATTCCCAAGGGCAGGAAGTACCCTGAGTATTGGTACTGAGCTGCCAGAAGCTTCGCTGATTCCGTAGAGCCTCACCCCAGATTCCTCCGGCCCACCGCTCGGCATAACAACTTCGCAGCATTGGCATTCTCAGAGGACTCCTGTATCCTCCGAAGGCTGACCTCGGCGGCCGGAATTAGGCAGACCTTTGCAGGCGCGATCCCTTCTTGAGCATAGTGGCCGGCCCACGCCCGTCCGGTGTCCGGAGCCGAAACCTGTTGGTCCCGGAGCTTGTGCCCCTTGGCTGAGGCCGGAATGTCCCGATACAATTGCTCAGGTACGATTGCTGAGTCCGGCGCTGAGTCCGGATTTGGAGGCCAGGGTTGGAGTCGACTCCACAGGAAGAGCGTGAGGTCCCACCGGTCCCCGCAACACCGCCGACGGATACCGGGGAATCTTTCCTGGCCCGGCTGCCGGCAGAAGTGGAGCGCTGGCGGAGCCGCGGCATCATCACGCCGGAGCAGGGCCGGGGGATAATCGCCAGCTACGAAGCGCCGGGCGTTTCCGCTCCCGGGACCGCGGCCCACGGCCGGTTGGTGACCATCGTGGCCACCCTCGGTTCGGTGCTACTGGGCCTGGGTGTGATCCTCTTCTTCGCCGCCAACTGGGAGGAGTTCCCCCGGGCCGGCAAGCTCTCCCTCATCCTGGTGGCCATCATCGCGGCCTACGCCACCGGGTACTGGCTTCGGTACCTGCGGGGCTACCAGCGGGTTGGCACCGCGGTCATCTTCCTGGCGTGCTTGTTCTACGGGTCCGGCATCCACCTGGTTGCCCAGGTCTATCACGTCGATCTAAACGACCCCAGCCTGTTTCTGTACTGGTTCCTGGGGGTATTGCCCATGGCGTACCTCATCCGCTCCCAGGTGGTGCTGGCTCTGGCGGTCGGTCTCTTCCTGGGCGCGATGGGCTTCCGCCTGCCGGAATGGCTGGAGGCCGCTTCCACCGGTGAGGCCGTTGCTATATTTGGGTTGTACCTGGCATTGGGCTTGATGATCTACGGGCTTGGCAAGGTGCAGGGGCTCTTTGGGCCAACCCGGATATTTGCCGGAGTCTATGAGGCTGTCGGGTTACTCACCACCCTCTGCGCTCTATACCTGCTGACCTTCCGGACCTGGTACGAGAGCCACGCCTATCAGGATGCCGGGATTTCCCGGGAGCTGGACCCGGAGTTCTGGCTGGTCTTCTTCCTGGCGACGGCGCTGGCCGTGGTTCTGTTGGCCGGTGCGCTCGTATTCCGCATGAAGCAGAGGGTCCCATTGCTGGAGTTGCCGTACGAGGGCGCCGCCGCCTTCCTGCTGCTGACGGCGGTGTACCTGGTGGTCTACGTGCCCGTTGGAAACGACGTCGCCTACCCCGTCGCGTTCAATGTGCTTTTGCTATTGGCCACAGTGGGGCTGGTATTTGCTGGATACTACCGGTCCCAGGAGGCGATCATCAACTTCGCCCTGGGGCTTTTTGCCGTGAACGTAGTGACCCGGTATTTCGAGCTGAGCTGGACGCTGCTGGACCGGTCGGTGGTTTTCATCGTGGCCGGGGCGCTGTTACTGGGTGTGGGATTCGCCCTGGAACACGGGCGGCGGCGGGTCTTGAGTGGGATGCGCCAGGCCGGAGATGTCCCCGGAGAAATCCAATGAGCCGCCGATTCAAGGTGGGTTTCTGGATCGTGGTGGCCGGGCAGCTGGCCCTCCTCCTGACGGTGATTGGCGTCAAGGAGCAAACCTACCGCACCGGCGACACCGTGGTGTTGCAGGCGATGCCGGTGGACCCCCGGTCGCTGCTTCAAGGCGACTACGTGGAGCTGAACTACGAGATTGCGCTGCTGCCCCAATTCCCGTCGGAGCCCCCCATCGGCTCCAAGATGTTCGTATCCCTGGTGGAAAAGGACGATGCATGGGAGGCTATCGGGTACGGCACCAGCAAGCCGGGTGGAAAAGAGGTGTTCATCAAGGGTATTGTCGGCCCCAACGGGCGGTTGGATTTTGGCATTGGCACTTATTTTGTGCCTGAGGGAACCGGGCGTGTCATCGAGCGGTCTCAGGACCTCAAGGTCCGGGTGGCCATCAGCGGCGGCGGCGACGCGTTGATCAAAGAGGTGCTGGTCGACGGGCAACCCTTCGACCCTCGGGCCCCCGATCTCCGAGAGCCGCGCCGGCCCCCGAGAGAATTACCGACCCCCGCGACGCCCCAACAGGCCCCCTAGCGCTCGCTTGCCAGACGCTAGACACCTGCCTGCCCGGATTCATCGGTGCCGTCGCCCGGCCCGTGGTCTGCCAGGTACCGGATACGGAAGGTTTCCAGCGTCGGGCTTCGGGGCGTGGCAAGAAAGCTGGAATTCGCCAGTTTCGGATCAACGATCCGCTCCAGCATTTCCAGCTCTGCGGCCACCAGCTCCTCGCACTGGGGTAGGTGCTCACTGGTGTGGGCCCCGAGTGACCAGAGGGAGATCAACGACTGGCGGACTACCAAGTCCAGCTTGTATTTCGCTGCCTGGGTGCCGACGCGCCGCAGGGAACCCGCCACTTGCCGGGTCGAGCCTGCCAGGCCCCGCCGGGATGTCTCTTAGCTCAGATAAGCCAGGCCCTAGAGCAACTTTGGCGGTTGGCAACTACTACATCTAGCCAGGAGCCCTCGATAACATCTTCAGCTGAGGCAGCGTAGCTTCTTCGGTAACAGTTTCTATTGAGGCAATACGGCTCAGGGCCCGTGATGGCTCCCGGCGCTCCGCAACGAGCCCCTTGAATGCCGGGTCCCACCGGGTTTAGAGTATCGGTAATGAACACGGTAAAGCTGGCCGCCTGGCGCGCGGCGAGGGAAACACCATCATCCGAGCCAAAACGCCCCCTCGCCCTCCGGGAGAGGGGCCGGGGGTGAGGGCGCGCCTTGGCGATTCTGCATAATCGGAAAGGAGACCCATGTCCAACGTGGTATTGGTGGTGGATATGGTCAGGGGATTCCTGGAGCCGGGGCACAACCTTTACTGCGGCGACGACGCCCGGAAGATAATCCCCAACGTCCGGGAGCTTTTGGAGCGGGAGCGGCAGGTCGGCTCCGCCGTCCTCTTCATCTCGGACCATCACGATCCGGACGACCTGGAGTTCCAGATGTTCCCGGTCCACTGCGTGAAGGGCACCGAAGAGCCCGACGTGGTCCCCGAGTTGGCCGGGTTCCTCACCGGCTCCAACGTGGTGCCGAAGAACCGGTACAGCGGCTTCTACAACACCGACCTGGCCGAGCGGCTGGAGCGGCTGAAGCCGGACAAGCTAGTGATCTGCGGCGTCTGCACCGATATCTGCGTCCTGCACACCACCGCCGACGCCCGCAACCGGGACTATCCGGTGGAGGTGCCCGCCGATTGTGTCGCCAGCTTTGACCCCGGCGCACACGCCTGGGCCCTGGGCCACCTGGAGAAGATTCTGGGCGCGAAAATCGTGTAGGGGAGGGTTTCGTACCCGCCCCCTGGGTGGCACAAACACCGCCCTTAGAAAACAGGGCAGGCTCCTACCCGCCCCTACCTACAATGGCTGCCAGATGCGCCGTCCCTCCACCCGGACCAGCGTTCCGAACGAGGGAGACGGGAAGTGGCCGGCGGCCACCGTCAATCCCTCCCGTTCGATCCGGTCGAAGACCGTGTGGCGGGTGGCCCGGGACTGGTCCTGAACAATGTCGAAGCCGGGATTCCAGTCGGTCTCGTGGGCCTGGGCCGGGGTATGGGCCACGTCGCCCAGGATGACGCCCTTTTCCCCGGCGGAGTTGATCAGGATACTGACGTGCCCCGGCGTGTGGCCGGGCGTCGACCAGACTCGCAGCTCCGAGGTGATGTCTGCCTCCGGCTCGATGTAGTCCACCAGGCCCAGTTCCACCAGCGGCAACACCTGCTCCTTGATATAGGGGAATTGCTCCAGGCTCGCCTCGCTGGTGAAAAAGTCGAAGTCAGCCTTGGGGCACAGGTAGCGGGCGTTGGGAAAAGTCGGCCTGGATTTGCCCCCTTCGGTGATCATGTTCCAGCCCACGTGGTCGGGATGCAGGTGGGTGAAGGTGACCGTCGTGACATCCTCGACGCTAATTCCACTGGCCTTCATGGCGTTAAAAAGGTTGCCGTCCAGGCCGGGGCCGTATCCCGTGTCCACCATGATGGTGCGCCCCGAGGAGCGGACCACGAAACACCCCATGTTCGGGTGCCAGTTTCCGTCATCTCCCAGATACTGCTTGTTGGCGGCCCATGCTTCGGCGGACACCTCGGGCCAGGCGTTGGCTGGCGGGAAGTTCCCCACGGCATCGGAAAAGGACAAGATCTCGACGTTGCCGATGCGAATAGAATTCTTGGCCATGGCTTACCCCCTTCTCGAGATATGGCGGCGTGGTCTCCGGGGAGTCCTGCTCTTGCAGCGGCGCGGCGCCGGCGGAAGAGCGCCAGCCTCCAGCCGGTGTCCAATGATTCTCATACTTTATGGCGCCGTTGGCAAGGGGGAGCGGAGAAGTCCGACGATGTCATGCTCGACCCGCTTCCGAATCCGCGATCCAATAACGGCTCATTAAACCGCGCCTTCCTCCGGCCTTGACTAGGCCGGCATCCTTGATGTAGCTCAAGGCAAACCTGTATCATGAGATAAATCTCCATTACGACGGACAATTGGGCGAGGCGACATGCTGTATCGCACCTATCGTTACTCTCAGTGGGACGGCACTCAAAGAATATTCGACATCGACGCCGACGAGTTGATGGAGCTTCTCGGGGACGATGTGCTGCAAGAGGGCGACATGACCCGGGCCCTTCGGGAGATGTTCCGCCGGGGGTTCCAGACCCGGGACGGCCAGCGGTTGACCGGCCTTCGGGACCTGATGGAGCAGCTGAAAAACCGGCGCCGCCAGCAGCTGGAACAGTACAACATGGACTCGGTGGCGGACGACATCAAGGAGCGGCTGGATGACATCATTCAGACCGAGCGAGAGGGCATCGACCGGCGTCTGGAGGAGGCCCGCGGTCAGGTAAACGAATCGGAAGAAGCCGAACGCGCCCAGCGGGAGGACCTCTACAAGCTTCTGGAGCAAAGGGTGGAGCGAAACCGGGAGCGGCTGGACAACCTGCCCGAGGGAGTCGGCGGCCGGATCAAAGAGCTGATGGAATACGACTTCGTGGCACCGGAGGCTCAGCAGAAATTCCAGGAACTGCTGGATATGCTGAAGAGCCAGATGGCCCAGAACATCTCTGAGCAGATGATGCAGCAGATCCAGGGTATGTCTCCCGATGAGATGGCGGCCATGCGGGAGATGATTGGCGAACTCAGCCAGATGATGCGGGACAAGATGCAGGGGCGGGAGCCCAACTTCGAGGAGTTCATGGAGCGGTTCGGCTCCATGTTCGGCCCCGACGCTCCCCAGAGCTTCGACGACTTGATGGAGCGGCTTCAGCAGCAGATGTCCCAGATGCAATCCATGCTGGATAGCATGTCCTCCGAGGCGCGCCGGGAGTTGGAGGAGGCCCTGGGCTCGGCCCTGGACCCACAGACCCAGGGCGCCATGGCCGATTTCGCCTCCCTGATGGAGCAGCTAATGCCCATGGACGAGATGCGCCGCCAGTACCCTTTCCTGGGCGACGACAGCCTTACCATGGAGCGGGCCATGGAACTGATGCGCCATCTTCAGGAGCAGGACCGCCTGGAAGACTCCCTTCGGGAGGCGATGCGCACCGGTAACCTGGAGGACGTGGACCCGGAGAAGTTGGCCGAGCTGTTGGGAGAGAAGGCCCGCCGGGCTTGGGAGGAGATGGACCGGCTGCGCAAGCTCCTGCAGGAGGCGGGCTACGTCACCGCCGACGACAAGATGGACCTGACCGCCCGGGGCATCCGCCGCATCGGCCAGAAGGCGCTGCGGGAGGTCTTCGCCCACCTGAAAAAGGACCGGATGGGGCATCACCTGACCGATATCCGGGGCGCCAACGGGGACCTCTTGGCCGACACCAAGCGGTATGAGTTTGGCGATCCCTTCCAGGTCGACCTGCAGGCTACGCTCAAGAACGCGGTCCTACGGGCCGGGCCCCAGGTGCCGGTCTCGCTGACCCCCGATGACTTCGAGATTTATCGGACCGAGCACATGACGAAGACGGCCACCGCCGTCTTGCTGGACCAGAGCCGGTCCATGGGGCTCTACGGCAACTTTCAGGCCGCCAAGAAGGTTACCCTGGCCCTCCTGGCTTTGATCCGCACCCAGTACCCCCGTGACACCCTTTATATCGTCGGATTTTCCGACTACGCCAGAGAGATCAAGGAGGAAGACCTGGCCAAGATAAGCTGGAACTCCTGGGTCTCGGGCACCAACCTGCACCACGCGCTGATGCTGTCGCGGAAGCTGCTGTCCAAGGAGAAGGGCGGGTCTCGCCAGATACTTCTGATCACCGACGGTGAACCGACCACTCATCTGGATGGGGACCAAGCGTATTTCAGCTACCCGCCCAGCTACCGCACCGAGCAGGAGACTTTGAAGGAAGTCAAACGGTGCACCCAAGAAGACATCGTGATCAACACCTTCATGCTGGAAAACTCCTATCTGTTGGTGAACTTCGTCGACCGGATGACCCGGATCAACCGGGGCCGGGTCTTCTACAGCAGCGCCGACAACCTGGGGGAGTACGTCCTGGTGGACTACGTGAACCAGCGTAGGAAGCGGGTCACGTCGTAATCGTGCCTTCCGGGTAAGACGTCGCCCTCACCCAGCCCAGGCTGCGCCAGGGCATCCCTCTCCCAATGGGAGAGGGAACGAGGGTGAGGGCCCCGCAAGAGGTCTGGATGACCCTTCCGCGACCCGAGAAACTCTGGTAAGATACCGGGGACCAGAATACAACACGGGGGCCATATGGCTGTCCGGGGACGGGCGGCCTGGCTTTTAAGGCAGTCCAGTGAGGCTGGCAAAGCTTAGCGCCCAACCGGCGGCGGGCCGACCTTCGCGGAGGGTCCTGGCCCATGACTCCTTGCCAGCACGTGGCAGGGAGTTTTTTTGTGCGGGCGAGGCCACGCCCAACACTCTCCGAACTCCTTGATCCGCTCAAGGTGACGGGCCGGAAAATAGCACTGCGGACCGGCGGGGGATGAATGGCTGAACGGCAGATAATGAACCAAGAGGATATTCGCCGCGCCCTGGCCCGGGTAGCCCACCAGATACTGGAGCGCAACCGGGGCACCGAAGAGTTGGTCATTGTGGGCATCTACACCAGGGGGGTCCTGCTGGCCCACCGGCTGGCGGGAAACCTGGCGGAGTTCGAGGGGAACCAGGTGCCGGTGGCGGCGCTGGACATTAATCTGTACCGCGACGACATCCAGGACCGGCCGCCCACCGTGGTACGTCCAACCAACATGCCGGTGAGCATCCACCAGAGAAATGTGGTGCTAGTCGATGACGTTCTCTACACCGGGCGCACCGTCCGGGCCGCGATGGACGCGTTGAACGACTTCGGCCGGCCCAGGGAGGTCCAGCTGGCTATCCTGCTGGACCGGGGCCACCGTGAGTTGCCCATTCGGGCCGACTACGTGGGCAAGAACATCCCCACCGCCCCTGACGAGCGGGTCAAGGTCCGCCTGGTGGAGACCGACGGTGTTGACGAGGTGGCGATCGTTCGCACCGGCCCTTCGGCGGGCCCCAGGTGATCCCGGCGTCCTTCCCAGGAAGGGTCCGGAC
>JASMCQ010000069.1 GCA_030753265.1 Dehalococcoidia bacterium
GTCGTCGAAGCCGCTCTGCCAGATTTCACTGACCCGGCCGTTGGTGACCCACAGTTCGTCCCCTTTCGGCCTGAGCCACTCCCAGTAGTCCGAGAAGAGACTCCAGGGCGTTTTGAGGAACATCGCCTTGCCGTTGTGGGAGCCGAAAGCTAAAGCGTTCTTCGGCCATATCGTCGTCCCCTCCGGGCCGGTCTCGGGGAAAATGCGGGTGCTGTCGTGCAGCCGCTTGGTGCCGTAGAGCTTGCCATCCTCTAACATGACCGGCGCTTGGATGCCATCGTTGCCGAGACTGCGCAGAAGCTCCATGGCGGGCACCCCCTCTTTCTTGGCGGCCCAGACCAGGGGTTGGATATTAATGCGACCCGTGCGCATAAACCGCGATGCCTCCTCGAACACCTCGTTGGAATCCTTCCAGTCGTAGCCGGGGAAGCCCATCTTGGTAGCGATCTGGGCCGTGATCCACCAGTCGGGTTTGGCTTCGCCGGGGGGGTCCATGAACTTGGAATAGACTTTCCAGCGGCGCTCGCCCTGGGCGCGGACGAAATCTTCCTCGCCCCAGGAGGCGGCGGGCAACACCAGGTCGGCGAACTGCGTGCCGATAGGCTCCCTGAGGTAGATTTCCTGATTCACTACTGCCATGCCGCCAGAGTCGACCCGCCTCTTGAGGGTGGCGATCGCCTCGGCGGTGTCGGTCCCGGTGACCTGGTGGGGATTCTCCGTGGTCAGCTTGCTGAACGCCGCGGCCAACTCCTGGGAGCCGGCCATGGAGCCGATCCAGGTGGTGCCGATGACGTAAACAAAGCGCACGTTGCCCATCTGCACCCAGCGGTCGAGATCGAGCGCCTTGCGCCGGCGCCCGATAAACTTCTCCGGGCTCTTTGCGAGTGGGTATTTGCCGCCGGACGCGCCGCCGCCAAGCTGGTGGCCGCCGAAGCGGCCGAGCATCTGACCGGGGCGGTTACCGGTGCCGCAGAGCATGCCGAGCGAGGCGAACGCTGCCGTGTTGAGGTAATTGTTGGACCAGTAGAGCCCCTTCTCCATCCCCATGGAAGTCTTGGGGCGGCTGCCGTCGGCGCGGGGCTTGCACATCATTTCGGCGGCCTGGACGATCAGGTCGCGGGAGATGCCGGTGATTCTCTCGGCCACTTTGAGCTCTGACTCCTCCTGGCTCAGGATGAACTCCTTGTAGCCGGGGAAGCCGCCCGCGGGCCGGAAATTGTCCCAGGTGGTGCGCCATTGCATCGGCGTGTTGCGGGTGCCCTGGCCGAAGCCCGAGTCGTAGTCCCACTTGCTCGCGCTATACTTCTCGATCCAATCCGAGTCTTCCCAGCCGTTTTCGAGAATGACGCGGGCCATGGCCATGAGCAGCACGGTGTCGGTGCCGGGAACGATCTGCAGGAACAAGCCGCCGTTGGCTTCGGCGAACGCCACGCCGGTGGTCCTGCGCGGGTTGACGTAGATGAGCTTCTGCCGCCCCGCCTGCACCGCTGGGAGAATCCACGACTCGAAGATCACAGTCTTGGTCTCGAAGGGGTCGGTGCCGGCCATGAAGAGCACTTCCGCGTTGCCCCAGTCTTCATAGGCGGGGGCGAAGTTGTCGTACCCGGCATCAGTGAATCCGGGAGTGTCCGGACCGTTGGCCGGGTGCTCGTGGAAGGCGAAGGCCGCCGTCTGTACCGAGCGAAACGCCAGCTTGCTCAGGGCGTAGGTGTTCTGGGTGAACTGGTAGGAATACATCTTCATCGCCCAGGAGAGATCGCCGTACTTCTCGAGGGCATAGTTTCCCACCTCGGCCGCGATGTCGGTCGCCGCCTCCCAACTGATGGGGACCAACTCGCCGTTGACCCGCAAAAGGGGGGTCTGCAGGCGGTCCCGCGTCGCGCTGTTGGGGTTATAGCACTTCTGGGCGATGGAGCCACCCCGGAAGCTGTGGGCTCCGCCCGGATTGATCGCCTTCGCCTCCCAGTCCGGCACCACCAGAACATGGTGGGGCTCGCCGTTGTGAGAAACGATGTTGTGCATATTGGGGGAGACCCAGCCACCCGCGCCGGGAGGCCGTGGGAAGTCGAGTCCCATGGCGTTTTCGCTTGCATTGGGTCCGCCTTCTTCCATCCCCACCGGCCAGCGGATCACTTTGTAGGAGCAGCCGACGACGCAGTAGTCGCAGCCGGTGCCGAGTACATCGGCCCCTGTAGGCGGCAGGGGGACGCGGTCCTGGATTTGCGTAACGTCTAATTGATTATTTGCCATGCTAATATCTCTGTCTAATACGATTTCGCTTTCAGGTTCTCATAAGGTTGTCGGTTTTGCCGAATACCAGACCGATGATGCCGATGGCGTAGAGTTCATCCCCTTCCACCTCGAGCACGATCTGGGGCAGGTTCTGGGTGCCGTGGCCGGCGGCTACCATGCCGCGGCGGCGCAGGTCGAAGGTGGTCAGGTGCAGGGGGCAGGCCCCCAGCACTTTGTGCTCAGCGTTATACTTGCCGACCGGCCAGCCCATGTGGGTGCACAGGGTGTTAAAGGCCACGATGTCCTGCGCCGGACCGACGCCGCCGGCGGCGCGCATCCCCAGCTTGATCAGCAAGTTTTGGGAGTAGAGGTCATCGAACGGATAAGCGAAGTCCAACGGTGTGTCGTTCGTCAGCTCGCTGATCCTCGCGATCGCTTTGCGTTCGTACCGCACCCCCACCACCTCCTGCGCCTCGGCGCCGGGGAGGGCGCTGCAGCTCATGAGGAAGGTAGCGGCCACCGCGCCGCTCCCCGTCAAGAGGAAGTCGCGGCGAGAGCTACGGCGAGTGAGGCAAGTCGATTCGTCGTGTGTCTCTGGTTTCATAGTCAGAGGTATCTTGGTAATCGGTTTCATAGTCTGGTCTTCACTGTGGCGGCGGTATATCGTCAAAGGTCTCTGGCTCCAGATCCCCGAACTTAGCGATCGCGCCCGCGAAGGGCTGGTCCGACGGGATTTCGGGGCTGGGCAGGAGGAGTTCCTCCCCCGAGGTGCTTTCCAGGAACACTACCAACGCAAAACTCTCATCCTCGGTGAGGTTCAGGGGCTTTAAGCGATCGGTCTTGGTGCTGTAACCTAAATCGCGCAATACCGGGTCCGGCCCGCCACCCTGGTTGTAGAACTCCACCACCTCTTCCAAGGTATCGATCGAGCCATTGTGCATGTAGGGCGGAGTGTAGAGCAGGTAGCGCAGCGGTGCGGTGCGTTGCAATCCCATGTGCCCCTTGACCTTGGTGTTGGAGTAGAGGCCGATGTCGAAGTTGGCCTTGCGGTATACGTCCTCGCCTATGCCTTTCCGGTAGTACTGCCAGCGGGCGCCGGTCTGCACCAGGGGGTCTCTCAAGAGCGTAACGCTTTCCGGAGCCCCGGTGTTGTAGTACTTCTGGTCGGTCAGCAACGGGCCGTTATGGCACTGGATGCAACCGGCCTTGCCCTGGAACAGCTCCATCCCCAGGAGCTCCTCCTCGGTCATCGCGGTCTCGTCGCCGCGCATGTATTGGTCGAAGAAGGTGTTCTCGTCGTTCATGACGCGCTCGAAGGCACCCATGGCGCGCCAGGCGTCCTTCTCCAGGGGCCATTGGGTGCCGAACACCTCTTTGAACATCTCGACGTACTCGGGCACCTGTGCGATGCGCTCCTCCACCATGTCGGGCTTGGCGTTGCCGGAAAGGCCAGTTTTGGCGTCCTCCGCCTGTTGCCCGAGCTCTGGCGTATCGCCGCCCCAGAAGAGCTTGTTCATATAGGCGCTGTTAACCACCGTCTGGGAGTTACGCCAGTGGGAGGTGCCGGGGTAGCCGCGGCTGACGGCGGAATTCAACCCCCACCCCTCCGCCGGGACATGGCAGGTACTGCAGGAGACGCTGCCGTCGCCGGAAAAGCGCGGGTCGAAGAAGAGAATGTAGCCCAGCTTGACAAGGGGATCGTCCAGCTTGGGCATACCGTCCTCGTCCTTCTCCGGAAAGCCGTCCGGCCCGACCCACTGCGGGAGGTCGTCGAGGATGGGCGGCGGTGGCAGCGCGGCGAGGGCCGGAAACAGTTCACCGTTGAACTCCACTGTGGCGCCCGGCGACATCTCCAGCAACGGCGTAGCGGTTATCGGGCCGACATTGTATATGGCCTCGGCATCCGTAGTACTAAGCACAATGCCGTCTCCGCGTTCATTTTGTCCCGAGGCCCCCGGCTGCATGCCGGCGGCGGCCAGGACG
>JASMCQ010000070.1 GCA_030753265.1 Dehalococcoidia bacterium
GCGATTGGTTGGAGCAGACCGAAGGGCCCCCACCGGTTGGGGCCGATCCGGTTCTGGAAGCGGCCAATGAGGCGCCGCTCGATCCATGAGATCACCGCGGCGCCCAGAAGTACGGCGTTTACCAGAATCATCATGATCGTCACGCCGGCCGTGATATACGCCAGCGAACAGGGAAGGACATCGCCCGCGCTCTCGTAGATAACGCGGAAGAGGGCCGTGTCGTGCAGAATGTTGTCGGAGGCTAGAGCGCAGCTCAACGGTCGACTTCTCCCAGATTGATGTCCATGCTGCCCAGGGTCACGACCATGTCGGCCAGTTTCCAGCCGACCAACAGGTGTTCGATCACCGTCAAGTTAATCAAGGATGGTGACCGGATCTTGCAGCGGTAGGGGCTGACACCACCGTCACTGATCAGGTAGAAGGCCAGTTCTCCCTTGGAGGCTTCCACCCGGCTGTAGGCCTCGGCCCCGGACTCCGGCCGGAGCACCATGGGCAGTACCTCCCGAACGGGTCCCGGCTCTATCTGCTCGATACACTGCTCGATGATGCGGGCGCTCTGATGCACTTCCTGCATCCGCACCCAGAACCGGTCGTAGTTGTCACCGTTTTTCCCCACGGGCACGTCGAACTCCACTTTGTCGTAGGCGTCGTAGGGGTCCATCTTGCGCCAGTCCCAGGCCAGGCCGCTGGCCCGGAGCGGCGGCCCGCTGACCGAGTTGTTGATCGCCAGGTCCAGGGGCAGCACACTCACGCCCCGGGTACGCACCATGACGATCTCGTTTTCCAGCACCAATTGCTCGATCTCGCGGAACTCGGAGCGGAACACCCTCATGAAGCTGTCCAGGGCAGGCCAGAACTCGGCTGGAGCATCGAAAAAGACTCCACCGGGCCGGGAGTAGCTCACCGTGACCCGGGCGCCGCACAGCATCTCGAACAGGTCCAGGATCCTCTCCCTGGTCCGAAAGCAGTACATCAAGGGCGTGCCCAGGGTGCCCAGGTCTTGCATGAAGAACCCGATTGCCATCAGGTGGCTGGCGATACGCTGAAGCTCGGCGGAGAGGGTTCGCAAGTACTTGGCCCGGGGTGGCGCCTCCACTCCCAACAGCTTTTCCACGCCCAGGCAGTACGCTTGGTTGTTGATCATGGAGGAGACGTAGTCGAGCCGGTCGGTCAGGGTGACTATTTGAACGTAGGTGCGTTCCTCTGCCAGCTTTTCGGTCCCGCGGTGGAGGTACCCGAAGATGGGCTCCACCTCCAGGATTTCCTCGCCGTCGAAGGTGACCCGAAGCCGGAATACCCCGTGAGTGCTGGGGTGCTGCGGCCCAATGTTCACCGTCAGCGGCTCAGTACGAATCGGCATGGATTTTCGAGCCTTCAGCTATCGGCTACCAGCGATCAACCCCTGGCTGATCCCCGACGGCCGATGGCTAGAGATAGTCTTTCCGTAAGGGATGACCTTCAAAGCCTTCCCACAGCATGATCCGTTTCATGTTAGGGTGGCCTTCAAAATGGATACCCATCAAGTCCCAGATCTCTCGTTCCTGTAGGTCGGCGCCGCGCCAGACATGGTAGACGGAAGGAAGAGACAGCTCCTCTCGGCCGTAGACCCTGGTCTTGACCACCGCCGTGTGCTGCCGCCGTATCGAAGTCAGGTGATATACCACCTCGAAGTGCTCGATGTAGTCGACGGCGCTGATGGAGTTCAAGAATTGGAAGTCCAGCTCCGGGTTGTCTCGCAGAAAGCGCGCCACAACCTCCACCGAGGACGGCTTGACCCATACCGAGCCGCCGGCCCACTCCTCGACCGAATCGCGTGCCCCGTCCGCCAGTCGCTCCGCCAGATACTGCCCCTCCAGGTACTGGACCGCCATTAGGTGTCCTCCCTCCCGGCCACTGGCGGCTCCCCGATGGGAGGAGAATCATGGCTGGCCGTGCCGTTGGAAGGAGGGTTTTTCGCGTCTTTTTTCCGGGACAGGGGGAGTTTGGGAAGATCACCCAGGTTGTGGTATCTCTTGATCTTCTCGTGGAGCGACATGATCCCGTAGATCAGGGCGTCGGGCCGGGGCGGGCAACCAGGAACGTAGACGTCCACCGGAACGATGTGGTCCACGCCGGGCACCACGCTGTAAGAGCCGTAATAGGGGCCGCCGCTGGTGGCGCAGACTCCCATGGAGATGACCCATTTTGGGTCGCCCATCTGGTCGTAGATCCTTCGAATGGCCGGGGCCATCTTCCAGGTCACGGTGCCGGCCACGATCATCAGGTCGGCCTGCCTGGGGGAAGCGCGGAAGACCTCCATGCCGAAGCGGGCGAGGTCATACCGGCCCATGGCGGCCGCGATCATCTCAAAGGCGCAGCAGGCCAGGCCGAAGGTCACCGGCCAGAGGGCCGACTTGCGGCCCCAGTTAATTACGGCGTCGACCGAGGTCACCAGCAGGCTGCTCTTCAGGTCGTCCGGCACCTCGATCAAGGGCTCGGCAAGGGGTTCGAGGGAGGTGTCTTTAAGGTGCTGGACGGTGCGCCCTTCGCCCCGGTCGACCTCCCAGGTCCTGGTGTTCAGCGGTCCGTCCCCGATGGGTATCTCCAGAGCCATGATGTTTTATCCCCACTCCAGGTCCCGCTTTCGCCAGGCGTAGGCCCAAGCAACCAGCAGGATCATCACGAAGGCCGCCATCTCGATGAGGGCAAACAGCTTGAGCTGCGAGAACTTGGCCGCCCAGGGATAGAGAAATACCACTTCGACGTCGAAGATGACAAACAGGACCGCGTACATATAGTATCGGAAGTTGAACTGGTTCCACCGGCCGCCCAGGGCCTCCATTCCGCATTCATAGGTTTCCAACTTGACCGGAGTGGGGTTGGAGGGCCGAATTCCCATGCGCGACATCATCCAGGACATCAGCAGCATGCCGGTGGGGACCATGAAGGATACGACGAGGAATATGGCGATCAGACCGTATTGCCGGAAGTAGTCGTCTAGCATCTGCCTCGGCCCGGGTGGAGAGACGTACGACGTGGAATTATAACATAGGGGATGGCAGCCCTGATAGTGAAATGATGCACAATCCGCAAACCCGCGATTTGCCAGAGGGCTCGCGGGGTCTGTCGGCGCCGCCGCATCGGCTGGTACTACGTATGCCGGACCTTCCAGCCACCGGAACGAACGGCCCCGGTCCGGATACGACCGGCGCCCGTCAGCCGAAACACAACTTGAGAAACGCGCGAAGGCTGTTCTCGCTCAGCCTCAGGAGGATGTGATGAAGGTAGGTTTCATCGGATTGGGAGACATCGGGATGCCCATGGCCAAATCCTTGCTGAGGGCCGGAATTCAGCTCACCGTCCACAACCGAAGCCGGGGGAAGGTGGAGGAGATGGTGCAGCTTGGGGCCGCGGCTGCGGCTTCAGCGGCCGAGATCACTCAGGCAACAGATATTGTGCTCACCTGTCTCCCCGATGTGCCGACGGTGGAGGAAGTCTTCCTGGGAGATGACGGAATCGTGGCCAACGCCCGCCGCGGCCAGGTGCTCGCCGACCACAGCACCGTTGGACCCGCCACATCCAGGAAGATCGCCGATGCGGCCGAAGCCCAGGGCGCGCTCTTCCTAGACGCCCCGGTGAGCGGCGGAACGGGGCGAGCGCGGTCGGGGAAACTGACCGTGATGGTGGCTGGTCCCCGTGAAGCGTACGAAACAGCCCTTCCCGTCTTCCAAGGCATGGGCACCAACGTCTTCCATCTGGGTCGTTCGGGTATGGCCAGCGCCGTCAAGTTGGCCAACAATTTGGCGCTGGCCATCAACACCGTGGGGGCCGTGGAATCGTTCAACCTGGGCGTTCGGCTGGGCGCCGACCCGGAGGTCTTGCTGGATGTTATGGGCAAAAGCTCTGGGCAGAGCTACGTGCTGGATACCATGGGGCCCTCGCTGCTGGCCCGGCAGTTCGGATCGAGCAGCTCGCTGGTGCAGATTTTCATCAAAGACCTGGCTCTGGCCCATGGGGTGGCCAAGGAAGTCGCCGCCCCGCTCCCGGCGGGGAACATGGCCCTAGATGTTTTTCAGAGGCTTGCCAGCGGTTGGCCGGAGAACACCACCCTCGCCAGCCTCCTTCTCCTGCTGGAGGACCCGGCCGGAGAGGCTTCGCCGAAGGAGTGAGGGTTGAAATCCCCCTGGTCCCCTTTTTACGAGAGGAAATCCCCCTAGTCCCCCTTTATGAAAGGGGATACATGGGAGGCTTCTATCAAACCCGATGTTGTGAAATGAGTCAGGCTCTTAATGCAGGATTTGAACGTGTGTGAAGCTGGAGTGTCTCAAGGTAGACTCTTGATCGCTACTCGAAACCCGGGGAAAGTGCGGGAGTTCCGCCGGCTGCTCCGGGACTGTCCCTTTGAACTGGTCTCTCTGGACGATCTCGGGATCACCGAAGAGGTGGAGGAGACGGGAGCGACTTTCGAGGAAAACGCCCGGCTCAAAGCGTGCTCCTACGCCGCCCTCGGCGGGTTGCTGACCCTGGCCGACGATTCAGGGTTGGAGGTCGACGCCCTGGGTGGCAAGCCCGGCGTCCGCTCCGCCCGCTACGGTGAGACATCCCCCACTTCTCAGCCCAGCCAAATAACGGCTGGGAAAAGAACCGACCGGGACCGGTTGGAGCTGCTGCTGCACAACCTGCGAGACGTGCCCTGGGAACGGCGCACCGCCCGATTCCGGTGCGTTATTGTTCTGGCGAACCCCGCTGGCCCCTATTCAGCAAGGCGAGAGACGCCGGAGTCGACGAGAGAGGGGGCCGAGGCTTTTGCGCTGGTGGCCGGTGCGGTGGAGGGAATGATACAATATGAACCGCTGGGAGAAGAGGGTTTTGGCTACGATCCGGTGTTCTACCTTCCGTCCCACGGCTTGACCATGGCCCAACTCTCCCTGGAGGAAAAGAACCTGATCAGCCACCGGGCCGACGCGGCCCGGAAAGCTGAAGCCTTGTTGAAAAGCATTTTTAGGGGCCGGTAACCAGAGACTGGCTGACCCCTGATAGCTGAAGCGAGCAACATCTCCGGATGATTACCGACCAGTTCGGCAGGCCGGTGCGGGACCTGCGGATATCAGTCACCGACCGGTGCAACTTCCGGTGCCCCTATTGCATGCCCGCCGAGATTTTCGGGGAAAGCTACCGGTTCCTGCCCAAAGAGGAGATCCTCACTTTCGAAGAGATTACCCGGCTGGCCCGCATCTTCGTGGGCCTGGGGGTCAACAAGGTCCGCATCACCGGCGGTGAACCCCTGTTGCGCAATGACCTCCACCGGCTGATCGGCATGCTGGCGGGCATCGACGGCGTCGAGGACCTGACCATCACCACCAACGGTACCCTGCTGGTCCAGCAGGCGCAACAGCTCAAAGACGCCGGCCTGAACCGGTTGACGGTGAGCCTGGACAGCCTGGACGACGAGGTTTTCAAGACGATGAACGGCCGGGGCTTCGGCTCCCGCCGGGTCCTCCTCGCCATAGAAAGGGCCGCGGCGGTGGGGCTGACCCCGATCAAGATCAACTCGGTGGTGCAAAAAGGCGTCAACGACCACACGGTGGTCGACCTGGCCCGGTATTTCAAGGGCACCGGCCACGTGGTCCGGTTCATCGAGTACATGGACGTGGGCAACCGCAACGGCTGGAAATTGGATGAGGTGGTGCCCGCCGAGGAAATCGTCCGGCGGATCGATGCCGAGATGCCGTTGGAGCCCGTGGAGAGCGGCTACCGGGGCGAGGTGGCCAAGCGCTACCGCTACCGCGACGGCTGCGGAGAGATCGGCGTTATCGCCTCGGTCACGATGCCCTTCTGCGGCGATTGTACCCGCTCCCGGCTATCCCCCGACGGGATGCTCTACACCTGCCTCTTCGCCTCCTCCGGCCTCAGCCTGCGAGGCCCGCTACGGGCGGGGGCCGGCGACGATGAGTTACGGGAGCTGGTTACCGGCCTCTGGGGCCGCCGCGTCGACCGCTACTCCGAGGAGAGGGCCGAGCTGACTCCGGAACAGAACGCCCGAAAAAAGGTGGAGATGTATCATATCGGGGGATAGGCAGCTGCTTCAAACCGACAGCTGATAGCTGACCGCCGAACGCTGAACGCCGATGGCTTAATTTGTCACCAACCGACACCATAACCATATACACCGATGGCTCCTGCCAGGGCAATCCCGGCCCCGGCGGCTGGGGCGCCGTCGTCCTGCGGGAGCAGGGTGAACCCCTGCGCCTCTCCGGTCCCGAGCCCCAAACCACCAACAACCGCATGGAGCTGACCGCCGCCATCAAGGGCCTAGAGTCGACGCCCGCCGGAGCCTTCGTCGCGCTCCACAGCGACAGCGTCTACCTGGTCAACACCATGACCAAGAACTGGAAGCGCCGCGCCAACCACGACCTCTGGAGCCAACTCGATTCCCTCGCCGCCGGGCGCACCATAAGCTGGCATTGGGTGCGAGGTCATGCCGGGGACCGCTGGAACGAGGAAGCGGACCAGCTGGCCGTCGCCGCGACGAAGTTGGCGGCGGGCGGCAACCCGGGTGGAGGGACCTCCACAGCCCTTACCCACCTGGACGAGCAGGGCCGGGCCCGGATGGTGGACGTGGGCGAGAAACCGACTACCGACCGGGAGGCAATGGCTCGGGGATACCTATCGGTGCTACCCGAAACTCTGCAGCTGATAAAAGAGGGGCTGATGAAGAAGGGTGACGTGCTGTCCGTCGCTCAGTTGGCCGGTATCATGGGGGCCAAACGGACGTCCGAATTGATCCCTCTTTGCCATTCCCTGCCCCTGGACCGGGTGGACGTGGAACTGGAGCTGGATGAGACCCGCAACCGGATCAACATCACGGCCAGTGCCCGCACCTCGGCCAAGACCGGCGTTGAAATGGAGGCGCTAACCGCGGTTTCGATAGCCGCGCTGACCGTGTACGACATGTGCAAGGCAGTAGACCGCGGCATCCGCATCGAGGGTATCCGGCTGGTCCGAAAAAAGGGCGGCAGGAGCGGCGATATAGCACTGGAGGAGTAGAACCCGGTGGAGATCTGCCCCGGCGTCCACCAAGTCCCCGGCCTGAGATGGAGCAACGCCTACCTGCTGGTGGAACCGGACCGATTGACGCTCATCGATTCCGGCCTGCCGGGAGACGGCAAGAAGATCATCGCCTCTATTCAACACCTCGGCCGAAGCCCTTTGGAGCTGCAGCGGCTGATCGTCACCCACGGCCACCCGGACCATACCGGCCCCTTGAAAGGGTTGTCCCGGCTCACCGGCGCCGTCATCGCGGTCCACCCATCAGACACTCGCTACCGGGAAGAAACCAACTCCCGTTGGCTGCACTACCCGGCCCAGCCTCCGGCCTTCGATTGGAACCAGCCCTTCCTGCACCGGATTCCCGCCCACGAGCTGATCGAGGACGGCCAGGTATTGCCGGTGTTGGGGGGACTCCAGGTGTTGCACACTCCGGGCCACACACCGGGCAGCGTGTGCCTCTACCTGGCCGGACCAAAGGTACTGTTCACCGGGGACACGCTGCTCGCCGACGGCCACCGTTTCCACCGCCCCGTGGCCTTTCCGGGCACCAACCTCCGGGACTACCGGGCGTCCGTGGAGAGGCTGGCCCAATTGCCCTTCGAGACGGCCTGCGTCGGTCACGGCAAGCCGCTGCGCCAGGGGGCAGCACTGAGGCTGGGGGAGATGCTTGAAAGCTATTCCTGGCTATCGCCCCGGTGGAAATCGGTGACTCGCTGGCCCCGTTCCTTCTTCCGGCGCTAGCCGCGGGCGGGCACCCGGCGCGCTACTGTCCCCTCTGGCGCAGCTCCTGGCACAGTAACCGGATGGCGCTGGCGGCATACATTATGTATACCTCTGGAGAGAGGTCCATCTCGCGGAACTCCTCGAGTTGGTCCGACTCGGTTACTCCTTCGATGCCCGGCAAGACCTTCAGGTCCAGCTCACGAATCTCCCCGCCGGGCAGCACCACCACGCATCCCCGGTCCGGCATTCCCTCAGGCATCAGGTCAAGCTCGACTGCCTGGAGCGACGTCATGTTCAAGAACGCCGGGAAGGGGCGAAGGCGGGATGCGAGACCGGCAAGCACCCGGTGAAGGCAGGAAGCCGCCTCGACGATAGAGCTATCACCGCTCGGGGTTTGCTGTCCTTTGGTCTCGCCCATCGAATCCATATCCGCTCCATGATAATACGGCGCTCGCCTGGAGCCAAGTCCCGGCCCGCAGGTGGATTTCGCAGGCAAGGCCGGGGCCAACGCCCGTGATTCCCGTCCAGCCGTCGTTTGACAGCCCGCCGGAGCCAGATTACCATTACTCACGTCGGAACGCTCCCTGGCGGCTGGCCGGGGCGTTTCAAGGTGGCAACGTAGCTCAGCGGCAGAGCGGGCGCTTCATAAGCGCTAGGTCATGGGTTCGAATCCCTTCGTTGCCACCATTTGACAAATAGGCGCACAATTGCGAAGCTAAAGGCAGCTTTACCAGGAGGGCTGCCATGGTCGCCAAACCGTCTAGTTCGGATGTTAATGCGCCTAACTCTGACCGCGGACTCATCTCTGATGATGACCTAATCCGAGGCTTCATCATGGCACTGGGAGCCGGGGGCCGCAAGTCTCGGACCCTCTTTATCTACGAGGACAGCATCCGGAGCCTTTCCGACTTCGCCCGAAATCTTGGCTTGCCCAGTTTGGCCACCATGGACCGAACCCACATCCGCCACTGGCTTTCCTCACTCCACCAAAAGGGCAACAAACCCGCTACCGTCTCCATCCGCTACAGGAGCTTGAATCGGTTTTTTGGTTGGTGCGTAACTGAGGAAGAGCGGAGCGATAACCCAATGGACCGGGTGGACCCACCGCGAATACCAAGCGAAATTCAAGCATATTACCAGCCCGACGATGTCGAGAAGGTGGTCAAGTCTATTGGCCGCAGCACTCCCCACAATCTCCGGGACGCCGCAATGGTCATGGTCCTGTATGACAGCGGAGTTCGGGCGGCCGAACTGTGCGGCATGAAAGCCGAGGACCTAGATTGGCGTGACCGCACCCTCCTGGTCACCGGCAAGGCCAGCAAGCAGCGACGGGTGAGTATCGGCAGCAAGTCGGCGATGGCGATTGAACGATACCTGAGAAAACGAGGAACCAAGTCTGATTGGCTGTGGCTGGGATCTGGCAGCAAGCCGCTAAACACGAACGGGCTTCGAATGATGCTTCAGCGCCGATTCAAGGACGCTGGTGTGAAGTTTCGCGGTGCCCATGCCTTCCGCCGAGGCTTTGCCATGGAGTACCTGGCGGCTGGCGGCCAGGAGGGCGATCTCAAGGAACTTGGCGGCTGGCAAGACTACGCCATGGTGTCCCGGTACGCCAAGGCCAACGCCGGAGAGCGAGCCATCGCGGCGCACAAGAGGTTGAGCCCAGGGGACCGATTGAACGTTCGTTGACGGCTTGGAGAGTGCCAGTGCATCCCGCTAACAGTTTTTCGTTTCTTCTTCTGGGCAACCAAAGACGGACCGCACCGGCAAATAGGAAAGGGTGGAACATTGACGGCGACGGTCGAAGACGTTATCTCTTTCGCGAGGTTGATCCTGTACGGGTCCAGTCAGGAATGGGGGAAATCCTGGACCCAGAGAGAGATTGACGGATTCTTCTACAATCGATTCCTAAATCCCCCACTCCAGGCGGCCATTAGAAAAGCCAGAA
The DNA here is from genome assembly GCA_030753265.1 of Dehalococcoidia bacterium. The sequence continues at coordinate 9,701 of JASMCQ010000070.1, forward strand.
GACGGTCCCTCGGCCACGAGAACCCACCAT
>JASMCQ010000071.1 GCA_030753265.1 Dehalococcoidia bacterium
TCTAGGGTTGGTTGGTCCGGAGTGCCGCGGGCCGGATCGACGAAATGCCCCTTGGTCCCCCTTTATAAAGGGGGACCAAGGGGCATTTCACCACAATATCAACCGATCCGAAGCATATAAAGGAAGACCAGTAGGCCCGCCAACCCTGACCGGCGCTCCTACCGGTACCAGGAGTCGCCGGCGGGAGGCCAGGGGTTTTCTAGGACCAGCACCTGGGAGAGCTGGGTGAACACCCCTTTCATGGCGCCGGGGTGCAGCCAGATGCTGTTGAACCCCAGGTTGGTGTAATTGGCGGTGACGCGGGAAGAGGTGTACCGCAGGCCCGTGCCCCGGATGTGATCGTCCATGGCCAGGGAATCGTCAATCTGGTAGATAACCAGGTAGATGCCCTCGCCGTACTTTTCCAGGAAACGGGCCGACGGCGCATTCTCGCTCTTGGGCTGAGCCAGCTCGATGAACGTGTCCTGGCCCGCCAGCGGAAGTACCACGATCTCCAGGTCGGTGAAGCTGATCTGATGACGGGCCGTGACCTGGAGCCCGAACATCTCCCCCCAACGCTGTATGGCCTGCTCCAGGTCGCGCACCAGCACCGCCACCTGTCGGATCTGGCGGGTCAGCGGGCGCCATTCCTTTTTGTGCCAGTTGGGCCCGGCGGGCGGCCATGGGTTGCCGGTGGCGCCGACCTCCAGTATCTCCAGGAATGCCCCGTTGGCGGAGGCGGGATGGACGAAGGCGGAACGGTGGTCGTCCTGCTCGTTCTCCCCGGTGATGCGGACGCCGAGGGATTTGAGGTGCGGAATCAGCCGGTCGTACTCTTTCGTCTCGAAGACCAACAGGTAGGGGGCTTCACCTCGCCGGCTCAGGAACCTGGCCCCGGGGGAATCGCCTGAAGTGGGCTGGAGCAACTCGACGAAGGTGCCGTTCCCGGCCGGCAAGACCATGTTGGTAAGTCCGTATTCGGGCAGGTCATGGGATTCGCAGACTTCCAGGCCCAGGGCCCGCCGGTAAAGTTCGCGGCCTTCTTCCAGGTCGTTGACCATCATGGCCACTTGGCGCAACCGCTCCAACATGTCAGTCACCTGCCAACGGGATTTGGCTTACCGGCCGAGAGGCCAAGTGGAGGGCAACCGGACATCGCACACGAGTTCCGTCCGGAGAGGTTCTCCAGGATCCGCTGGGACATCGCGGTGAACTTGCGACTGCCCTAGGGGCGGTTGGGTAGGGCCAGGATGGCCTTGCCGCCCACGTGGCGTTCGCCTTCGGCGCCGGTGAGCAGGATATCGCACTCGACCAGGTTCTCCCCGTTTTCCTCGCGGGTGTCGGTAACGGTGGCGGATATCTTCAGCGGTTTGTTGTGGGGGACCGGCTGGCGGAACACCAAGTCCAAGTCTTTGATGGTGTCCGGCCCGGCCCAGTTGGTCAGGAGCCGGGTCATCATCGCCATGGACATGATGCCGGGCACGATGGGGCCGGGAAGCCCCACCTTCTCCGCGGTCTCCTGGTCGGTGAACCGGCTGGCCTTGGCTTGGCCCCAGACGCGGCAGAATGCGAGCACCCGTTCGTCCGTAGCTTCGGTTTCCAGCGGTCCGATTTCAGCGCCAAGCTCGACGTCTTCGATATAAAGCAACTTAGTCCCCATTTACCGGTTGTTGATTTGACGGCATTACTCGATTCATAAGATCGATCGTCAGCAAGAGCCCCGCTGCTTCCCCTTTGGCGAAGGGCGGCCGAGGGCGATTCGCGCGTGATCCTGTTTGCAAAATGGTGAACAGTTCATGGTTCCGGCACGGTGGCGCGCGGCCCGAACCGGGTCAATCCTTCCTGGCGAAGGACTCCTGTACGTCGGCGACAACCTCGTTGTTCTGGTTGCGGAAGGTCGTCTCCCACACGATGAATACCATGGTGCCGCTGCGGCCCGTCTTCGGGTAGACATCTTTGAGATGGGAGGAAGCCGTCAGGAAGTCTCCGGCGACGATGGGCGCTCTGGGCTCGACTCGCTGCCCCGCGTGCATCTGCATTCGGCCAAACTTGATGTTGATGTTGGGCAGAGCCACCTTCCGGACCATCACCGTAACCAGGGTTGGCGGCGCAAGTTGCCCGCGGTAGCCCGCGGCCTTGGCGGCGGCCTCATCGAGAAATACGGGGTTGGTTTCGCTGAGGGCTCCGGTGAAGGTGTCGATCAGCTCCTTGGTCACCTCGAAGGGTCCGGCCAAGTGCTCCTTACCGTATAGAGAGCGGTCGTATTCCATTACCAATTATGAATCTCCCTCTGCGGAATCACCGGGGCGTAAACGGTCTTCATCTGCCGTGGTGTTCCGGAGTTCCCGTAGCGCCGTTAACTGCCGGCGGCGCCGTTTATAGTAGCCTCCAGCCAGACCGGCTGGTACCGGCCGGAGAGGAGGGCTTCGACCAGCTCTTTCTCGCTGCCGACCCGCTCCTCAAAATTGGTGAGGCAGGTGCCGATGTGACTCGCCAAGTGGGCATCGCTTCCGCCGACCCCCCGGTAGCCGTACTTGTCGCAGAGGTCCGTGGCCCGTTCGTTCTCCCCTTTCCGGTTACCGCCGTTCAGCAGCTCGACGATGTGAACGTCCTCGAATTCCTCTCCCCGGTTCATGAAGTCGACCAGCCCGATGCCGAAGCGGCCGGGGTGGGCTGGAATCGCCAGGCCGCCGTGCTGCCGGGCTGCCCGCATCAGCTCGTGGGAGTCCATTCGCACGTCGCCAAAATCGATATCATTGGTCAGCGCCTCGGTCACCCCGTACACCAGGAAATGGCCAAACCGGGTATCCAACTCCGAACCCTTCAGGACCAGTACGCCGTATTCGGCCGCCATCTCCGAGTAGTCCTTGTCGAAGTCGAACTTCCGGTGCTCAGTGAGGACGATGCCGTCGACGTTGTAGCCTCGTTTTCGAAGGACTTGAATCCACTTCAAGTACTGTTCCACAGTGGCCCGGGAGTCGTCGGAGGATATGGAATGGCAGTGCAGGTCCAGATACATATTGAGGGCGGTTCCTCCCAATTCAGTTGCCGGGGTTCAAATCGGCCGGTGAATGCCCGAGGTGACGGTGGAAAATCGAGACTAAGGCGGACGCCGACCGTGAACATAATAACGGTTGGCGGGAGATTCATCAACCACCCGTGACCGATCCGGAGGGGTCCCGGGTCAACTGCCGGTGGCCGAATCGAGCCAGCGGGTGAAGCGTCCGGCCAGGGCCACCGGGTCTTCCAGTAGAAAGGGGACCGAGGCGTTTCCAGGCGCGATTTTCATGAGAATGAAGCCGGGTTCCCGGGTATTCACCGCCTCGGAGATCGATTGTTTCAGGGTTTCCAGGTCGTCGGCCTTCCAGGTGCGAAGGCCGCACTCGGCGGCGATGACCGCCAGGTCCAGCCTGGTCGTGAAGGTTGGCTGACCGCCGGTGGAGGCGTACTGCTCGTTGTCCAGGACGATCAGGAGCAGGTTTTCGGGCCGCAAAAAACCTATTGTGGTCAGGGCGTTCAGGTTGGTCAGCATCCCCCCGTCGCCCTCAACGCCCACCACCCGTCGCCCGGAGTCTTGCTCCAGACCCAGGCTTAAGCCCAAGACGATGGGGCCGACCAGGCCCATGGCTTCCACCACCAGCAGGTGGTTGTCCCGGCGCTCCACTGCCGCCATCTCCCGGCTGGTGGCGCCGCAGGTAAAGACTACCGGGTCGTTGGGGAACTGCTGAGATATGAGGCGCAAGGCCTCGATTCGGGCAACTGTCATCGTTCGGGCGCTCTACTCTTTGAGGTTTACGAAGACCACGATGGGCCGGCAGGTTATCTGGGCGTATTCGTATGCTTGCTGGACGGCTCGGGGCCAGTCGCTCAGAGGGACCCGGTAGTCCAGCACGAATGCCTTCATCCGCATCGTCTCGACCATGTCCACCGCGGTCTCGGAGAACATGAAGGCGGCCGCGTTGTACTCGCCGAATCCGCCCCGCCGGATCGCCAGGAGCAGCATCGGAGCGTGGTAGGCCATCGCATAGGTGGTCAGGGCGCCGATGGAATTTCCCAGCCCGGTGTCCTGGAAGAAAAGCACACCCTTCTTTCGGGCCATGGCCAAACCCGAAGCGATGCCGATGCCCTCCTCTTCCCTCGCCACCGCGAAGGAGCGGACGCCGGGGCTGGCCTCGAAGTGGGCGATGACCGCCGCGCCGAAGCTGTCTGGAACGTGGATGAAGAACTCGATGCCAATGGCTTCCAGCCCTTCAATCACCGCGGCGCAGGAGTCTTCGGGATAACCCATAATTCAACCTTGATCGAACCCCATCCCTTCCCCCCGTAATGGGAATGAACAATCCTCTCCTCCTTTATGAAGGGGGAGATAAGAGAAGGGGTGAATTCGTATCCACCGGATTCACCGTGAAGTGGCTGGATCTAATCCGGCCTCGGGCCGGAGCCACATTTCGTCCCGCTCACTTTATGGCATCGGAGTCGGCCGCGCAACTCCGCCCGTCGCTTGGTCAGCCCAAATCGGGTGGGCGGAGGCCCTTTTCGGAGAGATTTCAGGGGAACCCCTCCCAAAGGACCTCCGCCCATGCAGACCTCTGCCCAGGCAAAATGCTGGCAGAGGCGGATGAACTCTAAGGACTCGGCCGCACTTTGGTAACCACCATCGTGGCCGTGTAATCGGGTGGTTGAGGGGCGGTGGTCTTGGGATACGGGTCGAGGACCGAAAGCTCGAACCGGTACTCGTCGAAGACGCCGGTCACGGTGCCGGCCTCCGGGTCCACCAGGCCGGCTTCCAGGGTCAATTCCGGTGTGCCGAACCCGAGTACGTCGCCGGGGCTGGAGACTTGAAGCAGGACCCTGGCCCTACCCGCCTGGATGCAGACGACGTCGAGGGCGCACCGGGAGTCCTCCACTACCTCCACGAACTCCACCGCGGGGCCTTGCCGGTCGATCAATGCCGTCTGTCCGGTCTTGAGCTGGAACGGGCTGTCGAAGGTTGCCGCAACCCGGCCGGGCGCCGGGGCCTCGCCCTCCGTCGTAAAGCTGGTGGTTGCATCATTGACCTGCACGGTGTAGGTGGTGGCGGGATCGAAGTCGGCGCCACTGCCTAGCCGAATGTTGGTGCTTACCGTCCGGTGAATCTCGATGCAGGCTACATCCTGGTCCTCCGGCTCCAGATTCGTGACCGTGACGCGGATGGACTTGCCTTCATGTTGCACCTCGTACCCTTCGAACTCGATGCAGCCGTTCCGGAGGCCCGATTCTATTTGCAGGAAGTACTGGACTGGAAAAGACTCGGCGGCCAAAACTTCCGCGCTGAGTATCGAGGCCGGGATGCTGACCATGTCCCACTCGGCGGGCCCGGCTGCCGGGGGCGTTGGGGTCGGTTCCTCAAACTGTCCGCTGGGAACGCTGGGACAGCTGGAAGGAACCGAGTACGTCTCGCCGTTCACCTCGACCGTGTAGGTCTCGCAGGCCTCGATGGCATCGCTGGGGAGTTCTATGTCGTGGCTCAAGGTCCCGTAGATGGCCGTGCACGGCACGCCGGGAGCAGACTCTCTCAGGTTCGTGACCTGGAGCCGGAAGGCGTCGCCGTCGCGGGTCAGGGCGTAGTCCTTGAAAGTTTCGCAGCTGTTCAACCCACCCGAGACCACTTTCAGGGTGGCGTTCGGTGCTTTGGCCTCTATCTTCTCGATCTTGACGCTCTCGATGGGCGCCGCGACCTCGGTGACGTTGGTCGCGCCGGGCACGTCGGTCGCGCTGAGGGTGGCGGTGGCGCTGTCCCCGCTAGAACAGGCTATAGTGATCAACACCGCGATGCTTGCCACCATGGCCGTTACGATTCGAGTTAGGGGTTTCATTAGAGTCCGCTCCTTGCCGTCCGGCTGTATCGCCAATCACCAACTATGACGGAAACCGGAGCAATTTTGTTCCCTGGTTCCTGATCCAGCCTAGGTGGAACGAAACCTCAGGCTGGCGAGACCCGGGCCGGGGCCATTCCGGATCAAGGGGGCTCGGCCGGGTCCCGTTATTTACAATGCTGCAAATTGTCTTTCTGAGCCCTTGGCTTCGTTCAGGATCGGACCGGCGAAGAACCTCAGTGTCACGCCGGATTTCTTCGTCGCTCCGCTCCACAGAATGACATCGAGTCAAAGCCAAGTTATCTGTCGCTAGGTTCAATTGGAGCCGGCATGGCCTCGGGGTTTGGCCCCATGCTTAGCCGCCCAGCATCGTGATAATCACGTTGGCGGCGGCGTCGGCGAGTTCATCGCGGTCGAAGCCCGAACCGTTGGCCATGATGGCGACGGCGAACCCGTCCTCCATGTACAGTCGCAGCTTGGTCTGGATACCTGCGCCGCCGCCGTCGTGCTCGAGGTAGGGATGGCCGGCATCCTCACCAAAGTGCCACGACAGGCCGATTGGCAAGGGCCCACCGCTGGTGGAATTCTGGACCTGTTGAAGCAGGGTGACTGATTCTGCTGCGAGAACGCGGACCCCATCAAGCTCGCCTTCATCCAGCATCATCTGGGCGTATCGGATCATGTCGGTTGGAGGTCCCATCAGCCCGCCACCCGCCGATTCGCCGACGATGTAGGGGTTCATCCAGGTGTGGCTCTCGTCCGTCTCCCCGAAGAAATCCGCGCCATCCTCGAGGCCCCTTGCCTCGTCCAGCAGAGGTATCAGGGCTTCTGCTTCGGCGACGGGGACGGCAGCGCCCGCCACATTGGCGTCCATGAAGTCGTTGCTGAAGGTGAAGTCCGTATTCGTCATTCCCAGCGGATTCAGAATGTGCTCCTTCACGTACTCCACGTACGGTTGCCCAGCGTCACGTAGTCGGGATTGACATAAGCGGATTCTGAACCGGTATCGAACATCAGACTGGGGACACCGTCGTAGTATTCTCTATCCACCGAATCGAAGTCAGGCAAGGGCTGTCCTTGCAGCCTGAGATTCACCAGCAGGAAGTCCGAAGGCTCGGGCAGCCCGGTGCTGTGGGTGAGCATGTGGCGCACGGTGATCGGGGCCGGGTACTGGGTGGGGAAGTAATCCAGATAATCCGAAACCGGCACATCGAGATCGATCAAGCCCTGCTCACGAAGCTGCATGATGGCGGTCGCGGTCGCCGTCTTGCTGACGGACGCCCAGTGATAGACAGTGTCTGGCGTGGCCGGGATACCTCGGGGGCCGTCCGCCAAGCCAAACCCTTTCTCGTAAATAACATCTTCTCCCAGCGCGATCGCGATCGACAGTCCCGGCGGTCTGGTCCCGACAAAGCTGTTGACGTAGGTCTCAAACTCTTCCACAGTGGCTGGCAAGGCGACCTCACCGGAGAGCGAGAATCCCTGTATCGTCATCAACGTGTCCTCGGGAGGGTTTGCGACTAGGTCCTCGGGGCCCGTTGCAACGAAATAGTAGCTCGTACCATCCCTTGTCTGGCCCAGAACGGTGAATCCTTGACCGTCTCCCAGTGCGTAGGAAATTATGTCCCACCTGTCCCACGATGAACGCCCTGTCTCCGTGAGGGCCGCGGGGTCAACACCGACTTGCCTCACCGCCGCGTCGACGCTGGCCTCGACGGCGTCAGCTTCGACGGTGACGAGAGACAAGTTGATTGGTAGACCAGCGTAGGCTAACTGGACGTAGGTCCCGTCGGTTTCCACCCGTGTCCAATCCCCAGCCAGCGTTATGCTGAAGCGGCCTTCGGGGTCCCGGTAGACGTTGCCAGGTTCAGCGGCAAGCTTCCTCATCAGGTAGCCTGAGAAGAGAAGATGCTCTTCACCATCGACATCGACGACGCTGACTGTCTCCCCTCGGATTCTTTGTCCCAGCCCCAGGATCACGGCTTCATCGTCTGAAATGGGACCGATGGGAAGGACGACTTGGTCACCGGTTTCCGAGAGTGTGACGTCCAACGATAGGAGTTCGTTGTCGTACTCCAACTTTACGTTGGTCAAGAAGGTGAAAAAGCCGGGCTTTCCATTGGTGATCTCATAGGCGCCTACGCGGTCCATCCACGATTCAGAAACGGTGGCCGGCTCAATCCGTTCACCGAAGCCCAGACCACCGAGTGCAAAGCCATAGAATTTTAGCGCCGTCCGTCCATTCACCGTTTGAATGGTCATTTGGGCGTCGCTCCAGTCCAGGCCCTCAATGGAGAACCGCCCTTCGCCGCGGGGGAGGAGTGCGAAGGATTGCCCGAAGATGTCAGCAACGAGGCCGTTTCCATCTACGCGGATGTCCATTCGACCAAGGTCCGTAGTGTATACACCCACATAGCTGAGGGATTCGTCCGCGGACAGGGAAACGATGTCCGGAGCCTCTGGCATTGGCCTTTCGATACCGGTCTTGAGTTCCAATGCCTGCTGCAGAATCGTGGTGGCGATTTGAAAGTTGGCCGTTGCCGCCTCACCGGAGTTGCTGAGGACCACGACGCCGAGCTTGTTCTCTGGCAGAGTGACCAGGAGGCTGTTCCACATGCCCTCTCCGCCTGCATGCCAGGCGGTGTCGCCCGCGTTTTCCAGGCCGGGAAGAGGAAGCAGCCACCAGCTCAAGCCCCAGAGAACACTCGAATCCAACGGAACGTCGCTGTTCTGGGGCCTTAGCATCTCGGCCAGCGTCTCGGTCTTCAGGATCTGTTGACCGTCAACCTCGCCGTCGCCGAATATCATCATCATGAACCGGCTCAAATCGGCGGCTGTGGTATGCAACGATCCCGCCGGAATATCCCGGCCCCAGACGTACTCCTGCTCCTCACCTTTCAGGTACTCTTTTGACCGCAGCACTTTCATGTCGGACGTAAGCTTGAACGATGAGGAGTCCATGCCCATCGGTTGCAGAATCGCTTGGTCCACATATTCGCTGAAATCTTGACCCGTGACCTGTTCCACGGTGTGCCCCAGCAGACTGTAGCCCAGGTTCGAGTAGGAGAACACGGTATTTGGGGGGGTTGCGACGTATGCCGTACTGAACTGTTGCACCAGATTGTCAAACCCGCTACTGGTCAGTGCTTCCTTGTCATCACCATGTGCAAACATGCCGTTCAGCAGGTCGGAGGGCAGACCTGAGTGATGGGTCATGACATTTCGCGGCGTGATAGGACCTGAACTGGTGAAACGGCTGTTGATGGAAAACCCCGGTAGGCAGGTTTGCAGCGGCCGGTCAATATCTATCTTGCCGTCTTCCGCCAGCTGCATGATGGCGGCTGAGGTGAACAGCTTCGAGATAGAGGCGACTCCGTAAACCGTCTGGGGAGTCGCCTTGACGCCGCCTTCCTTGTCGGCGTAGCCGAATCCCTCGGACCATACGATTTCCTGATCGTCGACGAGAGCCACGCTGAGCCCGGTGATTCCAGATTCTTCCTGGACACTCTGGACAAGCTGAGAGAGGCCTCCGGTGATCGAGGAGTAGTCCGGCGACGCTGTTGGCGGAGGAGTGGGTGTTGCCGCCGGTGTCGCTGCCGGTGTTGGCGGCGGCGGTGTGGGAGTAGCCACCGGCGCGATGGTCGGCGCCGTGGTGGGTGTGGGGGCGGGAGTTGAGGTCGGGTCTCCGCCGCCGCAGGCCAGGGTCACCAAGAGGACCGAGGCCAGTAATACCGCTATCAATCCTCTGACCGGTTTCTTCGCGCTCGTGATCATGAACTTTCCTCCATTTGACCCGGTTTCGCGCTTTCGTTTCCGCGCCATTCCCTGGTCCATACCTCATGGCTTGCTACTCTTCCAGATGATAGCCCGAACCCGGTGCGGAGTAATCGCTAGAAGGGGTGATTGTTTCCTAGAAAATACAAACGACCCGGCCATCGGCCTTTCTACCTAAGGGGACCTAGCACTTTGGACCATATGGAGCGCGATTGCACTCCGGGTCCAGCGACAGGTGGATTGAGCCGGCCGGCTCTAACGTCACGGACCCGAGGCCGCGGTTTGGCGCAAGGTAAGGCGATAGATAACGCCCGTCGGGGGCAAACGCGTGTCGCGTCAAGTTCGAGGAGCGATGGGAAAAAGAGGAGAGCCACGCAGACCTGTAAGCCGGGTTCTGTAACCCGCGGCGCCGCGCCGCAGAGCGGCGGGACCGCGGACGGTGACCATCTATCTAGCCCGCCCAAGGCCACGTGGGCCATTGGACACCCGCGCAGTGCGGGACGATGTTACCATCGGGGTCGAGCAGCCAACCCGGGGACGGGCCGGGCACCCATAGTCCCCCTATTCGGCCTTGCTCCAGGTGGGGTTTGGCCGTCGCTGTGTCACCACAGACGACCGGACGCTCTTACCGTCCGATTTCACCCTTATCCTTCCGATGCCGGAAGGACGGTATGTTTCTGTGCCACTTTCCGTCTCCCACGGCGGCGAGGCCGCCGCGGAAGCCTGGGCGTTACCCAGCACCCTGCCCAGCGGAGCCCGGACTTTCCTCCCCGGCGTCCCAACTGGTTGGGCCGCCGGGGCGGTCACCCGGTCTACCTGGCTCTCCACAAGAACTCTAGCATAGCCTCATGAAAGGTTCAACTTGGCGCGGGCGTGGCGGGCTCTTTTGGCTCTCTTTGACGAAGGCCGGTTGGAGGTGGGTTCGCCCGTGGCGGGCGCTTGGCCTCCGAACCTACCGGGGGGTCGGGGATTAAGATGCCCACCGCCCATAGTTTCCGAATGAGACCCGATACCTGAAGATCTACGCTCTGCCCGGTGGGCGGGTTTGGAAAGTAACATCCGGCTTGAGAGGCCGCCGGGTATCTGCAGCGGGACCGGTGAGGATTCGGTGAGGGTTCTATGAAGCTGAGGAACGGGGGAGGGTTCCCCTTATCGAGGTGCTAGCCGGGGAGAAGCATCCGCCCACAGTTGTTGCACAATACGACTTCGCGGCCGGATTTCACCCGCTGCTGCTGGTGGGTCGGCAAAGACATCCGGCACGCCTGGCACAAACCCCTTTCCATCTTGGCTACCGCCAGGCCTGCCTTGGCCCGGCGCAGATTCTCGTACTGCCCAATTTCCGCCGCTTCCAGCGTGGCGGCCAGGCTCTCCCTCTTGGCTGCCATCTCTTCGTGTTCCGCATTCAGGCGCGCGGTTTGCTTCTTCAACTCCGCCTGCCGGGTTTGCCAGGCGCTCCGGGCTTCGGCAAGCTGCTGCGTCAGGGTGGTGTGGTTGGTTTGGGACACCTCGGCTTGCTCCGAAAGTTCCAGCAACTCGGTGGCCTGCCGCTGCACCAGTTCCCGGGCGCGGGAAGCTTCTTGCTCCAGGCTCTCCAGGTCCCGAGGGTTGGCGACGTCCCCGCCGTAGAGCTGCTCGTCCAGGTGGGCGGACCGCTCCCGGCCGCTCACCGCCTCCTCTTGATGGAGCCGGTGCTGGCTCTGCAGCTCTTGGAGCCGCTCGGTTTCTTCTTGTAGCCCCGCTTCCAATTCGTCCACCGCGATGCCGGTGCTGAGTTCCTGCTCGGCCGTTTCCGTCTCTTCCCGTAGGCGGTCCAGCACCAGATCCATTCCCTGCAAGATGTACAATTGCCTGACGTTTGTCATATTGGCGTATCTACGGGTCCTTCTTGGATATCATGGGGCGGTCCGTTGCTCTCCCCTGATTCTAGGAACCGCGACGGCGATTGTCAACGTTGCGGCAAGGACCACGCCTGAGTCACCCTCCAAGGAACGCATATTTCGTAACGCTTCGACCGGCCGAGGGCATCAGGTATAGTATGGGAGCCGATGGGCTGCGCGATACCAGGCTCAGCCCATCAAAGGTTCGCCGGTTCGGAACCCGGCCCTCGGCGAGCAGGAGTACCTCATGCACATTCTGCACTTCTCCGACTTGCACATAGGGGTGGAGAACTACGGCCATATTGACCCGGAGACCGGGCTCTCCACCAGGCTGGGGGACTTTCTGGCCTCTCTGGACCAGGTGGTGGACTACGCATTGAACCGCGACGTCGATCTGGTGCTGCTGGCCGGAGACGCCTACAAGGGTCGAGACCCTTCTCAAACCCACCAGCGGGAGTTCGCCAAGCGCCTGGCGCGGCTGTCCGGGGCGGGTATCCCGTCCTTCCTGCTGGTGGGCAACCACGACCTCCCCAACGCCGTGAGCCGGGCGACGGCGGTGGAGATTTTCTCCACGTTGCGGGTGCCCCACATTTACATCGGCGCCAACCTGCAAACCTACCTGGTCCCCACCCGTGCCGGCCCGATCCAGATCGTGGCAGTACCCTGGCCGCGGCGCAGCACGATGGTAAGCCAGGAAGAGTCAAGAGGGCTTTCCATTGGGGAAGTCCGCGAGGAGATCCAACGGCGGATGACCGAGGCCATCGAGAGCCGGGTCCAGATGTTGGACCCGGAGGTGCCGGCCATTATCGCCGGCCACGTTACCGTCAACGGGGCCACCCTGGGCACCGAACGCTCCATGATGCTGGGCCAGGACCATGTGCTGCTGGCCAGCGCCCTGGACTGGCGCCAGGTAGACTACGTCGCCCTGGGCCACATTCACAAGCATCAGGTGCTCCGGGCGGGCCCGCCGATGGTCGTGTATTCCGGCAGCTTGCAACGGGTGGACTTCAGCGAGGAGGGAGACGAAAAAGGCTTCTGTGTGGTGGAGTTGGACCCGGCGGCCGCCCAAGGGCAGCGGCTGGTTGATTTCAAGTTCGAACGCGTGGAGGCCCGGGCCTTCGTGACGGTGGACGTTACGGTGGCCTCCGGAAGCTCGGATCTCCCGGACCCCACCGAAGCGGTGCTGCGCGCCATTGCCCGGAAGGACGTGGCCGGCGCGGTGGTGCGGGTGCGGGTGACCCTGCCCCCGGAGCTGGAACCCCAATTTCGGGAAGCGGACGTGCGCCAGGCGCTCCAGTCAGCCCACTACGTTGCCGCCATCAGCCGGGAATCGGCCGAGGGCAGGCGCCGGACCCGGCTGGAAGCGGAAACGGCCGAAGGTCTGCAGCCCATCCAGGTCCTGCGGCTCTATTTGGAAGGCCGGGGCATCGAGTCCAAGCGGCAGGAACAGATCATCCGCCGCGCGGAGGAACTGGTGGAGTGGGAGTCATCCGGGCCTGAATGAGGCTTGAATGCTCTGCCAGATTCGCTTTAATATCTGGCCCGCCACAAAGTGTCGCCGGGAGAACGAAAAAGGGAGAGTTATGTTGCCCCACCCATGGCGGGGCAACACAAGAGCATCTCAATTCTGGTCAGGACCGGCACTGTTCGTGTTCGGCGCCATTTTATGGGCGATGGCCCTCGTCAGACTCGTTGCGTACACGTACTCGAAGGATCGCCCATGCCCCGGGTGCGGAGAGCTTTCGTTGGAGAGACCCCGGCCGGGATCAGGTCAAGCGCCGGGTGAGGGCCTGGCTTCCCTCCAGCAGTTCTCTGAAAACTTCCTTGACGTTGGTGACCTCCGAGATGAGGCCGGCGCCGGCGCCGGTGTAGGCAACCCCGGCTTCCAGGTCGCCATCGACCATCGCCGCCCGGGCTTGTGCCATGCCCAATTCGGCCTCCCAGGCGTTGAAATCGTTGCCCGGGCCGGTAAGGCCGCTCTCTTTCAAGCGCAGGGCGATACCGTTGCGCAGGACCCGGGTGGGCCAGCGGTCGCCGCCAACGATCACGGTGCCACTGTCGATCGCCGCCACGATGGCTTCTTTGTAGTTTTGATGGGAAGTGCACTCTCGGGTGGTCACGAAACGGGAGCCCATCTGAATCCCCTGGGCCCCAAGGGCCAGGGCGGCCACGTACCCCCGGGAGTCGACTATGCCGCCCGATGCGATAACCGGTATCGAGACCGACCCCACAACCTGGGGCACCAACACCATGGTTGAGACCTTGTCAGCCCCCCGCAGGCCTCCCCCCTCGAACCCCTCCGCGATGATGACATCCACCCCCTGAGCCTCGGCGCCGCGGGCGTGACGGACCGTGGCCACCTGATGCATCACGGTGACGTCATGCTCCTTGAGGGTGCCGGTGCACAGGGCCGGGCTGCCGCCATAGGTGATAGCGATGCGCATGCCCTCTTGAACGGCCACCTGGATCAGCTCGGATATCCGGGGATGGGGCAGATACAGCGCGATTCCGAAGGGTTCACGGGTCAACCGCTGGATCTGGCGGATATTCGCTTGCAAGTTGGCTACCTGGTCGCCACCGGGCTCCGACCCGGCTGTTGGGTGCAGTACGCCCAGCCCGCCCGCATCTGAGACCGCGGCAACCAATTCCGGATTGGAAACCCACGGCAATCCCGCTTGCAATACGGGATGTTCGATGCTGAGGATTTGGCAAACCCTGCTCCGCTTCATATCACCTCTTCCGACTCGCTGGCCTTGCCGCAAAAGCAACCTGGAATATGTCACCCCGATTAGAGCGAGGAGTTTGGGGTTATGGGTGCGGGCTACGATGGAGGAATCCCGCACCAGATTCCTCGTCGCTTCGCTCATCGGTTGACAGTTTCAAGGCAAAGCCCGGCACGCTGGCTCTGGGCCGAAGTGTGACCGATTTTACGGCGGGGTTCGACCGCTGTCAACCGGCAAAAAGTCCCCGCCTGCGGAGGCCTCGTTTGGACGGTTTTGTTCCGCGGTGACATCCATCCGGACCGGTCGCCTAGGCGGAAAAGCCCGAGATTCAGATCGGGCAGGGATGAATCGGTGATGTTGCCTTGTAGTAGAGTTCCTATCCCACTATAATTCATGGTGTGCCTAATATATCGATGAAACTCCTCCTTATTGGGTTCAGTGTCCTGCTGCTGGCGGCCTGTGGCGGTGCGGCGGCAACGGCAACCACGGTTCCACCTCCAACGGCGACGCCTACCCTCACCCTCGCGCCCACTGCGACCCCCGCGCCCACGCCGGCGCCCACCAACACCCCGGTTCCGCCGCCCACCGAAACGCCTACCCTGACCGACTCGGTGCCGGTGGAATTTGCCGACCTGGCCGCCTGCTTGGAAGATCGGCTGGGCTCCGTCGTGGCACGGGAGCTGGTTTCGGGATCGAGGAGGGAGACGGCTGAGGAAGAGGCGGTGCTGGTGGACTGTCTCGCCGCAGTCACCGCGGGCATCGAGGCGGAGGCCATCACCGCGCCCGTCGTTTCCTGTCTGGAAGAGGGACTGGGCGCCGGGGTGGTCGAGGCTGTCGGCGCGGGAGCCAGGGTGTTGGACGCGGACGAGGAGGCGATCCTGGTGGAATGCCTGCTGGTGTCGGCTCTGGATTCCCAATGGGAAGAGATCGTCGTCACCACCGAGTCATGTTTGGAAGAACGCCTGGGTCTCGATTTGGCCGCGGTGGTCGCCTCCGGGGCGGTGCACTTGAATGAGGCGGAAGAGCAGGCGCTGGGGGACTGTCTCTTGGTGGCTGCTTTGGACACCTCCGATGAAACCGCCAGTGATAGTCTCATCGACTGCCTGGCTGAAGGGTTAGGGGCCGATATTGCCGCGTTGGTCGCCTCCGGAGCGGTGCCGTTGACCGAGGCGCAGCAGGCGTTAATGGGGGAGTGCCTTTTGGGTTCGGCCCTGAGTCCCTCTACGGAGACCGGTACCCAGAGCTTGACCGCCTGTCTGGAAGAGCGGCTGGGAGCCGATATCGCCGCGGTGGTTGCCTCGGGAGCGATACCATTGACCGAAGCCGAGGAAGCGGTGATGGGGGAGTGCCTTTTGGGATCGGCCTTTGATGACGATACTTCGTCGGATACTGTTTCGGACGGTGTGCTTGCCTGTTTGGAGAAAGAGTTGGGGACCGACATAGCTGCCGTAGTTGCTTCCGGAGCTATACCCCTGACCGATTCAGAGCAGGGGGTGATGGGCGACTGCCTGCTCGCTGAGGCTCTGGGCGGCTCGCCATGACGCCTTGGCGCAACCATTCTCGGAGCGGACGAGCCGGCAGGGGCTCCGGCACCGCCTGATCCGCCGGTGACCGGCCGCGCCGGCCCCGGCTAATCCAATTCCGTCCTACCTCCCGAAGACCTCCTTCCAATCCTCATCGGTTACCTCCAGGCCCTTGACCAACAAGTGGTTTACATCGCCGAGCCGCTTGATCCCTGCCGCCAGGCTGCCCTCGATGCTGGCCAAGCGGGCGATAACCCCGGCTGGTTCCATTTCTTTGACCGTGAGAAAGTCATGGATCACGGCTTGGACCGCCTTTTCCTTGTCGGTGAGAACCAACGCTGGCGCCGCGGCCGCCGTCTGTCCGCCGAACGCCTGTGGGGCTGAGGTGGGCTGGCTCGAAGAACTGCCGCCGCTGCTGCTGCTGCCGCTACCACTGCTACTGCTACTGCTACTGCTACCGCTGCTGCTGCTACTGCTGCTGCTACTACTACTGCTGCTGCTGCTGCTACTACTACTACTGCTGCTGCTGCTGCTGCTGCTGCTGGGGACGGCGGCAGTTGTGCCCTGGCCGCCCTGATCGTCGTTGTCTCCAGGCTGATTGGTATTTACTTGGCCCGGCTGTGCTCCCGCGGTTGGCTGCCCGCCGGTCCTGCCGCGGCCCGATCCCCGGGTCCCTTGTCCGGACCGGGACTGTGCGGCCTGGGCGATGGCGCTCTGCCGGTCGGCCCCACCTCGCCTCTCACCCGAGGCGCGCTGGCGGCTAAAGCACTCCTGGCCAAGGAGCCGCTTCTCATCGTCGGTTAGGTCCGCGAGGTTCGTAGGCATGCGTCCCAGAACGCTTAATATGCACTGCCGGGTAGCCTCGTTCATTCCGGTGGAGACCGATGTCGCCCGGCCACCCCGGCTTCCCTGGCCTCTCCTCTCGTTTGCCTGACTGTCGCCGAAGCACTCCAGGCCGACTCGCTGCTTGTCCTCCTCGGACAGGGCGTCGGGGCTGTCCGGCAGTTCACCGAGGATATCAATTATGCACTGGCGGGTTTCCGCGTCCAGGTCGTCGACACCATCGGGCTTGTCGCCGCGGTCGTCGCCGAAGCACTCCCGGCCGACCCGCCGCTTCTCATCATTGGTCATATCATCGGGGCCCGATGGCATGCGGCCCAGCGTATCGACGACGCACTGCAATGTGGCGTCGTCCAGGTCGTCGGGGCCGCCGCCGCTGAAGCACGCGCGGCCCACCAGCCGCCTCTCGTCGTCGGTTATATCATCGGGGCCTGTGGGCATCCGGCCGATGGTATCGATGATGCATTGCATCTCTTCGTCGCTCGGACCGTCCCCTTCGCCACCACCGCCCGGACCGCCTCGTCCGGCGAAGCACTCCCGGCCGACCAGCCGCTTCTCGTCTTCGGTCATGTCGTCGGGGCCCGTGGGCATCCGGCCTATGGCGTCGACGATGCACTGCACCTCTTCGTCGTCCGGCCCCCCTTGTCCACGGTCACCGCCGGGTCCGCCGCCGCCGAAGCACTCCCGTCCCAGCAGGCGCTTCTCATCTTCGTTCAAGTCGTCGGAGCCAGAAGGCATGCGGCCGATGGTATCGAGGACGCATTGCGAAGTTGCTTCGTCCAGGTCGCCGGGTCCACCGGGTCCACCGGATCCGCCGGGGCCGCCAGGGCCGCCACGCCCGCCGCCACCGTAGCACGTCCGGCCAACCAGCCGCTTGTCGTCTTCGGTGAAGTCGTCGGGGCCCGTGGGCACGCGGCCCAGCGTGTCGACGATGCACTGCCTGGTGGCGTCGTCGGAGCCATTCGGTCCCCGGGATCCGCGTTGCTCGCCTCGAGGCCCGCCCCTGTCGCTGAAGCAAGCCTGGCCGACGCGCCGCTTCTCTTCTTCAGTGAAATCGTTGGGACCCGTGGGCATGCGGCCCAGCACTTCGAGAATGCATTGGGTGCCGGCTTCGTCCGGTCTGCCCGCCCCGCCCTGGCCACGGGGTCCGCCGCGCCCGGCGCTGAAACACGTCTGGGCGATGCGGCGCTTCTCGTCGTCGCTTATGTCATTGAGACTCGAGGGCACCCGGCCCAGCACTTCCAGGATGCATTTGGTGCCGCCCCCGTCCTGATCGTTTCGGGCGCCGGCCAAACTGTTGAAGCCACCACCACCGGCGGTGCCAAAGCACGTCTGGGCGACCTGCCGCTTTTCATCGTCGGTGAAGTCATCGGGGCTTGCCGGAACGCGGCCCAGCACCCGGATGATGCACTGGCTGGACTGACCGTCCGGCGGTCCCGCGCTGGCCGCCGCCGAAGCACTTCTCGGCTATGCCCCGCTTTTCCTCATCGGTCAAATCCTGGAGGTTTGAAGGCACCCGGCCCAAAATGCCCAGGATGCATCGGAGGGCGTCCTGGTCCAGATCGCCGATGTTGCCCCCTGAGCCCGCTTGCGAATCGCGGGATTCTCCCTCGCCGGCTTCTTGGGCGAAGGCGGCAGGCGCGCCGCCCCACCAGAGCAGCAGAACAAGCAGGCTCAAAAAACCAATAATCCCAACGGGCAACAATCTCCCTTTGCTCGGCATGAGGTGCCATCTTCCGGTCTTCATCTTGCCCCCCTTGCTGTCTGTCGCCGGGGTTCGTGATGCCTCGCTTCCAGACGGTCACGATACTATTTGCATGGTACGCCCGGCCTGGAAGTACCTTCCGTGATCCGGGTCACATTCTGTGCGTGAGATTGGCTGCGTTTTACCCTACTCTATCTTAGAATGGCGAGACCTTAACTTAAACGGTGCCGCCAAGTTCGAATCCCCGGTCTGCCCACACCTTGTGTAACCGGGCATATAGGTGAGGGCTAGAGTGGGCTCCCTAGCAAGGAGCATTTCATCGGCTATAGTATACGCCGTTCCCTCCCCACGATCGTCTTTCCGGCGCAAACACGTATCCCGAGAAGCATCGACTGGATCGCAGCCTTCGCCGGAATGACGGATCGGGTGTGAAGCCACCTGCGGGACGGTACGGTAGGAGCGCCCGGGCGAGGCTTGACGCTGGGGATGGCAGGCTGTAGGCTGCCTTTACCCTGCGCCCGGTTTAGGCAGGGGCACCGGGCCTGTGACGGTCTTCAGTCGTGTTCTCCGCCGCGCCTGCGAATAGAATGCTACAGAGCCCCTTAGGCAGAGTGAAACCGGCTACAATGCCACCGGGTTTCTGCATCTCGGCGGCCAAACAGGAGCAAGGCAAATGAAAGCAGCGGTGTTGTACGAAAAGCAGAAGCCCCTGATTGTCGAAGAGCTGACCCTGGAGGGGCCCCACCAACGGGAAGTACTCGTGAAGCTGGCCGCCAGCGGGGTGTGCCACAGCGACCTGCACTATATCAAAGGAGACCGGCCGCACCTCGTGCCGACGGTTCTGGGCCACGAAGGAGCGGGCACGGTCGAGGAGGTCGGACCCGGCGTCACCTACGCTAAGCCGGGCGACCACGTGGTGCTCTCGTTCGTTCCCACCTGTGGCCGGTGCTCCTATTGTCTTGATGGCAGGCATAACCTGTGCAACGCCCGGGGTGAACTTCGGGGAGGAACTTTGCTGGACGGAACCGGCAGACTGCGCCTGGGGCAGCAGGAGATCTACCACCACAACGGCCTGTCCACTTTCGCGGAGTATGCCGTGGTTCCTGAAGACAACCTGGTGCTGGTGCGCGATGACGCGCCGCTGGACAAGCTGGTCCTCATCGGCTGCGGCGTGTCGACAGGCGTGGGCGCGGCTATCCACACGGCCAAGGTCCGGCCGGGAAGCAAGGTGGTGGTAATCGGCGCCGGAGGGGTCGGCCTCAACGTGATCCAGGGGGCGGCATTGGCCGGCGCGGAGATGATCATCGCCGTGGACATCCACGGCCCAAAGCTGGAACTCTCCCTGGAGTTCGGCGCCACCCATCTCATCAATGCCGCCACCGACGACGTGACGGACCGGGTCCGCGATATCACCAACGGCGAGATGGTGGACTACGCCTTCGAGGTGATCGGAACTGCCGGGACGGTCGGCCAGGCCCTGCACTCCACCCGAAAGGGGGGAGTGACGGTGGTCGTTGGGAATCCCCCCTCCGGGACCCAGTTCACCGTGGACCCGGACTTTCTGCACATGGACCGGGTGCTCATGGGCTGCACCTACGGGTCGTGCTACCCCCGGGCCGACATCCCCAGGTTCGTTGACTTGTACCTGGCCGGCAAGCTGAAACTGGACGAGCTTATATCCCGCACCTTCACTTTGGAGGAGATCAACACCGCCTTCGATCTTCTGGACCGGGGCGAGGTGGCCCGCAGCATCATCCGGTACGGGTAGGCGGGACCTGGGTGTTGCGCTCCTTTCGATGCGCCTGATCCCTGAGAAAGCCGGAACAATACTCCTAGGAGGGTAGTTGCCTGCGGGTCCGAACCACGGCTTACTCGGGCGTCGCCAGTTGGGCGTGAGGGCTTTCGCCCAGAAGAGCGCATCCCGCCGCCCATCAGGCACCCGGTAGCTGTGAAGACGACATTGACACCAAGTAGGCTATTGATTAGACTCCGCGTTATCGACGGTGTGGACTAATCCAGGTGGTCCCAAGTGAGAACGAAGAATACGGGAAAGGTGTTTTGATGCTTTCCTGCGCACGCGCATCGGTGGCCCCTGGCGTCGTGGCCGGGCTGCTAACTTTGGGAGTTTTGGCCCTTTGGTGGGCCCACGTTTCACCCGCTTCCGCCCAGAGCCCGCCGATCTAGGAGATCCGAGAGTGCATCATCAAGGTCTTGGGGCACTTGCCGGCAAACCTCCAGGAGTTGACGAACGAGCAGCGAAGGGCTGTTGAGCGAGACTGTCCGAGGGCAAGGGGCCGCCTGAGCGAGGTGCTCCGGGGACCGCTGCCGCCGGGGGATCAACTGCAACCCCAGCGCGACGGACAGCAGCCGCGCCCGGTGGCTGACGGCGCGTCCGATGAGGAGTTGCTGGAGTGCGTCCGAAAGGTCTTAGGGAAATTGCCCGCAAATCTCGCTGAGGTGACGGAAGAGCAACGGAGGCTCGTTGTTCGTTCCTGCCCGGAAATTAGGGAGCGGCTGGCGGAGGTGCTCAGAAAGCAGCCGCTTCGCCCCACGGACCAGCAGCAGCCTTCGCTCATCGATAAGCAGCCTGCCCCGGTGGCCGACGGTGCATCCGGTGTATCCGATGAAACATTGAAGGAGTGCATCCGAAAGGCATTGGGGAAATTGCCCGCAAACCTTGGTGAGGTTACGGAGGAGCAGAGGAGGCTGATCGTCCGTTCCTGCCCGGAGGTGAGGGAACGCCTGGAGGAGGTGCTTGGGAAGCAGCAGCAGCTCCCCACGGACCAGCAGGAACAACCTCAGCCCAGCGATCAGCAGCCGGCCCCGGTGGCGGCCGACGTGTCAAAGCAGGCGTTACGGGAGTGCATCCGGAAGGCCTTAGGGTATTTGCCTGAAGGCACCCAAGAGATGACGAACGGCCAGCGGAGGATAGCCGAACAAGCGTACCCGGAAGTGCGGGGACGCCTGGGCGAATTGCTGGTGCCTCGGACGGATGCCGCGACTCAGCAATGTATTCAAAACATCCTACGGCGGGTGCCGGGGAGGGCGGAGGAGGTGAACGACCAGGAGCGGAGACAGATTCAGGAGTCTTGCTTCTCCGAGGTATCCGGTGTGCCGGGGCAGCCCGTGGTCGCGGGACAACCGCCTCTTGATGGTCAGGGCGCGGCCGGCGCGGGTGGTGGCTTGGCCGCCGACGCCTTCCAGCAGTTGTTGGAGCAACAACTGGCCTTGATGCAAGAGCAGCAGCGCTTGAGCAGGTCCGCCTCGACCAGGAGCAGGAGCGCTTGGAGCGGGAGAGTCAGGAGCAGACTACGGCAGAGGGGGAGGACCAACCGGCCGACGGGGAGGACCAACCGGCCGACGGCCAACCGAACGATGAGGGACCCCGCCGGGGCTTCTTCACCAACTCCGCCGCCGGCGAGGCCAACGCCGTTGGCAAGATCATGGATCCGAGCACTCTGGCGGTTCTCGGTATCCTGCTCACCCTCGTCGCGACAAGCCTATCTCTGCTGAAGGGGAACTAGAGATGACATCCGTGCCCCGAAGGGCAGTGGCCACTCGTGGCTCCGGGAACCCGTTCCTGACCATGCTGAAGCGGCTGATAGTCAGCGCCTTTATCGCCACACCGTTTTTCGTCGGCGGCGCATACGGTTTCGCCGTTGGCGACTTCCCGCTGTGGGCCTCCTTCGTGAAAGTCCTGGTGGGCGCAGCCCTGATGATCGTCGGCCTTTACATGAGCCTTACGGGCATAGTTCCCTCGCCGCCCCTGATCCCCGGTGAGGAGCAACTGATTACGTGCCATCCGGCGATGAAACCGGCCTACGCCAGAATCTTCCTCAGCATCCCATTCTTCTTGGGCGCTCTTTATCTGTCGGGGTTTACCGAACTCCCCTACGTCTACCCCTTTGTCTTGTTCCTGGTCGGGATGTATAGCTTCTTCAAAGGCGCCATGCGGTACCTTCGCAACCTGCACATCACCTACACCGTGACCGACCGCAGGGTGGTCCACATGTACCGCTTCCTTTGGCTCAACACCAAGGAGATTCCGGTCGGCCGTATCATCTCGATTTCCGAGGCGCGGAGCTTCTTCGAGATTCTCACCCACCGAGGCAGCGTGGTGGTGGCCAGCGGCATCGGCGAACGGCAAGTCATTCGCATCGAGGATATCAACGACCCCGGAACCGTGGCCGAGACTGTCAGGGCGCTTCTGCCGTAATCGTGCTGGGGAGCGAGGTGCCGCTGCGACACCGGGTCTAATGATCCGGCGTTTCGCATCCCAGCGCCTGATCCGTGCCTGACGGGCGAAAAACCGGGCGTAAAGACGGGTTAGGCAGTTAGTCTTGCCGGGCTTTGGCCTTGGGGGTTGAGGGGGCTACTCCAGTATCACGTTGTCGATCAGCCGGGGTATGCCCAACTGCACCGCCACCGATACCATAGCCCGGCAGTTCACCGTGTCCAGCTCCTCCAGCGAATCGGCGCCGGCCACGCTCACATAGTCGATGCGCTCAATGAGGGGCTCGCTTTCCAGGATGCTCCTTACTTCCAGCCGCAGCCGTTCCGCGTCCCGCACCCCTTGTTTCCACAACTGATCGGCGCAATCCAGCGCCCGGTGGATGACCGGGGCCGCTTTTCGCTGCTCGGGAGTCAAGTACACGTTGCGGCTGCTGAGGGCCAGGCCGTCCGCCTCGCGCACCGTGGGGGCGACCACGATTTCCAGTCCCAGAGACAGGTCGCGGGTCAATTGGCGTATCACCACCGACTGCTGGCCGTCTTTCTGGCCGAAGTAGGCACGGTCGGGCCGGACCACGTTGAACAGCTTGGTTACGACGGTGGCGACGCCCCGGAAGTGGCCGGGGCGATGCGCCCCTTCTAGCTTGTCGGCCAGGCCGCCGACATCGACCCAGGTATCGAACCCCGGCGGGTACATCTCCTCCACGCCGGGCATGAAAACCAGGTCGGTGTCTTCCCGGCGGAGCAGGTCCAGGTCGCGGTCCAGGTCCCTTGGGTAGCTTGACAGGTCTTCCTGGGCCCCGAATTGGGCGGGATTCACGAAGATGCTGACCGCCAGAGTGCTGTTTTCCCGGCGCGCCCGCTTCACCAGGGCCAGGTGTCCTTCATGAAGCGCGCCCATCGTCGGGACCAGGCCCAGGGGCCGGGGAGATTCCCGGCAGGCCCGGGCCATTTCGTCGCCGGTCTCTAGCAGGCGCATTTCGCCGCCCGCGCCCTCACGCCTGGATCATTGGACAACGGTCAGCTCATCCAGGACCGCTTCATCCATGGTGAAGCTATGCTCCTCGGCAGGGAAGGTGCCGTCTTTTACTTCCTGGACGTATTGGGTAAATGCCTCACGAATCGTGTCCCCCAGGTGGGCGAACTGCTTGGTGTGCTTGGGCACGAAGTCGGTGAACAACCCCAGCATGTCGTGGAGCACCTGTACCTGGCCGTCACAGCCGACGCCGGCGCCGATCCCAATGGTAGGAATGGTCAGCCGTTGCGATATGAAGCGCGCCAGCGAGGCCGGGACCAGCTCCAGCACGACGGCGTAGGCTCCGGCCTGCTCCACGGCCTGGGCGTCTCTGAGCAGCTGTACCGCCTCCCGGCGATTGCGGCCCTGTACCCGGTAACCCCCGAAGCCGTGTACCGATTGGGGGGTGAGGCCGATATGCCCCATCACCGGTATTCCGGCATCCACGACGCGGCGGATCGTCTCGGCCACCTTTTCGCCGCCCTCCAGCTTGATGGAGTGGGCGCCGCCCTCCTGCACCAGCCTGGCGGCGTTGGTCAGGGCCTGAGATGTGTCTATCTGATAGGACATGAAGGGCAGGTCGCCCAGAATCAAGGAACGTTTGACGCCCCGGGCCACGGCCTTGGTATGGTGCACCATGTCGTCCATGGTCACCGGAATCGTGGAATCGTGGCCCAGCATCACCATGCCCAGGCTGTCACCCACTAGCAGAATGGGGATTCCGGCCTCATCGGCCAGCCTGGCGCTGGTGTAATCGTAGGCCGTGACCATGGGTATCTTCTCGCCCTTGGCCTTCATTTCCGCGATGTGCCGGATAGTTACGCGCCGCATTGTGTTCACCTCCCGTCGATCATCAGGCTTCTGGGGGCAGTCTCGCCCGGCTCCTGGGTTGAAGCGCCGCTCATTCGGCGCCGGAGTAGTGATCGATCAGCTCCTGCATCGCAAGTAGCTGTCCGGGGCCCACGCCGCGTTGCGCCACCAGAGGCAGCGAAGCGCGAATCAGAGCACCGTAGAGGGGCACCACGTGAGGCAGCCTCTGGTAAAGGGCCTCGAGGTGGCCGCGAATGGTGGAGACATCGCCGCGGACCGTGGGACCGGTGAGGCTGGCGGCCACCCCCTGGCGCGCCACGTTCTCCACGGTTCCTTTGGTGAGGGGATACAGAGACTCGACGGCCTGCTCCGCGGAGAAGCCCATGGCCTGCCAGATGTCGACGGCGGCTTGCATCACGGCCGCCAGCAGAGGGCAGGCCAGGACCGCGGCCGCGTGGTAGAGGGGACGGTCGGCATCGGAGATCGAAACGTGGCGCCCGCCCAACTCCGAGGCCATCTCTTGCAGAAAGCCGGCCAGCGAGCCCTCCCCGGATACCGCGAAGGTGACGCCGGATAATCTGGCGGCGGCTTCCTCCGGCTCGTTGAGTCCGGCGAAGGTCTGGAGGGGGTGCAAGGCTCCGGTGAGCGAGCCTTGCCGGGACGCGGGCCCCAGGACCTCGGTTGACGCCACCCCAGAGCAGTGGACCACCCACTGGCCGGGTCGCCACGTGACATCGGTAGCCACCTGGCCGATGCTCGAGTCGGGGGTGGTGATGAAGACCAGGCCGGCCGCGTCCGACAGTTCCTGCGCCGTGTCGAATACTCGACAGCCGGGGAGCCTGCCAGCCAGCCACTCGGCGGAGCTTTTGCTCCGGCTGTGGGCCGCGGCCACCCGGTAGCCGCGGGAGGCCAGCGCCAGGGCCAGTCCCTTGCCCAGGATACCCACGCCGATGAACCCGATGGCCGGGTTGCGCTCATCCATGGGTCACCTCCGACACCGAGGGGACCCCGCCCAGCCCAGTTGCCGTCTCGAGGGCGCGCAGCACCGCCCGAGCCGTTACTTCGACGACCGCCGCTCCCAGCACGGTGAGGTCCACCGGGGAAGGGAACCGGCCTGTGGCCAGCGCGAACATGGTATCGCCGTCCCGGATGGTGTGGCAGGGGCGGATGGTGAGGGCCAGGCCGTCGTGGCTGAGCGAGGCCAGATAGTTGGCCTCTTCCCGGGTCACCGGGGCGTCGGTCGCCACCACGCCGATCGTGGTGTTGGTCAAGGGTGGGGCCTCGCGGCCGGTTCTTTCTTGCAACACCAGGGCCATGGTGTCGTCGAATCCGCCGTTCCGGTTGCGAGGTCCCGCGATCACGCGGCCCGACCGGTGGTCGGAGACGCCGCCGTAGGCGTTGACCGCCACCGCCGCCGCCACCACCGCGCCGCCGGGCAGCTTCAAGCTGGCGGAACCGATCCCGGATTTGACGGCATCGGCCAGGCCTCGGGCCTTGGCAACAGTCGCGCCGGTGCCGGCGCCGACGCTGCCTTCCTCCATGGGGCCGCTCCCGGCGGCCAGGCAAGCGGCGCGCCCCTCGGCCAATCCGGGACGGACCTCGGACGTTATCAGGCCCAGGTCGAACAGAATGGCTGAAGACACGATGGGGATGATGGTGGGGCCGACTTTGACCCCGATGCCCTGCTCGGCCAGATAGCCGGCCACTCCGGAGGCGGCGTCCAACCCGAAGGCGCTGCCGCCGCTGAGAACCAGGCCGTGCACGCTGTCGATCCGGTGCATCGGCCGCAGCAGGTCCGTCTCCCGGGTGCCCGGTGAGCCGCCCCGCACGTCGACGCCGCCCACGGCGCCTTCGCGGCAGATGATCACGGTGCAGCCCGTGGCGTTGACGAGGTCGGTGTAGTGCCCAGCTTCCAGCCCGGCGACGGCGGTTATCGTCGGGTTCAACCGGCCCTCCGCGAGACTCCTGGGAGGTGCGGGCCGCGGGCAAAAGAAAAGCCCCGACGCAACGGGGCGTAGCTAATTGACCTTAGTTTGTTGCCGGCCGTCTCGGTCCACATTAGATCCCAGCGGCCCACCCGATCGTCAATCAGGGAGGGGTCCATGAAGGCTCATCCCCACTCAGGGTGGATGGCACCCCCATTGTATGCACCCCGGATAGGCGTGTCAAGCTAGGTACTACTGTCAAGCTTGACATAAACAATACCCATATTCGAAGGACGGGCCGCTTGGATAAACACTTCTCGGCAAATCGTGGGACCGAGTTTGACCATTGTCACCGTGAGCCTGGCGGAGCCGGCGGCGGGAAACCTGTGCTGAAAGGGAATCTCGGCGTAACAATGAAATTGCTCCGAAAGTGTCATGCTGAGCCAGCCGCAGCGGCGAAGTATCTGGGGTGGGGCTTCTCCGCCACCTCCCCAGATACTTCGCCCTTCCCGCGAAGGACTCGGGATGACAGGGCGGTGCCCATTTTCGTGGGCCGCGGTGCCCCGACTGAACCGAGGAGTGACAATTTGCCGGTTTAAGTTGACTGGGCAGCTAGCTGGCCGGGCCGGCCGGCTTCCGGGATAAGGGGACCAAAATCACAATGAGGGCTGCCACCGCCGTTAGCGCGCCGGAATAGTAGTAAACAGACCCGTATCCCCCAAAGTGGTCTATGATGACCGTGGCGATGAAGGGAGTGACGCCACCGAGTGCCCCGTTGATGCCGAAGATCAAGCCCGTCACCGTGGCCTCCGTCCCCTTTCCAGTCACGTCCAGGACGGCGGCCAAGAGGATCTGGTGCAGGGCGAAGCTGAAGAGGCCCAGACCCGCCAGGACCACCGGCAGCAGGAAGGTGTCCCCGGCGCCGACCACCAGGAACGCCAGGATCGCGGCGCAGGCCGTGCCGGGCGCCAGGACCTGTTTTCGCCCGAACTTGTCGGACAGTACCCCCAGCACCGGCGCCGAAACTATCCCCATTCCGGTGAGCAGGGCGAAATGCACCCCGGCGTTGAAGTGTCCCATTCCCAATTCTTCTTCCAGGTAGAAAGGGGTCCAGTTGAACAACGCGTTGAGGCCCACGCCCCGGAACGCGGCTGCCAGCACGAGCCATAGAATAACGGGGTTTCTGAGCAATTCCTTGCTCTGGTGGAACTGTGCGCCCAGCCCCTTCCCTTGAGACCCGCCACCGCCTTTGCCGAGGTCTTTCAGGGACCACCAGGTGAAGACTGCCACCAGTAGGGCCGGGGTGGTGTAAACGAAGAGCACGTTTCGCCAAAAGAACAGCTCCAAAAGCCCGCCGGCCAGCAGCGGGCCCAGAACGTTGCCCGCGTTCGCCCCCAGCCCGTGCATGGATATGGCGAAGCCCCTGCGGTCCGGGAACCGTTGGGACAGGGCTGCCGTGGCAGGCAAATGCCAGAGCGCCCCCGGCACTGTGGTCAGGATCACGGCTACGATCAACAGGGGATAGCTGTATGCCGCTCCCAACGCCGCGAAGGCGATGGCGGACCAGAGCATGCAGCAGGTCAAGATCAAGCCCCACTGGCTCCGCAGCATGTCCACGAAGATTCCGCCACCCAGGTTTACCACGCCGAACCCGGCCTGGCGGATACCTAGAAGGCTGGCCACCTGCAGGTTGCTGAGCCCCATCGTGGAGGTAATTGTCGGCATGAAGACCGGGAAACCGTGGTCGTAAAGGTGCTGAACGGCGTGGCCGAATGTCAGGCTGCTCAGCACGAATCCTCGAGTCTGCTTCACCTCTGCCGGGGCAGGTATAGCCTCTTCCACCAACGTTGCCTCCTCGCGCACCTGGCTGATTCTATGCTGAAGACGCGGGCCCCGCAAGCCGCCCTCCGGCATTTCACGCCACGCGGACCGTCAAGGGCGGCCCAGATCGTGGAGACGGAGCCGGGGTCCGGAGCCGGACCGAGTCCGTTACGCCCGTGGCGGCGGTATGGTATGCTACCGCGGGACGCCGTCCCGGGCTCTCCGGCCACCCCTCTCCCAAGACCCAGCGGGTGGCCACATCGCCAAGCGAAGGAGGCAAGCGGAAATGTTTCGCATCAACCACATCCACCTCAAGGCCCCCAACCCCAAAGCAACGGCCCAATGGTACGTGGACAAGTTCGGCGCCAATATCTTTGGTGAGGGGAAGGGCCTGGGAGACTCCCAGACGGTGAGGATGGATATAGACGGCACTCACGTCTACGTCACCAGCGCCCCGGCTGGAGAGACGCTGCCCGATGGCACCTCCGAGTCTCATTACGGGTTGGAGCATTTCGGTTTCGATACCGACGACATCGAAGGCGCGATGGCCCGGCTCCAGGCCCAAGGGGTCAAGGTGTTGCTGCCCATTACTCCGGGTGCTTCCGGCAACAAGATCTCCTACATCGAAGGGCCGGACAACGTTCGTATAGAGTTGGTGCAGCCCAGCCCCTAGCAGCTAGGCGTCAGAGAGCCCCGGCTGGTGTAGACGAAGAAGCCGGGGCATGAAGCCAATTCCCGGGGGCGTCGCCGACGGCTTGCGCCCGCTGGACCACCATGTTGGTCAACTCCGGTGCCATCTCAGGGTTAACCTGCGCCCGGCCACCTCGTGCCTGAGCCTGGTTGGCCCGGAGTTGCTTTAGTGAGTCACCATTCGAAAAGGGGGACCGTCGCATATGGGTTACGCTGGACTTAGTTTGGAAGGGCGGGTCGCCCTGGTAACCGGCTCGGCGCATGGTATCGGCAGCGCCTTGGCCGTCGGGCTGGCCGAAGCCGGGGCGGAGGTCGCGGTCTCCGACATACCGGACCGGCTGGCCGAAGCCAAGACCGTGGCGGAGCAAATCGAAGGGTTGGGCCGCCGTAGCGGCGCCTACCCCCTGGACGTGCTGGACCTGGCCGGGGTGCGGACCGCCATCCAGCAGGTTGTGAACGACTTCGGCCGGCTGGACGTGCTGGTCAACAACGCCGGCATCCGCATCCACAAGCCGGCGCTGGAGGTGACGGAGGAAGAGTGGGACGACGTCATCGACATCAACCTGAAAGGTGTCTTCTTCTGCGCTCAGGCGGCCGCCCGTTTCATGATCGACCAGGGTGGCGGCCGCATCGTCAACATCGCCTCCCAGCTTGCCATCGTCGCCAGGGAAGACCGGGTTGCCTACTGCGCCAGCAAAGCTGGGGTGGCGAACATGACCCGGGCCCTGGCCCTGGAGTGGATGAAGTACGGCATCACGGTCAACGCCATCGGCCCGGGGCCTACCAACACACCCGGATCGCGGGCCGCCAACCCCCTCGCGTCCCAGGAAGACCGGGAGGGTCTGGGCCCCCAATCACCCCTGGGCCGGCGCATGGACCCGAAGGAACTGGTGGGAGCAACGGTCTATCTGGCCAGCCCGTCGGCGAGTTCCACCACGGGCCATCTGCTGATTGTAGACGGTGGCTGGACCGCGCTTTAGTTTAGCGATCAGCTCTCAGCCGTTGGCTATCCGCGACCGGTTGCCAACCCGAGTCGCTGCTGAAAGCTGATCGCTGATAGCTTTAACCATGGAGGCTCCCGTGAAGTTCGGCATCATGCTGCCCCATTACCGGCAAGTAGCGTCCGCCGACGCCATTGCCCGCGTGGCCAAGGAGGCGGAACGCCTGGGCTATGACACCATCTGGGTCTGCGATCACATCGTCATCCCCAATGAAGAAGTGAACCGCTTTGGCGCGGAGTTCTACGACCCCTTCTCCGTGCTGGCCTACGTATCGGCCTGTACCAGCGAGGTCGGCCTGGGCTCCAGCGTGTTCATTCTGCCCTACCGCAACCCGATTCAGGTTGCGAAGACCCTGTCAACGATCGACACCCTGTCCCACGGCAGGCTCATCGTCGGCGTAGGGGTGGGCGCCCTCACGGCCGAGTTCGTGAACATCAACGCGCCCTATGAGGATCGAGGTGACTATAGCGACGAGGCCCTTCGCATCTTCCAGGAGCTGTGGACCAACGCCGATCCCCAGTTCCAGGGAAAGTACTACCGGTTCTCCGGCATCCAGTTCTACCCCAAGCCGGTGCAACGGCCCAGGCCGCCCATGTGGATTGGCGGGAACACCCGCCGGGCCCTGCGGCGGGTGGTGGAGTTCGGCGACGTGTGGCACCCCACCAGGGCCAGCCCCGAGATGCTGAACGAAATGATGCCCCGCCTGCGGATGCTGGCGGAACGGGCGGGCCGGGACCCCGGGAAGATTGGGATCGCCGTGCGGCAGCCCATGAAGATCGTTTCGGACCCGTCCCAGTCCCTCGATTCGTGGCTGCTGGTAGGCACCACGGAACAGGTCATCGACGGTGTCGGAAAGTTTGCCGAGGCGGGAGTAGGCCACTTCGTCCTGGACACGTTCTACAGCATACCGGAGCTGTGGGGCGAGAACGTGGAGACCATGCTGGAGACCATGGAGCGCTTCGCCACCACGGTGATGCCCCACTTCGCCGAGGGCTAGCCGCCGGCCGTAGGGTGAGCGCGACGGGCCCAACTCAGGAGGCTGGAATGGGTAAGTTCGACGGCAAGGTGGCCGTGATAACCGGCGCCGGCCGCATGCGGGGCATCGGCCACGGCGCGGCCCTTGCCTTTGCCAGGGAGGGGGCCCACGTGACCATAACCGGCACCGGGCGGGACCCCCGGAGCTTCCCCCCCGATGAGCAGGCCGCCGGCTGGAAGGACATCGAAAGCGTGGCTCAGGAGATCCGGGACCTGGGCCACGGCGCCCTGCCCCTCGTGGCCGACGTCACCAATGCCGGCCAGGTTCAGGCCATGGTCGACCGCACCTTGGCCGAGTTCGGGCGCATCGACTTCCTGGTCAACAACGCGAGCGCACCCCGTCTGGGGGCCTCGGCGCCCCTTGTGGATCTGTCTGTGGAGGCCTGGCGGAAGGAAATCGACGTCAAGGTCACCGGAACCTTCCTGTGCACCCAGGCGGTGGCTCAGGTCTTGATACGCCAGGGCCATGGTGGCAGCATAGTGAACCTGGGTTCCATTGTGACCAGGATCGGTAAGGCCAACGATGTGGCCTATGCCACCGCCTGCGGCGCGATAGACACCTTCACCCAGAGGGCCGGCAAGGCCCTGGCTCCCCACGGAATAAGAGTCAACGCGGTGAATCCTGGGACCACCGACACCGCCCGCAACGACTCCCAGTATGGGTATCCCAGGACCCAGGCGTGGACGGACCGCATGGAAACCGTCCCCCTGGGCCGGGTCGCCCGGCCGGAAGAGGTCGGAGATTTCGTTGCTTGGCTCTGCGGCAAAGAGGCCGAGTTCATTGTGGGTCAGTGCATCTACATTGACGGGGGCCTGACTGCCTGAAGGGATCAGACCGTGGTTTGCTGCCGTGCCAAGCCGGGCGCCGGTCGGGTGTCTCGCACCTGGTTTGATAGCCGGTCCGTCAGTCCGGCCTTCGCCGGACTGACGAGTGAGGGGACAAGATGACGCTCTCGCCTAGGTAGGGCTACTTACAAGCCAGCGTGCCGGAGTCGGGCCTTACCACCCCTCGGCTCTAGCCGGGATCTGCCGGGACCGGCCAGCTTCCGAGCGGCGCTCGACTAGGGGGAGGCAAAACCAGACTCGCCAAGGGGGATGACATGGGCAAAATGGAAGGGCTTGTGGCTATCGTCACCGGGGCCAGCCGCGGCCTGGGCCGGGCCATCGCCAAGGAGTACGCCCGGGAGGGGGCTAAGGTGGCCGTTTGCGCTCGGCCCCAGTCTCCCACGGGGCTGGCGGGGAACGTCGAGGAGACCGCCGGGGACATCCAGGCCGCCGGGGGAGAGGCCTTTGCCGTGGCCTGTGACGTGGCGGATGAAGCGCAAGTCTCGGAGATGGTCCGGCAAGTGCTCGACCGGTACGGCCGGATCGACGTGCTGGTGAACAACGCCGGGGTCATGGTGCTGGGCGAGAGCATCCTGGAGATAAGCCCGGCCCAGTGGGACCTGTCCGTCGCAGTCAACATGCGGGGGCCGTACCTGACCTGTCGCGCCGTTCTGCCGGCGATGAGGAGCCAGGGCCGGGGCAGCATCGTCAACATCGGCTCCCGGATGGGTAGCGACCATACCCGGGGTGGAGGCGTGCTCTACAGCGCCAGCAAGGCGGGCCTGCACATGTTCAGCCTGACCCTGGCCGAAGAGGTGCGCGAGTACAACATCGCGGTCAACATCCTCAGTCCCGGCTCTTTGAAGAGCGAGGGCTCGGCGGCCATTCCCTGGACCCAGTGGGACTGGGCCGTGCGTGACCTGCCCGAGGTGGTGGGCCCCAGCGCCGTATACCTGGCGCTGCAGGACGCCCAATTGTTTACTGGAAACCTGGTCTCGCGCGCCGAGTTTGGCAAGACCTGGGGGCTTTAGAAGCCGGCGAAGCGGCGCCACCTTGACGCCGGGTCCGATTTCATAGAGTATGGGGTAGACAAATCAGAGCTTAGGCTTGAACGGAGGCTGCAATGCCTAACCTGAACCAGGACGAAATACGGGCGCTGGGCCACGCCGTGGGGCTGGAGATACAGGAGCCGGAGCTTACCGAGGTGATGCACAGCCTCAACGCCCTGCTGGAAGCCCTGGACCAGATCAACCCTCCAGGGCTGGAAAGTGTCGAGCCTCTGCCCATCATCTTGCCCGCCGCCTAAGCTGGTCGGTGGCCCGCCGCCGTGAACCCGCAATCCGTCCCTCACCCTGAGGGGCGGATGTTTTTTCCTTCCGGAGCCGCGAGATGGGCGCCTAGCTCTGGGTAAGCTCTCGCACCGCCTCCATGAACGCGGGCACCACCTGGTTCCAGTCCCCCACCACGCCGTAGCGCGACTCCTTGAAGATGTTGGCTTCGGAGTCCTTGTTGATCGCGACGATCACCTTGGACCCAGAGCACCCGGCCATGTGCTGGCTGGCGCCGGAGATGGCAACGGTGATGTAAAGGTCGGGGGTGATGGTCTTGCCGGTGAGGCCCACCTGGTAGGCAACGGGCACCCAGCCCGAGTCCACCGCGGCGCGGGAGGCTCCGACTGCGCCACCCAACAGTTTGGCCAGCTCCTCCAGGGGCTGGAAGCCATCGGGGCCGCCCAAACCGCGGCCGCCGGAAACGACGATTCTGGCGTCTTCGAGTTTGATCCCAGAGGCCTCCTCCTGGACCACTTCCACCACCCGGGTCCGGGCCTGGGAAGCGTCCAACTCCACCGGGAACGAGACCACCTGGCCCTGACGGGAGGAGTCCGGCTCCAGGGGTTCATACACCTTGGGGCGGACTGCGGCGATCTGAGGGGTGTAGTCGCAGCTGATGACCGCCACGGCGTTGCCGCCGTAAACCGGGCGGTTGGCCAGCAGCTTCTTGGCTGACACGTCTACCGAGACCTCCAGACAGTCCTGGGCTAGCCCTACGCCCAGGCGGAACGCGAGCCGCGGGGCCAGGTCCCTGCCCTCGTTGGTTCGCCCGATCAGGACGATATTCGGGCTCGATTCCTTGCAGAGGGCCTCGATTGCGGAAAGGTAGTGATCGACGTGGTACTCCGCAAGCAGAGGGTTGGTAACTGTGTAGACTTTATCCGCCCCATGGCTGATGGCCTCCGGGGCGGCCCCTTCCACGCTGGCGCCCAATAGGCCGATGGCCAACTCCTCTCCCAGGTCATCGGCTATCTTGCGGCCCGCCGCCAGCAGTTCCTGAGAGGTTGAACTCAGCGCGCCGCCGGCTATCTCCCCAATTACCAGGACTCCCTTTGCCTCTGCCATGGTCGCCTCCACCAGCGATTTGTGTAAACGGTTTCCTCGAAGGTACCCCTCTCATTCCGCGCCTGCCGGTTGAAGAGCGGGTCTTGTCTAAAGGGCCGGCGTCTGACCGCCGGTCAGAGCAGCTTCGCCTCTCGGAGTTTCAAGGCCAACTGCCGCCCGGCGTCGGCGTCGTTTTCACCCTCGATAATCTCGCAATCCTGGGTGCGTTCCGGCACGAAGAGTTCGTGTAGGGTGACCCTCGACTGCAGTTGGGCGGCCTCGATTCCCAAGTCGGCCACGGCCCAGATGGTCGGCCGCTTGCGGGTGGCTGCCATGATGCCTCGAAGGGTGGGATACCGGGGCTGGCCCAGTTCGTTGCTGACGGTGACCAGGGCGGGCAGTGAAGCCTCCAGCACCTCATAGCCGTCGGGTATAACCCGCTCCGCCACAACCTTCCCGTCGGTCACATCAACCTTTCGGCAAAGGGTGATGCAGGATAGGCCCAGGATTTCCGCGATGCCCAGCGGCACTTGGGCGTTGTCCCAGTCGGACGCTTGCCGGCCGCAGATCACCAGGTCGAATCCCTCCAGCTTGCGGATGGCGGCAGCCAAAACCTGGGCAGTGAAGAAGCTGTCCACGGTATTGGCGAAGGCGTCGTCTTGCAGCAGATAGAGATCGTCGGCGCCCATCGAAAGGGGCTTTTTCATCACGTCCAGGGCGAAGGAAGTTCCGGAGGAGATCACGGTGATGGTTACATCCTGGGCATCCTTGATGCGCAGCGCGGCCTCCACGGCGTTCTCGTCAAATCCGTTCACCACGGGAGGGATGTTCGGGGGAGTAACGACCACCTTCGCCGCCGAATCGACCCGGAAGGCCGCCATGGGCATCTCGGGATCAATGACCTGCTTGGCGAGCACCGCGATTTTCACTGGCATGCCCCTTCCTCCTCTAGGATCAGTCCCTTAAAACCGTGTGAAACATATCACTATGGGCTGTACCGTGTCAACGAACGGGAAACTGCCCCGCCTCGAGGCAAGCGGCAACCGAATTTTCTCATCGGAGTGATATAATTGTACTATATGAGACCACCGCTTGGCCGGTGCGTCGACCATCTCGGCTCGGAAGAATAGCCTGGAGGGCGCTCGAATCATGAACACCGCGAAGACCTTCTTCTTGATGATGGCCTTGACCGGCCTGCTCCTGGTCATCGGGGCCATGCTCGGCGGAGAAGCGGGGATCGTCATCGCACTGGCCTTCGCCCTGGTCATGAACGGGTTCGCGTATTGGTCCAGCGACAAGATCGCTCTCAAGATGGCTCACGCCCACCCGGTGACCGAGCGCGAAGACCCGGAGCTGTACAGCATTGTATCCGAGCAGGCGACGCTGGCTGGCCTGCCTATGCCCAAGGTCTACGAGATCGCTTCCGACTCGCCCAACGCTTTCGCCACCGGCCGCAATCCACGGCACGCCACGGTGGCCGTGACGACCGGCATTCGCCGCATCCTGACCCGGGAAGAGTTGGGTGGAGTGCTGGCCCACGAGATGGCCCACGTGGGCAACCGGGATACTCTGATCATGGCGATGGTCGCCACCGTCGCCGGGGCCATCTCCATGCTGGCCTTCATGGCCCAGATTAGCGCCATGTTCGGGGGCATGAGGGGAGGCAGGGGCGGTGGCGGGAACATAATCGGCCTGCTTATCGTAGCCATCGTCATGCCCCTCGCCGCGGGCTTGATACGGTCGGCTATTTCCCGGACCCGGGAGTTCCAGGCGGACGCCACCGCGGGACGCATCTCGGGTAACCCCTACGCGTTGGCCAGCGCCCTGGAGAAGCTGGAGATGGGCAGCCGCGCCCGCCCGATGAAGGTGGCTGAAGGAGCCTCCCACCTGTTCATAGTTAACCCCCTCAGCGGCGCGTCCATGGCCCGGCTGTTTTCAACCCATCCCCCCGTGGTGGAACGGGTGCGCCGGCTGCGGGAGATGCCGCCCAATTACTGATCAGCGGCCAAATTCGCTCCGGCCCCGGCCTCACCGGCCCCGGCTTCAATGGAGGGTCACCGCGAGGACAAAAATGGAAAAAGGGCGGCGCTCCGCTGTGGCGGGCACCGCCATTCAATGTCAATCCTCGTGGGGTTCAGCAAGGCTATTGCCGAGCGCCATTGACAAGGCGATAGCCCTCGTCAGACCGGTTGTGCCGACCCACTCAAACCGATTCCCCTACCGCCAATCCTCTGCTAACCGCGCCTTAACCGCGTCCCGCGGGCCGTTTTCGAAGCGATAACCGGGGATTGACTCCCTAAAGAAACCTGCGCCTCGGTTCGAGCAGGGTCTTCCCGCCAGCGGCGTGATTCAAGCGGCGATTTGTGCTAGAATCGGCCCGGGACGGGAGTCTGCTGCTGCAGCGAATTCTCTCGTCCGGAATAACTGATGGCAGGGATAGCGCCGGCGGGATTATCCTCTAGCCCGCATTCACTGGCGGTCAAGGCCACCCCCGTTGCGGCGGCGAATCCCAGGGGAGTCAAAGGTAGAGATGGGCTGCGCAACTTCGATTATCCGGGCCGTGGCGAGCCTCATTCTGGGAGTCGTCATCTTCTTCGGCTTCATGTTCTGGCTGCTGATGAACAACTTTTCCGACAGACTGTTGGACGCCGAATTCTACAACGACACCATCACCGGAGAGGATACCTACAACCGGATTTACGACGAAGTACTGCTGGACGACGAGCTGAAAGAGACCACCAATGATCTGCTGGGCGACATCCAGGTGGTGACTCACGACGAGATCGTGGGGTTGCTCAAGGCAATCGTCCCGCCCGCCTACGTCCAATCACAGGTTGAGGGCGCCGTCGAGCGGACCGTAGCCTATTTCAACGAGGATGTGGATACCCTTGAGCTGTACGTATCGCTGGGGCCACCTCTGGACAATCTCAAACCGGCCCTATTCCGGTTCATCGACGGGCGGATTGACGCGCTGGATGAAGAAGACCCGGGCGTCCCGGAGTGCAATGCCCAGCGGGTCAGCCAGGTCTCCGGCCGCTTCGAGGCGACGTGGAGCGAGTTGGCCCAAGGGGCGGTGCCCAAAACAATCCCATCGCTAAAGGCCTTCACCGAGATATGCCGGCAGTTGATCTTCGACGCGGCCTTTGACCGGGCTATCGATGGAGTCGCCCTGGACGCGCGGGTCAAGGAAGGCCTGAGGCTCAGCCGGAGCGAGATCCGAGATGAGTTCATCCAGGGTGATACCCGGGGAGTGTTGAAGCAGGCGGCGCGGCCCCTGGCGACGCCACTGATGGCCGACGCCATCGAGGAAATTAGAAAGGAACTGGACGCGAGAGACCGGTTTGACCTGATCCACCGGATAACCGAGTGGAACGACACTGTTTCCGAAGCTGATCTGCGCTCCGACCTCGATGAGGGCCGAACCTGGATGAACCGGGGCCGCAAGTTCGGAAAACCAGTGGCCCTGATCATGGTTATCGGCGGGTCGATCCTCATGGGGTTGGTGTATTTCCCCAGTCTGGCCGGCGGGCTGCGCTGGCCCGGCGTCACCCTGGTCATCACCGGTTTCGTTTTCTTCGTAGTTGGCAGGGTGCTGGCGTCCCGCGTGCCGGACTGGTTGCAGGAGTTGGTTGACCGGGGGGCCGAGGACGTTTCGCAGATTCCGCAGTCAGTTACCGGTCTGGGCGGTGACCTTCTGGTCTCCTTTGGGAAGCAGCTTACGGAGGGTTTCGCCGCTCCTTCACTGACTCTGCTGGTGGTCGGCGGCATTCTTGTGGGATCGTCATTCTTCGTGTTCCTGGTGAAGCCTTTCATCCCCGGCGTCAAGTAGGGGAACAGCCGGCCGTTGACCCCTGGGTCTTACTAAGGGGAGCGCCAGCCTCGGCCGAGGCCCCTCGCCTCGAGATGCGGTGCTGTCCGCGGTGAGCAACTGCCCACCCGCCGCAAGCGACGCGCCACAGGCCCTTTTCGATCAATCAGTCAACGCGGTTCTTGCGGCGCGTCATTCCGAGTAGCGGAGCGACGAGGAACCCAAGCGTAAGAACGGGGTTTCTCGCTCCGCCCGGAACCGTTCAAGCCCCGATTGAAGCGTGGCACCACGGCCCACGAAGATGGGCACAGCCCTGTCATCCCGAGTCCTTCGCGGGAAGGACGAGGGATCTGGGGAGGCGGGGGGGGACCCTCACCGCAGATGCTCCGCCGCCGTGGCTGGCTCAGCAGGACACTTTCGGACCAAGTCCCTATGCCGCTTGCGACCGGCACCCCGAAGTTTGAGAATCGTCCGGCGCTTTTCACTTGGACCCCAGTGAAAGATGAAGGAAGAGGGGCGCGTGCCGCTTCGCCATCGGCGGAGCAGCACGCGCCTTAATCTCGTCCCCTGGGGAGGGGCGGCCCCGGAGGGCATTTTCGTGCCAATTACACCCGGCAAAAACCGAGTTGGCTGAGGACTAGAACAGGGCTATCGGGTTAACCGGGGAGCCGGTCACGTTCCGCAAGCGCAATGGCGCCACCGTCAGCATGAACTCGTACCGGTTACGTTGGCGGCAGGCCTCGGCCAACTGTTCCAGGTCGGCGTTGTCGATCAGCCATAACCCCAAGGTGACCAGGCACATCGTGTGCAAGGGGGACCCCACCAAAGGGTAGTCGCTGGGCCGCACGTCGTTCGACGTATCGGTGCCCAGCATGGCCACACCTCGCTCTTTGAACCAAGGAGCACAGGCCACCTGGCAGGCGGTCGCCGGCTCGCTGCCGGGCACCGGCCCTTTCTCCAGCCGCATGCGATAGTTCCCAGTCCGCACCAGCAAGATGTCCCCTTCTTCTACCTGAACGCCGTGCCGCCGCTCCGCCGCTTCCAGGTCCACCGGCTTGACGCTGTCGGTCGGGTCCAGCCAGGGCACTCCCCGCGCCGCCGGGATGTCCAGAAGCACTCCCCGCGTCACGATGCCGTCGGCGGCCGGCTCTATCGAGTGGCTCTGAGCCCCTTCACGGGAGGTGACCAGGCTATGGGGCTTGCCATTGTACATCTTCCCTTCCCAGGAATAGTGGGAAAGGGCGTCCACGTGGGTAATGGTCTGGCCGTGAAAGACCATGCCGATGTACTCGGCCGCGCCGCGGCGGGTCTGGAGGCGCTCCAAGGGGTCGGTATCGCGGCCTTCGCCGCTGTCCACCATGAACCGCTGCACTGGGTGGGTAACGTCGGGCGCCGAGCCGGTGACGATGGGCCGGGCGCAGCTAACCGCAATCCCGTCGCGAACCAGTCCCGCCGCTTGTTTCCGCTTGTCCGGCCCAATCAAGTTCAAACACCCCAATTGGTCGTCGCCGCCCCAACGCCCCCAATTGCTGAGAGAGGACATCCACTCCAACACCTGGGTTTCGGACGGAATCTCTCCTGCCATCGACGTCTCCTCCTGCTTGAAAAGTCTAGCGAGCTGAAAAGCCCGGTGAAAAGCCCGGCTGAAGTCCGGTTCTGGCCAGGGCCATTGTACGCTGCCGCCTCCGTTTCACCAACCGGCCGGTGCCGGCCTCTTCTCAAATAGAGCCTCGCCTCGGACATACTCCCGGAAACTGGGCCCCTTCGCAGCTGCTCACAGCCGCGCGCCGGCGAAGTGAGGGTGGCCCAGAAGGAACTCAGCGGCCGGCATGGCGCGGCGGCCTTCCACCTGCACGGTGCGCAATCCCAGGATGCCGTCCCCGGTGCCCACTCCCACAGGGGCATCCCTCGACCCCAGCAGCGTCACTTGGCCTGGAGGAACCGGCGGAGCGCCCGTCCGAGGCAACGGGGTTACGTCCAGGAGCTTGAGCACCCTGCCCTCCCAGCGAGTGAACAAGCCCGGCCAGGGAGAGTAAGCCCGGCAGCGCCGGTCCAGCGCCAGTGCAGGGAGCGTCCAATCGGCCTGTCCGTCGGTGCGCTCCAGCTTGCGGGTGGCGGTGGCCCTGGAATCATCTTGGGGTTGGGCCTCGATCCGGCCCGCCGCCCAGGGCGCCAGGCACCGGAGCAACAGATCCGCTCCCAGTTGGAATAGGGAGGCGGTCAGTGTCTCGGCGGTCTCCCGGCCGGACAGGGGATACCCTTGCTGGGAGATTATAGGCCCGGTGTCCATCCCCTGGTCCAGCAGCATGAGAGTGACCCCGGTGGAAGCCGCGCCCTCGACGATGGCTGTTGCCACGGGTGAGGGTCCCCGGTACAGCGGCAGCATTGACGGGTGAAGGTTGAGGCAGCCGTGCGCCGGGGTATCCAGGACCTGGGCCGGCAGCAGCTTGCCGTAGGCCGCCACCACAATCACGTCGGGTTCGAGACCGGCCAACTCTTGCTGCGCCTGCTCCGAGCGCAAATTCGGGGGCTGGAAAACCCGCAGACCCTGGGCCGCGGCGTGGCTTTTGACCGGGGGGAACTCCATCGGGCGGCCCCGGCCTTTGGGACGGTCCGGTGGGGTGTACACCCCGACCACCTGAACGTCCGGAGCGGCGGCCAGGGCTTGCAGGACGGGGACGGCGAAGGACGGCGTTCCCATGAAAACCAGGCGCATTGACCCTCCGGGGGCGAAAGGTGATCCGCGGTTCGGTCGCGGAGCGGTCGAGGAGGACCCTCAATTGGGATGCCTCCTGGTTCCCGACGGCAGGGACCCTTCACCAAGGCTCCGATTTCGTCGAAGCCATCTCAACCATGTAGGGGAACTTGAAGAAGGCTAGGGAGCATGTGCGGTTTCCCCTGCGGTGAGCCCTGGTCTGGCTTGACATTGTACCAAGGCGATTGCTAGAATGCGGATACCGCTTGGCGGAATCTGGCGAAGGAGGTGAGAGTGCATGGATGTAAGTTTAGCACGCAGGGGCGATGGTAGGCATCTGTCTGGACGCGACGAGGTGATCGTTTCCTAATTACCCTTCGTTAACATACGAGAACCCGTTTGTCGGGCCCAGGCCAATGCTTACCATCGCCCCTACGGATTTGGAAACGCAAAGGGCGAATTTACCGCGGATTGGCTGGGCCCGATCCCATTTTAATGATGGCGACGCTCAAGAGTTGACCCGGATTCGGCAAGAACCTTAGAGATATACTCAGAAAACGCCACCCCGGCTGGACCGGGGTTTTCGTTCGTTTGGTGGCCGGTGGAGGCGTGTCGTAAAGATTGACAACCGCGCACCCTCGGCTTAAAATTCTCCTAGCATAGTTGCCAGCATACGACGTATCGGAGATTGCATGTTACGAATTCGACTTAGAAGGGTGGGGAAGAAGGGGAATCCGTCATACAGGATCGTGGTCGCCGAGGCTACCGCGCCTCGCGACGGTGCCTACCTGGAGTGGATTGGCAACTATGACCCAATGGTTGATCCGCCGACTTCTACTATCAAAGAAGACCGGGCTGCCCAGTGGCTGAGCCGCGGGGCCCAGCCGTCGGACGCGGTGCGGCGTATCCTGGACAAGGCGGGGATTCTGGACCGGATTCCCCAACAGTTGTCCGCCGCTTCTGCTGCCAAAGCCGGGACGGATTCAGAGGCCGCCAACGGCGCAAGCGCGGCACCGGCCGCCGTGGAGAAAGTGGCCGACGAGCCGCCCGCCGATGAGGCCCCCACCGCAGTGGCCGACGAGCCGCCCGCCGATGGTGCCCCCGCCGCAGTGGCCGACGAGCCGCCCGCCGATGAAGCCCCCGCCGAAGAAACACCTGACGAGGCTTCTACCAAATGAAAGAGCTGATTGAGTATATCGCCCGCTCGCTGGCAACCAATCCTGACGCGGTTGAGGTCACCGAAACCATGGAGGATGGGCGGCTGATATTCCGGCTGGAAGTGGCCCCCGAAGACAAGGGTAAGGTCATCGGCCGTCAAGGGCGAGTAGCCCAAGCCATGCGGGTCCTGTTGCGCGTGGCGGCGGTGAAAGACGGCGCTCACGCCGTGCTGGAGATCGTCTAGAGCCCTCACCGCGTAAAATTTTCCGGCCTGAGGCCTGACATTTGGGATACAATGGGACAGAGACCGCCGGGGACGAGGCTGAGCCCGTAACTGTAGGTCGAATTTTTGGTGTCCACGGCTTGTCGGGAGGCGTCAAGGCGAAAGTCTTGAGCGATGTTCCTCACCGGTTTGATGTTGGGCAGAACCTCTACATCGGCGACGAATCCTACTGCATTACCTCCTCAGTCCATATTCCCTCCGCTCAGGTCATCCTAAAGTTTCGTGGCGTCGACTCTCCGGATGCCGCCCGGCCGTTGGTTGGCCAGCTTCTCACCGTCCCTCTGGCCGCGGTCCCTTCCCCACCCGAGGGTGAGTATTTCCACTATCAGCTTCTGGGATTAAGGGTGCTGACGGAAGAGGGCGAAGAACTGGGCCGGATCACCGAAATTCTGGAGACCGGGAGCAACGACGTGTACGTAGTTTCCGGCGATGCGGGCCAGGTGCTGATACCGGCGCTGGCCGAGGTCATTCGGAAGGTCCAGGTGGACGAAGGGCAAATGGTGGTCCGGCTGCTCGATGGCCTCCGGTAGCAATTTTGACCCAGTAATCCCCCGGTGCTAAAATCGCATTACGTGGTTCACCCAAGAGTGGATTGACAAGCTCACCACGAACGGTGGAGGAACTCTCTGTCCCCTCCTACTGAGCCTGTCGAGGGACTTTCCGTTTTAAGTGGTGCCGTTTTGAGATAGTTACCGAGGGAGGGCCGGTCCCTGGCTCAGGTTCCCGGCTCTTTAGCTTCCTGCCGCCGGGCAGAGACGCTGCACCTCGCCGCCTGGGCCGGGACCCCCTTGATGAACCGAAGCATACCCGCCAACCTGAGGAGGTGTCCGAGATGTCAGGGCACTCTAAGTGGTCAACCATCAAACACCAGAAAGGCGTGGCAGACGTCAAGCGCGGCGCGGCATTCACCAAGATTAGCCGCGACATCGCCCTGGCGGTCCGGACCGGAGGCGGAGGCGACCCGGATATGAATTTCCGGCTCCGTCTGGCCATCGAGAAGGCCAAGAGCAGCAACATGCCCAACGACAACATCACCCGGGCTATAAAGCGGGCTTCCGGTGAAGGTGGCGAAGCGGCCGAGAACCTGGAGGAGGTGGTCTACGAGGGGTACGGGCCCGGTGGCGGCGCCATCCTGGTCCAGGCCGTGACCACCAATCGCAACCGCACGGCGGCGGATATCCGGGCTGCCTTCAACCGGGGCGGCGGCAACTTGGGGGAAAGCGGCTGCGTGGCCTGGAACTTCGAGGCCGCGGGGCTGATAACCGTGGAGATGGCGGATGCCGAGCGAGGAGAAGAGGTGACTCTCCTGGCCATCGACGCCGGAGCCGACGACGTGAAACTCGAAGACGAATTGCTAGAGGTATTCACCGCTCCGGACCAGCTTTTTCAGGTCCGGCAGGCGATGGAATCCGAAGGCGTCTCCACCCAATCGGCGGAAATCTCCATGGTCCCCAAAGCCACGGTCGCCCTGGGGGACCGGGAGGCCGAGCAGACGCTGAAGCTGCTGGATACCTTGGAAGACCTGGACGACGTGCTGAAGGCCTACACCAACGCCGACTTCCCAACCGAGGTACTCGAAAAGTACCAGGAAGCGCCATAGTGCCCGGTCTCGGACATCTGTCGATACCCCCGCCACCCTACGGGCCTCAAGGCTCTCCGGGGGCCTCGCCGCCTTCCCGGCCCCTGGGGACAAGCCGCGAGGCATTTGGAGAGTCAGGCGTCCAGACCTCGTCTATTGGGATGCAGGCCGATGCGCGTACTTGGCATTGACCCCGGCACGCTCCGGATGGGATACGGTCTGGTGGAAGCGGACCCCCAACCGCTGGCCGAAGACTTTGGCGTGGTAGCCCTTCCAAAGTCCATGCCTCTGGAAAATCGCCTCTACCAGCTGTACACCCACGTTTTAAACCTGATCAGCGTCTTTCAGCCGGCTGCCATCGCGGTCGAGGACCCTTTCGTGGGAAAGGATGAAAGGCGCTTCGTGGGCCCGGCCATCGCCGTCGGGCAGGCCCAGGCCGTGGTGCTCATCGGCGCCGCCGGCCAGGGGATCCCGGTGTTTCATTACAGCCCCGCCCAGGTAAAGCTTTGTGTTACAGATTACGGCGCCGCCTCCAAAGAGCAGATGCGCCAGACCATAGCCGCCACCCTGGGGCTGGCCGAGATACCCGAGCCCGACGCTGCGGACGCGCTTTCCGTGAGCCTGTGCCATTTGATACAAGCCCAGGCTAAGGCAGCCTTGGGACGGGCGATAACTCCGGGGTCGGAGAGATAGCGGGTGATCGTAAGCGTTCGGGGTGTCATTGAAGCCGTTGGTCCGGATTGGGTGCATCTTCAGATGGGCGGCGTGACGTTACAGGTATTCGTGCCGGCAGCCGCTATCGGGGAGTTGGGTTCTGTCGGGACCGAAGCCCGCCTGCACACCCACCTTCGGATGCAAAATGAGCAACCGGTGTTGTACGGATTTCCCAATTCGGCGTCTCTGGCCCTGTTCTTGTTGTTGACCGGCGTTTCCGGGGTCGGACCGCGGCTGGCCCTGGCCCTGCTCTCGGGACTCGGCGCGCCGCGATTGCAAGAGGCCATCGCCACGGGCGACGTCACAGCCCTGGTTTCAGCTCCCGGGGTGGGCCGCCGCACCGCCGGCCGGATTGTTCTGGAGTTGAAGGGAAAGCTGGAGGCGTCTGAAGCGGGCGTTGGACTGGCAACCGGAGGTGACGACTCCGAAGTCATCGCGGCGCTGACGGCCCTTGGTTACTCCCCCAACGAGG
Organism: Dehalococcoidia bacterium; assembly: GCA_030753265.1. Next base: position 44,713 of record JASMCQ010000071.1, read on the forward strand.
CCCGGCGGGCGGTCGGCAACTCGGAGCGGACCCCGGATTTGACTCTGGAAGACCGGGTCCGGCTAGCCCTGCAGCAGTTCGGAGGGAGTGGGTGAGCTACTCGTAACGAGGGACTGGTGACCACACCTTCCCTCTAAACCCCAACAGCGACCGGTGATTTGGCTTGGCCGGCATCTCACGGTCAGGACCTGGGTGAAAGCGACTTCGGTCTCGGCTATAATTTATGAATGTCGGGCGATATTTTGCCTGGTCCCCATCGCCATCCAACAAGCTGCCGCGAAGGTCAAGAATGCCTGAGATTCAAATGGAATCCGATTCCAAGATGACGGGCGGCCAGTGGCGGATAATAGCTAGAGCGTCTCGTCGTCAAGCCGAATTCAACTCAGAATCATTGAGAGGACAAATATGTCGAGCACCGGCGTAAAACATGAAGCGCGTCGACTGATAGAGAACTTGCCGGACGATGCCACATGGGACGATTTGATGTATCGGATATACGTCCGGCAGGCGATTGAAGCCGGCCTCGAGGATAGTGCGGCTGGCCGAACGGTGGATGTAGCGGAGGTCCGGGCGAAGTTCGGTTTGCCCAAATGAGAGTGCACTGGACGCATGGGGCCATAGAGCACCTGCTGGGAGTGCATGAGAGATTGGCCCAAGACTCGCTACTCTACGCACGACGGGTGATTGATAGATTGATTCGGCGTTCGGAGCAAGTTGCGGATTTTCCTCTATCCGGGCGCGTGGTGCCGGAGTATGAAGCACCGGATATACGAGAGTTGATAGAAAGGCCGTACCGCATTATCTACCGGATTGGGACACAGCAGATAGACGTAATGTGTAAGAATGCCTGAATTCAAGCTAGAATCCGATTTCAAGATGACGGGCGATCAGCCGGGGGCGGTGGCCCGGCTGGCTTCCGGAGTGCTGGAAGGCATCTCCCGGCAGACCATGCTGGGCGTCACCGGCAGCGGCAAGACCTTCACCATGGCCAACATCATCCAGGAAGTGCAGCGGCCCACCCTGGTTATGGCTCACAACAAGACCCTGGCCGCTCAGCTGGCCTCCGAGTTCAAAGAGTTCTTTCCTCACAACGCCGTCGAGTACTTCGTCTCCTACTACGATTACTACCAGACTGAAGCCTATATTCCCCGGTCGGATACCTACATCGAGAAAGATTCCAGCCTGAACGAAGAGCTGGACAAGCTACGGCTGTCAGCCACCACCTCGCTCCTCACCCGCCGCGACGTGCTGATTGTTGCCTCGGTATCCTGTATCTACGGCCTCGGTGACCCGGAGTCCTATTTCAGCCTGGTGGCCCGGCTTCGGGTTGGTGACATTCGAAACCGCCGGCAGCTGGTGCGCCAGCTGGTCGACATGCAGTACGAACGAAACGACATGGATCTATCCCGGGGTAAGTTCCGAATACGCGGTGACACCGTGGAGATTATCCCCGCCTACGAAGAAGCGGCCGTGCGCATCCAGTTCTTTGGCGATGAAGTGGAGCGAATCGTGCAACTGGACCCGCTGACAGGAGAACTGCTGGCCGAGCAGGAAGAGATGTTCATCTTCCCGGCGAAGCACTTCGTGACCTCCAAAGAGAAGATGGAGTTGGCCGTCGTCGACATCGAGGTAGAGCTGGGGGAGCGGCTCCAGGAGTTTCGGAACCAGGGCAAAGTGCTGGAGGCGGCCCGGCTGGAAAGCCGGACCCATTACGACCTGGAGATGCTCCAAGAAACGGGCTTTTGCTCCGGTGTTGAGAACTACGCCCGCCATCTATCCCGGCGCGCGCCAGGAAGCGCTCCGTGGACGCTGCTGGACTACTTCCCGGAAGATTTCCTGATGTTCGTCGACGAGTCCCACATGACTTTGCCCCAGGTCAGGGGCATGTATCACGGTGACCGTTCTCGGAAAGAGACCTTGGTGGAGTACGGCTTCCGCCTGCCCTCAGCCCTCGATAACCGGCCCCTGAACTTCGAGGAGTACGCGTCGCACATCAACCAGGTTGTCTTCGTTTCGGCCACCCCTGGCCCCTACGAATTGGACCACAGCACCGCCGTGGTGGAGCAGGTGATCCGGCCCACGGGGCTCCTGGATCCCACGGTGGAAGTGAAGCCCACCGATGGCCAGATCGACGACCTGTTGCACGAGATAAAAGGGAGGGTCGACAAGGCCGAGCGTTGCCTGGTGACCACGCTGACCAAGCGAATGGCCGAGGAGCTGGCGGACTTTCTCTCCGAAATGGGTATCCGCAACCACTACCTGCACTCCGACATTCAGACCCTGGAGCGCATCGAGATTCTCCGCGACCTGCGGTTGGGGGTATACGACGTCATCGTGGGCATCAACCTCCTGCGGGAGGGCTTGGACCTACCCGAGGTGAGCTTGGTGGCCATCCTGGACGCCGATAAAGAAGGGTATCTGAGGTCGGGCACCTCCCTGATCCAGACCATCGGCCGGGCAGCCCGCCATGCCAGCGGCCACGTTATCATGTACGCCGACCGGACCACCGATTCGATGAAACGGGCCATCGACGAGACCTACCGGAGGCGCGGCATCCAGCACGAGCATAACCAGGAGCACGGAATTCAGCCCCAGAGCATCCAAAAAGAGGTCCACGACATCACCGAAGGAATCAAGGGCATCTCCGACAACCGGGCCCGCTACCGAGTGGTGCGCCAGGAGATGTCCCGCACCGACATGTACCGGGTGGTCAAGGACCTGGAAGTTCAGATGAAAGAGGCGGCCCGGAGCCTCGAGTTCGAGAAGGCCGCCCAATTCCGCGACGAGATATTCGAGCTGCGCAGGCTGCTTGCCCTGGAAGAGAAAACCCTGGCCCCGGCGGAGTGACGGACCCCCCAGCACTCCCCACTTCGTATGGGGGAGGGGATCAAGCCCCCTCCGCCACCGCCCGGTGCAACTGCTCCAGCACTTCACTGTTTACCTCGAGGCTGAAGTTGTCCACGGTGGGGATCGCTTCCCCGGTGGTGCCATCCACCACGCCGATCTCCACCATGCGCTTGATCAGCCGCGTCTCGTGGTCCACAGTCGGGAGCAGGTTCTTCCCCGCCAGGCGTGAAAGCGCGGCCACCAGGCCGTAGCCGCCCCAGTTGGAAACGCTGGTGATAACCAGCCGGTCCACCTTGGTCACCGCCGGGCTGTTGGGCAGGCTGTCCACGGTGGGTATTATCTCCACCAGGTTCCCCATGCCGATCTCGTTGCCGCCGTCGCCGATCCCCACGGAGGGGACCCCTGCTTCGAACAGGTAGTCCACCCGGGCGGTGTAGGGCGAAATGTCGATGTCCCGCATGTTGGTGTAGATGTCGTCCTTGGTGCGGCTGCTGCGCTCGATGGAAATCAGGAGGCCCGGTTTGAGCCGGGCCAGCGTCTCGGAGGCCACTTGCTGGCTGGTGGGAACGTCGGCGATGGGAAACTCTTCCACCTCGGCCTCAGGGCCCAGCCAGTCCCGCAGCACCGGCGCTGTGTGCAAGTCGGTGACGTAGGTGACCCGGCGTCCCAGGGCCTGTAAGGCATTGCCGATGGCGATGGCTCCGGGCGGGCCGTCGGTCTCGGGCTTGTGCGACATCAAGGCGTAGTATCCGGTGACGATGATCGCGCCCCCGGGATGGTCCATGATGTAGCCCGCCGCTTGGGAGCAAAAGTCTGCCGGAAGGTGGGGGCGTAGCGCCGACATGCCCCGTTTGTCCTGTTGCAGGATGATGTCCTCTATCGTCTCGCTCATTCCTTTCCCCCAACGCTGACTGCTGATAGCTGACAGCTAAAGTATCGCGTAGTCGGCGTCCCGCCGGTCCGTGATGAACATCAAACCGGGGCCGTGGGCGATCAGAAGCGGAGGCTTGCAATTGAGGGCCACCGCTTGGGGCGTGACGCCGCAGGCCCAGAACATCGGCTCCTCGCCGGGCATCAAGTCGACCGGGTCGCCGAAATCGGGATGGGCCAGGTCCCGGATGCCGATGGCCGCCGGGTCGCCGATGTGGACCGGCGCGCCGTGGGTCGCGGGAAACCTGGAGGTGACCTGAATCGCCCGCACGACCTGCTCTCGCTTGACGGGCCGCATGCTGACCACCATGGGCCCAGAGAAGACCCCCGCGGGGGTGGTGGCGATGTTGGTGATGTACATGGAGACGTTGCACCCCATTTCCTGGTTTCGCAACGGTATACCGGCATCGACCATGGCCGCCTCGAAAGAAAAACTGCAGCCCAGCAGGAAAGAGACCAGATCGTCGCGCCAATAGGGCAGCAGCGACTCCGGTTCGGCCGTGAGTTGGCCGTTTTCGTAGACCATGTAGCCGGGGACATCGGTGCGGATGTCCGCGCCCGGTGCGGTCACCTTCGGCTCGGTCTGGCCGGCCTCGATCACCTCCAGCAACGGACAGGGCTTGGGGTTGCGCTGGCAAAAAAGGAGGAAGTCTAAGGCAAGGTCCTGGGGCAGGATGGCCAGGTTGGCCTGCACGTATCCCGGGGCGACCCCGGAGGTCACGCCGCGCCACCGGCCGGAGCGAATCAACTCCCGCACCTCGCGAGCGGTCTTGGGCATGGTTTCCGTGCTCATTGGCGTACCTCCTCGGGGCCGGCTTTGATCCCGGTTTTGAAAAATGTTCCAGGGCGGGCCGGAGCCCGGCCACGGCGTGCCGATCCGACACCGTCCGGCCCGTCGCTGATACAATAGCAGACGGGCGCCGCCGCGGCAAAGGGAGAGCCTTGTTTTCGCTCGAAGAAAGACGCGGTTAGAGTACGAATCGGTCAGAAAATGATGCTCAACGCGCCGTGGGCTTGCAGCGCCTCCATATCCAGGACAGCCCGCCGGCGCCGGATCCTCAAATCTCCATCGACCCGTTTTAGACGGAACTCGTAGTGCCCAACGTAAGGTGCTTCCTCTCCCATGCGGAAGCGATACACCAGGCAGGACGCCCTCACCGCGAGTTCATCCCCCACCGCCTCCACAATCATCACGTTGGTGATCAGCCTCCGGGTCGTGGACCAGGGGTACTCCCGGTGGGCGTGGCGGCTTTTCAACCGGTTGACCCGGCCTTGCAAACGCAGTCTATCGTCATCGATGAACACCAGGTCTTGCCGGGGATCGCCCTCCGGCAGGTCGGTGGTGGGCACCACATATCTTGCGTCGTCCGTGAAAAAGGTCAGCCACTCGTCCAGCCGCCATTCATCCAGCAGGGCCGCTTCGTGGTAGAGGAACTGCTCCACTTCATGGTGCAGCAGGAAGGCTTCCAGTTTTGTCTTGCTCCCATCAGTATCTTGGTTCATGCCTGACTCCACGCTTGGGTAAAGACGGCTTGTTGCTCTGCCATGGCCTGGCCTTCCTCCGGCTGTTCCGCCTCAGGGAGGCCGGTGAGCATGGCATGCCAGTGTCGCCAGAAGGCCCGCATCTGCAACTCGTCCGTCCCCTGGGGAGGGCGGTGCATGCCCCGTGAGATGTCCGACCACTCAACCCCGCTCGCTCTGAAGCCAAGCTGGCAAGACTCCAGGGCTTCGGTATCGTCCGGGGTGGCGAAGCCGCCGGGTCCAAGGAAGGTGAGGAAGTTATCCAGGCGTCTCGCCAGCAGGTGCCCCGTCTCCTCGCCGGTGGCAGCCTCCCACGCGGTCATCTCCATGTGGTCCGGGGCCGTTGGCCAGAACAGCCTGATCGTGATGGAGGTGGTGTCGTTGATGACCAGATTGGGGAAGATCAACAGGTTTCGGCTCTTGTCGGCCATCCGGGCCGCCCGTTCCTCGCCGTACTTTTCCACCAGCTTGGCCCGGATTTGATCTATCTCCTCCTTGGCATCCTCGCCAAAAATGGGGTTCCAGAAGGCAATGGGCCGGCCATAGACCGAATCGTTTTCCATCACCGCGTGCCCGTTGCCCAAGGCCCTCCCAATTCCCTTGCGCTCCTTGGGAACCTGTAGCCCCGCCAGCGCCATGTAATCCCAGTAGGTCTGGTGGGTGGGAAAGACGTGGTATCCGTCGAGACTGTTCTCCACCAGAAGCTTCCAGTTGGCCTTGATGTGATACTTGTTCGAGCCGCGGACCACCTTGAGGCCCACCTCGGTCTGGTCGACAATCAGGTCCAGGTACTCCTTGGCTCCCGCCAGATAGCCGGCCAGGTCCTCAATCTGGGGATTGAAGCTGATGAAGTAGAAACCCCGGTAGCTATCCACCCGGGGCGGTGACAGCAGTCCCAGCGCCCCTTTGTCGAACCCGCTGCCATAGCCCGCTTCATCGGGCACCCCAACCAGCTCGCCCTTGATGTTGAAACTCCAGGCGTGATAGAAGCATTGGAAGACCTGGGCATTGCCTTCGTCGCGGCGGCAGATCAAAGCCCCCCGATGGGGGCAGGTATTCAAGAAGACCCGTATCTGTCCGTCCCGGTCCCTGTTGAAGAAGACGGGACGGCCCGCCACGGTGCGCCTCCGGTAATCGCCGGGGTTTGCCACCTCCGATTCATGACCCAGGTACAGCCAACATTGGTCAAAGACGCGGTCCCGTTCTAGCTCGAATATCTGCTGAGAAGTCATGCTGGAGCGATGTACTCGGAATACCCCTTCTCTGGGCCGGTCGATAATCAGGCCGTTAACGTCTATCAACGCTCTATCCTCCTTAACGAGGGAGTTCGCCCGTCAGCCGAAGTATCCGATACCAACCAGCCCGCGGCCAAATCAGGCGTCGACGGACGATAGCCGGTATTCCAATCCACACAGGCTTTTCCTCTGGTTCTATTTTATCAAATAATGATGCAATACCATCTATAATGCGCTCCCAACGTGGCCCCGCCGTCGGCGGCCAACTGGGGCGCGACGCAGCTTTTCAACACCCGTCGCCGCCGAAGCCGGCCCGCACCGCACCGAGCATGACGAGGAACCGGGCAACCGGCGGCCGCGCATTCGGCCGCCCATTCGATTGGAGGTCCTAGATGGTATACTTCCAGCAACTGAGATTGACTCTGCATCCGGAGGCCTCGCGACCGGCTGGTGTATAACGTTTTCCTGCTGGCGAACCAAAACAATGGGGAGAGTCCCCTGGCCGACGCTATCAGCCGGGCCGGGCTATCCTGCCAGGTCGGGCCAGACCTGGCGCCGGTTGAGGAATCGGAGGCCTCCTCGCAACCGGACGTGGTCCTCTTGGACCTGGCCACGGTGGGCTGGGGCCAGGCAAGAGGGCTCGTTGACCGGTGCAAGAAGCTCCGGCTACCGGTGGTGGCGGTGCTGCCAAGGGAAGGCGTGGCCGAGTACGACCCCTCACTGAACCCCGACGAACTAGTCTTGTGCCCGATCTTGGACGGCGAGCTGCTGGTCAGGATCAAGCAAGCCGTCTACCGGGTCATCGGCCCTTCTGGGTCCCAACTCCTGAGAGTTGGCGACCTGACCATCGATTTGGAACGCTACGACGTCACGGTGAAGGGGCGCCGGGTATCTTTGACCTACAAAGAGTTCCAGCTCCTCGTGCTGCTGGCGTCCAATCCCGGCCGGGTATATTCGCGGGAATCACTGCTGAGCCAGGTATGGGGATACGACTACTTGGGGGGCACCAGGACGGTCGATGTGCATGTACGTCGGTTGCGTTCCAAGATAGAAGCCCCGGGGCGCACCTTCGTCGAGACCGTCTATCTGGTGGGCTATCGCTTCAAGATGCCTGCTTGAAGGGGGTTGAGGGTTCTGGGACCGGGCACTGCCGCTCTAGCTGGCCTCGGTGCTTACAGTGTCCAGGAACCGCGCAACCTGGGCGGCCAGCGCCGCGTGTTTCTTGGATTTAAGCTCCGGGTCCCGCTTCATCAGCCGCGACGCCTCATCCCGGGCCGACTCGAGCAGTTGCCGGTCCGAGAGGTGAGCCATCCGCAGGTTGGGCAGGCCGCTTTGCCGGGTGCCGAAGAAGTCCCCCGGTCCCCTCAGTTCCAGGTCCGCCTCCGCCAACCTGAATCCATCTTGAATCTGCACCATGGCCGACAGACGCTCGTTGGGCACCTCCGAATTGCGCTCCGAAACCAGGATGCAGTAGCTCTTGTGTTCCCCTCGGCCGACGCGGCCCCGGAATTGGTGCAGTTGGGACAGGCCGAACCGCTCGGCCCCCTCGATCATCATCACGGTGGCGTTGGCCACGTCGATCCCCACTTCCACCACCGCGGTGGATACCAGGATATCCAGCTCCCCATCCCGGAACCGGCGCATCACCCGGTCCTTGTCCTTAGATGACATCCGGCCGTGGAGAAGCCCCAGTTTCAAGTCCGGGAACACCTCCTGGGACAGCATCTCATACTCCTCGGTGGCCGCCTTGGCTTCGATGACCTCGGACTCCTCCACCAGCGGGCAGATCACGAATGCCTGGCGTCCGTCTTCGACCTGCTTGCGGATAAAGCCGAAGGCTGCGGGGCGCCGGTCCGGTGTGAGGGTTCCGGTCGAGACCTGCTGGCGCCCCGCCGGCAGCTCGTCAAGGGTCGAAATGTCCAGGTCACCGTAGAGGGTCAGGGTGAGGGTCCGGGGTATCGGCGTGGCGGACATGATCAGAGTGTGGGGTGTCCCGGTCCCCCTCTCCCGCAGGGCGGAGCGCTGCATCACGCCGAACCGGTGCTGCTCGTCGGCGACGGCCAGCGCCAGCTTGGGAAGGGAAACACCTGACTGGATCAGGGCATGGGTGCCGATCACCAGGTCCAACGACCCATCGCCGGCCATCTTGGTCAACTCCCTCTTCCGGGCCGTGCGGGTACTGCCGGTGAGCAGACCCAGCGACACCACTCTGCCCATGGACTCCAGGAACACCGACACCAGGCTGTCGTCGGCTTGGACCGGGCTGCCCATGCTGCTCAACAGGGCGCTCACGGTATGAAAATGTTGCTCCGCCAGCACCTCCGTGGGCACCATGACTGCCCCCTGGTAGCCGGTGGCGGCCACCGCCAGCAGGGCGGCCAGAGCGACCACCGTCTTGCCGCTGCCCACCTCGCCCTGGAGTAACCGGTTCATCGGCGGCGTGCCCCGCTCCAGGTCGGCGATGATCTCGTCGATGCTCCGCTGCTGGGCGGTGGTTAGCCGGAAGGGCAACGACTCGATGAACCCGTCCAGGACCTCTTTTTGGGCTACGACAGGTATCCCCTGGACATCCCGCTGCTGGTGCTGCCGGCGGCGTAGGACCGCCAGCTGCAATGCAAAAAGCTCGTCGAAAGCCAAGCGGCGCCGGGCCGCCTCCCAGGAACCCAGGTTGTCAGGGTAGTGGGCCTGCCGGATGGCGTCCCGCAGGGGCATGAACCCGGTTCGATCCAACAGATCTTCCGGCAGCAGCTCGTCGACACCGTTCAGCCATTGCCCCAACACCTGCCAGGTGAGGCGTCGCAGGCTGCGACCCGATAGCCCCCCGGTCAGCGAGTAGACGGGCACCAGCCGGCCGGTGTGTATCGGTGCCTGGCCGGCATCCAGGAGTTCGTACTCCGGGGACACGAACACGAGCTGACCCCGGAAAGCCTCTACTTTGCCGCTGACGGCTATCCGCGCGTTGGGCTTCAGGGTGCGGGCCAGGTAGCGCTGTCCGAACCAGATGACCTTGATGTTCCCGGTTTCGTCGCTCAGGACCGCCTCGGTATCCTTGCGCTGGCCCTGTTGTCCCCCGATCACTTCCCGGGCATCCCAGATCGTGGCCATCAACGTATATTCCTGGCCCGGGGACAGCTCCGAAACCCTGGCGAACTTCGAGTAGTCCAGGTGGCGTCTGGGGAACAGGTAGATCAGATCGCGCACCGTTCGAACATCCAGGCGTTCCAGCCGGCCCGACAGCTTGGTGTCGACTCCCCGCAGGCGGTCGACGGGAACGTCGACGGAATGGCTTTCCGGCAGGGAAGGGGGGCCCTTGCCGGGTTTTGCCGCCCTGGCAGGCTTCGAGGAGCGGCTGGGGGCCGGGGCCGGAGGCGCAGCGCCGGGGCGTTTTGGCGGCGGGTCGGGGCGGCGGGTGGCGGCAGTCTGGCCCAGGCCCGCGTTTAGCGCGGCGCCCCACCGGCCGGCCCAGCGGCGGCGTTCCTCCGGGGACATGCCGGCGTAGGGAGTTTCCGCGACCTGCCGGAGCAGCTCAGGCCCCCTCGCTTGGGCGGCCATCGCCTCGGCCCAAATCTCGATAAACTTGTCAAGACCGCCCAGCACGGCGGTGTCGTCGAAACCCGTGGACTCTTCCATCCGCAGGATGCTCCGAAAGGGGCCCAGCCAGGAAGGAGGGGGTGGCTCTGGGGTTGCCATCAGGTGGTCGGCGCACCACCGGCGCGAATTAGGCCCACGCCCAGGGCTCCGGGACCCACGTAGGTCCCCAGAGTCGGCCCGAAGCGGGAGATAATGATGTCGTTTTGGGGCGCCAGGCCGGACAGCCTGGCCCTCAGGTCCTCGGCCCGCTCCGGCTCGGTGCTGTAGATCACCGCCAGATGCCGGAGGGGAGCCTGTTGCTCGGTCAACTCCACCAGGCGGCGAAGGGCCCGGTCCCGGTTGCGCGGGCGCTCCATCGGGTGAGCCTCGCCGTCCTGTATCGTGAGAATCGGCTTGACTCCCAGGACCGAACCCAGAAAGGCGTGGGCTTTGCCGATACGCCCGCCTCGCTGAAGATACTCCAGGGTGTCCAGAAGAAAGAAGCAGTGGGTCAAAGGTAAATCACCGCGCACCTGCTCGGCCACCTGCTGGTGGGAGGCCCCATCCGGGGCCAGTTGGGCCGCCGCCATCACCAGCAACCCCAAGGGAACGGACGCGAGCTGAGAGTCGACTATCTCGATGGACTCGCCCGCTTCAGCCCCCAATGAAGCTCTGGCCTGCTCCGCCGAATTCAGCGTGCCGCTCAGCTTTCTCGACAGGTGGATGGAAACGATCTGGTGGCCCTGAGCCAGCAGGTCCCGGTACACCGACTGGAAGTCGGCCGCCGATGGCTGGGCCGTGGTGGGCAGCCGGGGGTTCGAAACCAACTGCTCGTAAAACTGGTCGGGTAAGATGTCCACGCCGTCCCGGTAGGTAACGTCGTCGGATATGACGTAGCAGGGAACGACGGTGATGTTCCGTTGCTGGGACATCTCTGGCGGCAGGTCGGCCGCGCTGTCGGTCACTATTCGTATCGCCAATTTCACCCCCTTGGTTTACAGGCGAAATCCGGACCTCCGTGCCCCTGTGTCTCTTTGGCGAATACCGTCTCACTCCACCGAGGCCAGATAGTGATAGTGGGGCTGGCCGCCGGGAACCAGGTCCACCTGAATGCCCGGGGTCTGCGCCTCCAACTGGCGGCGCAGCTCATCGGCGCCGGCCGGAGAAGCATCCGCCCCCTGATACAAGGTGATGATCTGGTCTTCGGAGTGAACTATCCGGTCCAGAGCGGCCTTGAGGGCCGTCTCCGGGGATTCGCCCGAGGTGGCCAGCTTGCCCTCCAGGAGGCCGATGTAGCGGCCGGCCTCGACCACATTGCCGTCGACGGTGGCGGCCCGCACCGCCTGGGTCACCTCGACGGTGACCACGGTCTCCAGGGCGCGGCACATCTTCTCCAGGTTGCGTTCCAGTGGGTCCTCCGGGTTGAACGCCAGCATTGCGGCGACGCCCTGGGGCACTGTGCGAGAAGGGACCACGTGAACCCGCGGATTGGCGCCAGCCGACTGCTCCGCGGTTGCCACGACGTTGGAGTTGTTGGGAAGGACTATGGTCTCCTCGCTTCCGGAAGCGCCGGCGGCATGAAGTAACTCCTCTACGCTGGGGTTCATAGTCTGGCCGCCGTCGATGATCGCGGCGCAACCGTGGTCCCGGAACAGGTGGGCCAGACCCTCGCCTTGGGCCACGGCCACCACGGCGATGCTGCCCGGCGCCGGCGCCTTAGAGCGATGCCCGGCAATAAACTCCACGGTTTGCGCGTTCATGTTTTCGATCTTGATCTGGTGCAAGCTGCCCAGGGAGGCGCCGTAGCTGAGAGGAGGCCCGGGGTCGGCGGCATGGACGTGGACCCTGGCGTAGCGGCCATCCCCCACCACCACCGCCGAGTCGGAGACTTCCTTCCCCAACCTCTCTCGAATCTGCTCCAGGGCGAGCCCCTCCTCTTCCCGGTCACTCTCAATGAGGAACTGGATGCAGTAACCCCATTGAGCGTCCGGCATGGCGTCCAGGAAGTCGCTTTCGATTTTCGTGCCGGAGCCGGCGACCGGAACGGGCTCAACGCAAGCCTCCGCCAAAGCCCGGTCCACCAGGTCCCGGTCACGGCCTGTCAGAAAGCAGAGTATCCCTCCGATGATCGCCACGATACCCATGGCGCCGGCATCCACCACTCCCGCCTCTTTGAGCACCGGCAGCTGGGAGGGCGTCCGGTACAGGGCCGCCACGGCGGCATGAAACGCGGTGTCCCAGAGGGCCGGGGTGTCTGGGTCCTCTCCTCGGTCCAGCTCTTCTTGCACCGCTATGGCCGTGGACCGGATGACGGTGAGCATGGTGCCCTCCACGGGATGGCCCACCGACCGGTAGGCGGCGTCCGCGGCCAGGTTCAAGGCTTGGGCCAGGCCGGGCCCGTCGCAGACCTCTTCACCGATGAGCGCCTCGGCGAATCCCCGGTAGAACTGGGATAGGATCACGCCGCTGTTGCCCCGAGCCCCCCAGAACGCGCCGTCGGCCAAGCCGGCCGTTACCTCGGCCGCCGATGCATCGGAGCTATCGGGACACCGCTCCATCGCCGAGCGCATCGTCAAGAGCATGTTGGTGCCGGTGTCGCCGTCGGGCACCGGAAAGACGTTCAGGGCGTTGATGGCGTCCCGGTAGTGCTCCAGACAGCGGGTCGCCGCGTCGAATGCCTGCCTGAAGTCGTTACCCCGGAGAACCGTCATGAAAAGGACCACCTGCCCGTTCCTAGGTCACACGTCGCAGCCCATTATACCTTACGGCTCCACCGTCCCCTGTCACGAGATGGCACGTGGTGAGACCGCCGGCGGGCCCGGTTCTTTCCGGTCAACACCAACCCGCGCCGTTGCACCCGGGGCATTCAGGGCCTTCAGGTAAGCCGTCTCCCTTCGCGAGGGTCACACTTTCTTGGTCGTTAAGTGGTATCATTCACTCCGGTCCACACGAAATCTTCTTGACAGTGCGAGGGCCCTGTCTTACCATGGAATGTCGGGGGCACAAATGGAATACGCAATCTTTAAGACCGGGGGAAAACAGTACCGTGTCAAGCCCGGTGACACACTGGACGTGGAACTGCTTACCCAGGAAGTAAACGGGGTAGCTGAATTCGGCGAGGTTCTCGCGGTTTCCGACGGCGGCGAGGTGACTTTCGGGTTTCCATTCATACCCGGCGCCAGGGTACTGGCCCAGGTTCAGTCGCACTACAAGGACCGGAAGATAATCGTCTACAAGTACAAGGCGAAGACTCGTTACCGGCGCAAGAAGAGCCATCGTCAGACCTACACTCGTTTGCTGATTCAGGATATCCAGCTTAAAGCCGCAACCGCTTCGGCGGCTCGGAAACGAAGCAGGAAGAAACCCGCGGCGGCAAGCAAGGATAAGGAGTGACGAGTAATGGCTCATAAGAAAGCCGGCGGCAGCAGTTCAAACGGTCGTGATAGCAACGCCAAACGCCTTGGAGTCAAGCGGTACGGGGGCGAGCGGGTTACCAGCGGCTGCATCATCGTCCGGCAGCGGGGCACTAGGATTCACCCAGGGACCAACGTTGGGCTGGGCCGAGATTTCACCCTGTTCGCCAAGTCGGACGGCCTGGTCACATTCGAGTGGGCGGCCAAGGGCAGACGGCGAGTCAGCGTGTACCCGGCGCCGGAGTCTTCCCCGGCTGCCGCCTGAAGGCAGTCCTCCGTGCCCTTCTGGGGCGCTTCTCCGATGAATCGCTAAACAAGAAGAAATGGATAACCTACAGTTATGAAAGCCAACATTCATCCCCAATTCTCCCGGTCCGTGGTAACGTGCTCTTGCGGCAACGTGTTCAATACCGGGGGCACCAAACCAACCGTCAGGATCGAAGTCTGCAGCAAGTGTCATCCGTTCTACACCGGCGAGCAGCGGATCGTGGACACCCAGGGCCGCATCGAGCGGCTGCGGCGTCGCTTTAACTTGGAGTAGGCTGAACAACTGTGAGCCGCGGGCCTCTGGCCTCGGCTCACAGTTGTGGAAGACGCCTTCGAGGGTGCGGCCGTTGCGGGTGCCTCGGAATCTCTTGGATTCGAGCCACCCCACAGACGTGAGCTAGGCCAAACGGCCGCATGTTCCTCCCAAAGTCTTGCGGGTCCTACAGAACGTAGGACCCGCGTCGCGTGAGCAATCAAGGAGGAGGCGGTGCCCGAAGTACCCAGGTTCTCTTACGGCGGCCAGGCCGTTATCGAAGGCGTGATGATCCGAGGCCGGAGTCACTACAGCCTCGCGGTCCGCCGCCAAGACGGCACCATCAATCACCAGTCCCAGCGGCTGAGTGAAATCTTTACCGGGCGGGCGCGGCGGGTTCCTCTGGTGCGAGGCGTGGTGGCCCTGCTCGAAACCCTAGTGCTCGGGTCCCGGGCTCTCCACCTGTCGGCCAACATGGCGATACAAAGCCAAGATTCCGGCGACGCGGAGGAGATTCCCGGCTGGATGCTGGGTGCGACCCTGGCGGTAGCCCTCGTCTTTGGCATCGGGTTCTTCTTCCTTCTGCCCCAGCTGATCGTCTGGCTGCTGGACTCCGCGATCCCTTCGACCCTTCTCCGCGAAATCATTGATGGCGCGCTTCGTCTGGCCTTTCTGCTGGCCTATATCTGGGGGATCAGCCTAATCCGCGATGTCAAACGGGTGTTCGCCTACCATGGGGCGGAGCACATGGCGGTACATGCCTACGAAGCCGGTCTGACCCTCGACGTGGCCAACGTGCGAAAGTTCGGCATGCCCCATCCCCGCTGCGGTACCGCCTTCCTGCTGACCGTGATGCTCGTTTCGGTTGTCGTTTTTGCCGCCTTTGCTGGCCTGTCGGTGGAGTGGCGGATTCTTTCCAGGATCGTGCTGATCCCGGTGATCGCCTCCGTGAGCTACGAGATCATCCGGTTTAGCGGCGCCCACCAAGATTCGTGGATCGGGCATCTGCTGGCGCGCCCCGGCCTCCTCCTCCAGCGTCTCACCACCCGCGTGCCTGACGACAGCCAAATCGAAGTCGCCATCTGCGCCATGGAAACGGCCATGGCCGCCGATGCCGGGCGGGAGTACACCCTGGCCTACGGCCAAGCGACGGCCGGGCAAGCCATCCCGGCGCCGGTGGATGAGGAAACCCGTTGAACCGCGGCGGCAGGTGCCGGTAGACTCTTAACGGTAGAGTCTTTAGAAGTTACCGTCCAGGCTCAGCAGCCGTCGAGCGCCATCGTCGGGATCGAGAAAATGGAAGCCGGCCTGGCCCGACACGTACCGGTCAATCGCGGAGTCCCCGATATGATAGTATTCCTCAGCCTGAAACCGTGCCTTTAGGTCGGCCAGTTTCTGCTTCAATACGGTAAATGCCACGACAATTCCGTGCTCTTTCCAGATTCTCTCCTGGTTGCTGATGGTGCGGTCGGAGCAGCTGCCGATCAGGTAGCCGGCGCTCTGGGCATTTCGCACCATGTCCATCGTAACGGCGCCCGGCGGGTCGCCCACTTCCAGGGTGCCGTCAATGTCAAAGCTGATGAGTTTCGCCAAATAAGTGCCTCGCTCTAAGTTTGATACCGCCACAGTTGACCCTGTGGCGCTTCCCCGGATAGCTTGAACTGGGGCAGGAAGAAACCATCCTCCCCTTCCATGAAAACCACTTCCACCCGGCTGTCGATGGCCACGTTCTCCTCTTTCTCCGGGCTCAGGTGCTCGTCCAAAAGGTTTGCGGTGATGCGCAGCCCGTCTCCGGGGTTGGGCTTCCCGCTCTGCTCGTCCAGCTCCACCAGCACGATGGGAAAGGGGGCCCAGTCCCGGAACCCCGGGAGCACGGTATGGGCCACGACCTGGTAGCTGTAGATGGTTCCCTTTCCGCTCACCTGGCGCCATTCCCACTTTAGAGAGGTGCACCAGGGGCAGCCGGGCCCCGGCTCGCCCCGGAGCAGGCCGCAGTCCACGCACCGTTTCACCACCAGGCGTTGGTCCCTGGCGGCTTCGAAGTACCCCTTGTACTCGGTGTCATCGTCGGAAATGCTGATTCGTTGCCCGCGATATTCGTACACCGGCATTGGTCTACCTCCGCATGATGAGGGCGCTGCCGACGGCCGGAGTGCCCCAACCCATATTCATGCTGATCTCGGCGTCCTTCACCTGGCGGCATTTGCCTTCGGAGTAGTCGTAGGTGTGTACTCCGTCCTGACTCTGGAGGCAGTAGTCGTCCACCGTTCCCCGGAGTTGGCGGACGTTCTCAATGACCATGTTCATCCCGTGGGTGTATCCCTCGCAAAGGTGGCCGCCGCTGGTGTTGTTGGGCCGCTTGCCGCCCAAGTTGATGACGCCGCTGGAAACGAACTCGCCACCCTCTCCCTTCTTGCACCAGCCGTAGTCCTCGAACTGAAGCAAGGCGGTGTAGGTGAAGGCGTCGTAGCAGCCGGTCACGTCCACGTCGTCGTGGGTGATCCCGGCCAGCTCGAAGACCCGGGGGCCGACGTAGTAGCCCGCCACTCTGCTGATGGGGCCGTGCTGGTAATGGAAGTCGCCTCCCGGCTTGGTGCCCCGTCCCTGAACGCCCAGGATGTGAACAGGCCGCTTGCGGAGGTCCTTGGCCCGGTCCGCCGACGTGACGATGATGCAGGTGGCGTTGTCGGTCTCCAGGCAGCAGTCCAGCAGGTGGGCGCAGGGCCGGATGATCCAGCGGGAGTTGAGCACGTCTTCGACGGTCACCCGCTGCTTCATGATCGCCTTGGGGTTGTTGCTGGCGTGGTTGCTGTGGGCCGCCTTGATGTGGGCCAGTTGCTCGCCGGTAATGCCGTACTCCATCATGTGCCGGACGAAGGTAAAGCCGAAACGCTGGACCGGGCTGATCATGCCGTAGGGGCGGATCTCGACGTCGGACCCGCTGACCGGTGCCGCCGCCCGTGACCCGGTGCCGCCGACGCGGACTTGGGAGTAGCCGTTCATCGACCGGAAGATGGCCACAGTCTGGCACATCCCCACCTCGATGGCGCCCATGGCCAGGCCGATCAGCGCCTCGGAGCTGGAGCCGCCGCCCGAGCAATCCATGTAGAAGTTGAGGCGAAGCCCCAGGTCGTACATCACCGAGGTGCTGGGGATCGAGTCCCCGCTGTGGTAGCTCAGCATCCCGTCAACGTCCTGGGGCGAGAGCCCGGCGTCGTTCATGGCGTTGCGGATGGCTTCCGTGGCCATGGCCCGCGTGGTGCGCCCTGAGCCGCGGCTGTACTCGGTCTCGCCGACGCCGACGATGCAGTACTTGCGTCTCATATCGCTCAACGAATCCCCTCCTCAGCTCCCAGTTCCTCACCTGCCGCCGGTACATGGACAGCTTGGCCTTGGTTAACCGGGCGGCACGTATCTACCGCAATGTCGCGATTCTCGACCCCGGTTCGCCTGCGCCGGGTTTTGCTTTCCTGGTAAGTGAGCTAGATTCCCCATGACCCGAGCAGCCGGATTGGAGAACTCGGTCCGTTGTCAAAGCCACACCGGCTAAATCACGTTCCACCGGGGGTGGTGAGCCGCCTCGGCCTTGAGGTGGTCGACGATCCAGTCCCGCACCGGCTCCGCCAGGTAGAAAGTGGGCCGCAGCAAATCTCCTTCATCGGAGATCAGTCCCTCTTCCTGGGCCTGGGCTGCTATCAGGGAGCCGGGCAGCATGCGGACCCCAACCCTCAGGTTGGCGACCGCCGGGTTAACGGACCGCAAAAAAGCCAACTTCTCCTCCACGGTTTCTCGGGTCTCTCCTGGTTCGCCGAAAATCTGGGCCATGGTGTAGTGAAGGTTCCCTTCCTCGCAGGTGTGGCAGACTTCCCGAAGGAGGTTCAGGTGCTTGCCCATTGCGGCCCCTTCGTGGCTGTCGCCGCCGGTCCCTCCCATGACCACCAGGGCGCAACCAGCCTGTTTCATCAGACCTATCAACTCCGAATCGCAGGTGTGAGGGGCAAAGCCCGTGTTCCAGTGGAGCTTCAGGCCGGCCTCGATGAGGGCATGGCAGAAAGATTTGGCGTGGGCCAAGGGGAGGTTGAACCCGTTGTCGATGAAGAAAATCTTGCGCAGCCCCAGGCGTTGCTCCAGATCTTTGACTTCCGCCACCACTTCGCTGATGGGTCGGATAACCCGCCAGGCGCCCTTCTCCTGGGCCGCCGGGGTGCCTGCGGAATTGTAATGGCCCAGCTTGGTCAGCACCCCGATGCCAAACCCGGCTTGGCGGTACTTGGCCAGGTCCAGGTCTTCTAGGCGCGGGGGCTTGCTGAAACCGGAAGAGGAGCGCACGCCGTTGAAGGTGATCTCTCCGTTTTCCCGGTAGACCAGGCCGGGCAGGTCCTGGTAGGCTTCCGAGGCCTCCAGCCGGCCGGCCAACTCGGCGAAAGTCTCCCCGGCGTCGCCGACGATGCCCAGGTCCGGCTCAATGAAAGCGAAGCACTCCTTGGGCAGCACGCTGAATGCTGGGCCGCCGCAGATAATCGTCGCCTGGGTGACGGTCCGAATCCGTTCGGTGACCTCTTTGGCCACCGGCAGAATCCATTGGGGGTCCAGATAGCTTCCGTTGTCCAGGTTGCGAATCGAGAGCCCCACCACGTCAGGCTGGAACTCTTTCACCGTGGCCTCCACGTCGGCCAGATAGTTGTCGGAGAACATCAGGTCCAGCACCCTGGTGGAATGGCGGTCGGGGTCCAGGTGGCCGGCCACGTACGCCAGGCCGATGGGAAGTGGTCTCGCTTCCAGGCGGCTCATATACCGGCCGTGCCGGTTGGTTGCGATCAGCAGGACTCGCATATCCCTCACCGATTAGAGGCTGGAGCCAAAACGCCATCATTATCGCCGATGGTTGGATATTTGACAAACGGGGCGCGTGCCCCTCACCCTCGTTCCCTCTCCCTCGGGAGAGGGATGCCCTGGCGCAGCCGGGGCTGGGTGAGGGCCGCGTGCCTGCCAGCCGGCCGAGCTAAGAAACCCTGCCCCGGGCCCACGGAATTGTTGACATCCGGCAATGCCGGGCTTACAGTGTCACTTGCCCGCTTCGAGCGCCCAGGGCGATGCCGCCAGTCTCGATTGCACTCTCTCGTGGCTTCTCATGCGGGAGTCCCCGGTCCCATAAACAGAATCCAGTTCCAGCGCCGCTTAGCCTGCTTCCCGGATCTTGGGCGCTTGAGACCCAGCAACGGAAGAGCGAGAGAGCGTTAAAGGGTATCCGGCGAGCAACAGAGTAGGGCGCTATTCACCTGAGCCGTGGAGCGCGATGAGTGATGTTTCCCAAGAGCGAGAGGCGAAGGCTGAGCCCGAGGCGATGGGAAAGCCCCGCCCCCTGAACGGCATTAGGGTCATTGACTTTACCTGGGTCCGGGCCGGCCCCTGGGCAACCCGGTGGCTTGCCTCCATGGGCGCGGACGTGATCAAGGTCGAGTGGCCCAAGAACCTGGACATCCTGCGCCAAAACCGTTTCACCGTCCCCCGCGGGGTCGAACCCGGCCCCAACTCCACCGGCCAGTTCGCCGATACCAACGTCAACAAACGCGGCATCACCATCAACGTGCGCTCCCCCAAGGGACTGGAGTTGATCCAGCGCCTCATCTCCGTCTCCGACATCGTGATAGAGAATTTTAGCTCCCGGATCATGCAGCGATTTGGCCTGGGCTACGAGGAATTGAAGAAGCTCAAACCGGATATTGTCTACGTGTCCATGGCCGGCTTCGGCCAGACGGGCCCGCAGCACGGTTACGGCACCATGGGACCCTCGGCCCAAGCACTCTCGGGTTTGACCTTTCTCTCCGGGCTGCCCGGCAAGCCGCCGGCGGGTTGGGGCTGGTCCTACCTCGACGATACGGGCGGCATGTACGGCGCCATGTGCGCCCTCACCGCCCTGAGGCACCGCAACGCCACGGGCCAGGGCCAGCACGTGGACCTGGCTCAGATGATAGTCGGGGTTACCCTGACCGGGTCCGCCTTCCTGGACCGCACGGTTAACGGCCGAGAATCCAGACGGAAAGGGTATCCTCCCGGCAACCGGACCGTCTGGCCGGGCGCGTCTAGCGTCAACAACTACCGCGGCCCCACCGTGGCGCCCCACAACGCCTACCGCACCAAGGGTGGCGGCTACAACGACTGGTGCGCTATCGTTTGCGGCTCCGACCAGGAATGGCAGAGCCTGGTCCGGGTGATGGGTAGTCCCGGCTGGGCCACCGATGCGAAGCTTGACGAATTACCGGGGCGCATCGAACACCAGGAAGAGATGGACCGGGCCATCGAGAGGTGGACCCAAACCCTCGAGAAGTACGAGCTGATGGAAAAATGCCAGGCGGCGGGGGTCCGGGCCATGCCGGTGCAAAGCTCCGAAGACCGGGTGGAGCATGACCCCCAGCTTCGGGCTCGCCACGCTTACACGAAGATGGACCACCCTACCCTGGGACCCTGGAAATTTCAGAACGCCCCCTTCGACCTCTCCAAGTCACCGGCGGAAGTGTTCCGCCCGCCGCCGCTTATCGGCCAGCACAACCGGGAAGTATTCGAAGGGTTGCTGGGGCTCTCCCTCGAGGAAGTGCGGGAGGCCTACGACGACGGCACCTTCTGGCCCTCGGATATGCCAACGTACCCCTATGTTCAGAAGGCACTGCGGTGACCGGCGGTACTCAGGCGGACCCCGGCGTCACTGCTGCCGGCCCCCGGTCCGGCGGGCGGGTGCTGGAGTTGGCCGACGAGAAGGGTCAGGTCGGCGGCAAGCTGATGGCCGACCTGGGGGCAGACGTGATCACGGTCGAGCCTCCCGGCGGGCAGCACACCCGGTCGGTCGGTCCCTTCCTGGACGACATACCGCACCGGGAGCGCAGTCTCTCCTTCTGGCACTACAACACCTCCAAACGGGGCATCACCCTGGACCTGGAAAGCCCCGGCGGCAGGAGCATTTTCCGCCGCTTGGTTCCCAGCATTGACATAATACTGGAGACGCATCCGCCGGGGTACCTTCCATCTTTGGGGCTCGGCTACGATGAGTTGGCATCCCTGAACCCCGGCCTCATCATGTGCTCCCTGACGCCCTTTGGGCAGGGGGGGCCGTGGCGGGACTACGCCACCTCCGACTTGCTCCACCTGGCGGCGGGAGGCCAGATGGCGTCTTGTGGTTATGACCAGGAGGACGTGGCCGACGCTCCTCCCCTCGGGCCGGGAGGCGGCAACGCCTGGCACATCGCCAGCCACTACGCCTACATGGGTATCCTGGCGGCCCTCTACTACCGGGACATGTCCGGAGAAGGGCAGTATATCGACGCGTCGGTCCACGAGGCCTGCGCCTTGACCACCGAGGGAGCTATCGCCATCTACATCTCCACCGGCGAGGTGGTGCAGCGTCACACGGGGCGGGCCGCGGCGCCCGGTAAAACGCCCGCCACCCAGTTGCCGACGGGAGACGGGGGATGGGTCAACACCACCCGCTCGGGGAGTACGCCGCCCCGGCTGCGCCAGATGGCAGAGTGGATGGACGGCTATGGCCTGGCTCAGGACCTGCTGGACGAGACGTACAGGACCGTCCAGGGAATCGAGGACAACGCCGCCCATGTCAGCCAGGTGACGGCTGAGTTCTTCGCTCAACTCACTCAGGAGGAGCTGTGGCACGGGGGGCAGCAGCGAGACCTGCCCTGGGGCGCGATTCGGACCATGGACGAGATCGTGGACGACCCCCACCTGGCGGACCGGGGGTTTTTCGTGGACGTGGAGCACCCGGAGCTAGAGCGGAGCTTCGTCTACCCAGGTTCGGCGGCCATCTACAACGGATCGCCCTGGCGAATCTCGCGCCGGGCGCCGCTGATCGGTGAACATAACCTGGAGGTCCTTTGCGGCGAACTGGGTATGAGCCGGGAGGAGTTGACGCTGCTGGCTGAATCGGGAATAATCTAGGCGTCGAGAGGCCGGGTCAATCGGCGGGTCGACAGCACCTTTCCAAACTCGTCGAAGGAGTTACCGCGAGCCGGTGAACGGTCTTCGTCACGGCGGCTGGGCTGGCCAGTCCAGCGGGCCGGCCATGGGGCGCCCCGGAATTGGGGTTGGCCCACCGAAGAACGGGTTTCGCTGGAGCGCGGCCTTTGAGATAGTTACTAATCAACAAGGAGGTGTCCTTTTATGAGCTTGAGAGCCAAAGCAGCCATAGTGG
Organism: Dehalococcoidia bacterium; assembly: GCA_030753265.1. The sequence continues at coordinate 66,946 of JASMCQ010000071.1, forward strand.
GCTTCGGCGAGGTGCCTACCCGGAGGACCTATCCGGGCAGATCCACCAACTCCCTTCTAGCCGAGTCGATCCGAATGGCAATAGCCGACGCCGGGCTGGTCAAGGGGCAGATCGACGGTCTGATCACCCGGGGGACCGACGTCAGTGAGGTGGACCTGGCCGAGTACATGGGTCTGCCGGTGGAATTTTGCATGGGCATTACCCAGCACGGCGCCAGCGGCGCCCACGCGGTGGCCATGGCCGCGTCGGCCGTCGCCTCCGGGCTGGCCAACACCATCGTGTGTGTTTTCGGCGGCACCAGGGACCCAGACCTGGGCGGGTTGGCCCCAGGATCCTACCATTCAGCGCCGGCGGCTACCAAGACCAGCGAGTGGGAGACTCCCTTCGGGATGGCTCCCGGCGCCTGCACGGGCTACGGCCTGATGATGCGGCGCCACATGTACGAGTTTGGCACCACGGCGGAGCAGTTTGCCCAAATGGCGGTGAACCAGCGCTTCAACGCGCTGAAAAACCCCAACGCGGCCTTCGCCGGGCAGGCTATCACGGTGCAGGATGTCCTCAACTCCAGATTCGTCAACGACCCGCTGCACCTGTTCGAGTGCGTCATGCCCTGTGCTGGAGCGGCGGCCTGTATCGTCACCTCGGCCGAGCGGGCCAGGTCGCTGCCCAATCCCCCGGTTTACATTCTGGGGGCGGCGGCGAGCGCCAGCGACCACGACCTGATCTGGCAGGCAGAAAGGATTACCACCACTTCGGTGGCCCTCTCCTCTCGGCGCGCCTTCGAAATGGCGGGATACGGCCCCAAGGATATTGAGTTCGCCGAATTCTATGATTGATACACGATCCTTGAGGCCGTGTGCCTCGAAGACGCGGGCTTTTGTGAAAAGGGGGAAATCGGTCCCTTCTTTGAGTCGGTGGATACAACGTACAAAGGGAGCTTCCCCATCAATACCGACGGCGGCCAGCTATCTGCCGGACAACCGGTGGGAGGCGGCGGAGGCTTCAGGCACGTCATCGAGTCTGTCCGCCAGCTGATGGGCCGGGGTGACGAGAGGCAGGTGGCCAAGCACGACCTCTCCATGGTGAATGGTTGAGGCGGCACCGCGAGCGTGATGTGCACGCTCATACTCGGCACTGAAGCTGCGAAGTAGGGAAGCTGAAAATGACTACAGAATACAAAAAACCTCTACCGAGGCCAATCCACGCGAAGCTCACCGCACCGTTCTGGGAGGGAGCCAAGCGGCATGAACTGATGATGCCCCGCTGCACCAATTGCGACAAGTTCCACTTCTATCCCAGGGAGGAATGTCCCCGGTGTTTCTCCCAGAAGATCGAATGGGCGAAGGTCAGCGGCCGGGGCAGGCTGCACTCGTACACCATCATCCACCAGACGGCCCAGCGTGTCTTCCAAGACGATGCTCCCCACGTGTATGCCATTGTCCAGCTGGATGAAGGCCCCAGGATGATCTCCAACGTGGTGGATTCCAACATGAAGCCCATGCTGGAAGGGCTGGAGATGGACATGCCGGTGGTGGCGGTGTACGACGACGTCACTCCTGAAGTCACCCTCGTCAAGTTCGTAAAGGCCTAGGCCCTAGCCCAGTACTTGAATCGAAAATTGCCGTCATGAACACCCTTTAACCGTGAGCTTGCCGAAGGGCGCGAGGTCGGTGGTTCGACAAGCTCACCACGAACGGTGCTTGTAACGCCGATTATCGAAAGTAAGTCTGGTTACCCGTGGCCGTGGTACGGCGGGCTGGACCTGAGGTTAACTGAACAGGTCCGGCTTCGTCGCGGCTCGGCTTCGAGCGCCGGGGTCTGGGTTGGAGCACGTCCCGGGTCGCTGGCCGACAAGTTGCTGGAAGTTCCCCCTGATGCCCCTTCGCGATAAAAGGGTGAAGGGGGATTTCTGCCCGGTAACCTGTTGTTTTCGCGATACGGGAGCTAGGCCCGGGCGTCAACTATCCAATACCGGAGCCCCATTAGAAGGAGATTATCATGCCCTACGATGAACTTGCGGGACTGCTGGAGAGGCGGCTGCAACTGCAGTTTCAGCCCATTGCCATGACCTTTGTGCAGGAGCAGCCCCCGGAGATACCCAGAACGGGGATGGTGCTACCGTCTAGCTGTTCCTTCTGGCGGCAGGCGGAAACCGAGGTTTTCTTTGCCGCGGCAGAGGACCACTACCGCTGTCCCCTGGGCGCCATGGTCATGGGGTTTCCCTTGCCCGAGCAGCAGATGAAGGAGCTGATGGAAGAGGTGGGGCAGATGTGCGCCACTTCCTATGTCCGGGAAGAGGAGGTGGAGCACGTTCCCAAGAACGAAAATCCTTCCGCCGGCATCGTCTACGGGCCTTTGGGGCGCTTCCCTCTGGAGCCCGACGCCGTCCTCCTCTGGCTCACACCGCAGCAGGCAATGGTCATGAACGAGGCCTGTGGACTCACTAACTGGGCCGAGCAAGCCGATGGTGTGTTTGGCCGCCCCGGCTGTTCCGCCATTCCCCTAGCCCTGTCCAAGGGGAAGCCCTCCCAATCCTGGGGGTGTGTTGGTATGCGCCTCAACACCGACATCCCCGGCGAGGTGTTCCTCATGGCGATTCCCGGGACCCGGCTGCAGAGCCTGGAAGTGGACCTGATATTCACCACGGAAGTGCACCAGAGGATGAAGGATTACTACTTGGCCCGGACCGGGTAGGGCGGCTTATCCAGGATAGCTCGATCCCAAGTGGGGCCGTGGCGGATGCCGGCGGACTGATGCCCCGCAGAGTTGGCGAGGTGGTGGCTACCGCGTCCACATCCTTTGTTGCCCAGTGTTATCGGCTAGACGGCGCGCCGCCTCAGGGAAGCTTCGTCCGGACCGGCTCCTCCTGGGTCTACGGGGTTGTCTGCCGGGTTAGCACCGAGCCTCTGGACCCCAGCCGCCCGGTGCTGGCCCGGGGGGAGAGCGCCTCCTCCGAGGAGGAGGTGTTTCGCGACAATCCTCAGCTGGCCAGGCTGCTGACCACCCGGTTCGACGCACTCATCGCCGGACACCGGACGGGGGATGAGTGCCGGCATTTCCTGCCGCCCCTGCCGCCTCCGGTCCACTCATTCGTCTACGCCTGCTCCCCCGCCGAAACGGCCCAGTTCACCAACCGGCTGGATTTCATCCACTTGCTGCTCAACTCCGGAATACCCGTCGTCGACGAGGTCGTCGGGGCTTGTTTGCGGGCCGCCGCTGGGGCCCAGCCGGACGGGGCAGGGTTCCTGGTCCGTGCCGGCAGGGCTTTGGCCTCCGAGTTGGCGGGCGACGTTCCCAGACTGAACTCGATTTTGCGGAGGGTGGCGCCGTGACCGGCGGCTCCCAGGGCAGGTTTCTGGGGGTGGTGGTGGATGGGTCCCTGGCCCACGGTGTCGAGGTCCGGCTGGACGCGGGCACCTCGGTCGAGGAGGTCAAGGCCGGCGCCTTCGTCACCATTCAGGGGAGCGGCCATCGATTTTTCGGCGTGGTCACCGACATCGCCCTGGGCAGCACCGATCCCCGGCTGAAACACGCGCCGCCCGGCATGGACGACCCATTCATCACCCAGGTGTTGCAGGGCACCGTGGCCTATGGCACGGTATCCGTCCTGCCCAACCTGGTCATGCCGGTAGCCCTGGGCGACGCCGTGGAGACCCCGGTGGCGGCCAAGACCATCCCTCCCCACTTCGCCCGGACCCACGCGGCCTCGGAGCGGGACGTGGCCGCGGTTTTCGGCAACGAGGACGAGCGCCACTTCTGGATCGGGAACCCCCTGGATATGGAAGCCAAGGTCTGCCTGGACTTGGACGAGTTGGTGAAGCGGTCCATCGGTGTGTTCGGCAAGAGCGGAACCGGCAAGACGTTCCTGACCCGGTTGCTCCTGGTCGGCATACTGCAGGGGGGCCAGGCCTCTTCCCTCATATTCGACATGCACAGCGAGTACGGCTGGGGCGCCCACGATTCCGACGGCAAGAGGTTCGCCAAGGGCCTGAAGCAATTGTTCCCGTCCCGGGTGTCGACCTTCACCCTGGACGAGGAGAGTTCCCGGCGGCGCGGCTCTTCAACCGACGACGTGGTCAGGATCGGCTATGGAGACATCGAGCCGGAGGATGTGGAGATGCTGCGGGAGACCCTGAACATGTCGGAGGTGGCTGCCTCCGCCGCTTTCAACTTGCAGCAGAAATTCGGCCAGCGGCATTGGATGAGCCAGTTCCTGAACATGGAAGGACGGGATGCGATCTTCGATCTGGCGGCTCAAATCCAGGTGCAGCCCCATGCCCTCGGTGCGCTGTACAACCGGCTGACCCGGCTCAAGCGGTTCGAGTTCCTGGCGGAAAAATCCGAGCGCAACGCGGCGGACCGAATCATCGAGCACCTGGAGCGCGGCCAGCACGTGGTCTTGGAGTTCGGGCGGTACGGCCGCAACCTGACCGCCTACATGCTGGTCACGAACCTGCTGTCCCGGCGTATCCACGGCCGGTACGTGGAGCGGAAGGAGCAGGCGGAAGGCGGGCAGGGCCGCGATCCCAGGCCCCTGGTCATCGTCATCGAGGAGGCCCACAAGTTCCTCAGCCCGGCCATCGCGCCCCAGACCATCTTCGGGACCATCGCCCGGGAGATGAGGAAGTACAATGTAACCCTGATGGTCATCGACCAGCGGCCCAGCGGCATCGACTCAGAGGTCATGAGCCAGTTGGGGACCCGGCTGACCTGCCTGCTGGACAACGAGCGTGACATCGAGGCGGTGCTGTCGGGGACACCCGGCGGCCGCCAGCTAAGGGGAGTGCTGGCCCGGCTGGAGTCCAAACAGCAGGCGCTGATCTTCGGCCATGCATTACCCATGCCGGTGGTCATCCATACCAGGGAGTACGGCTCTCTGGAGTCCTACGCCCAACTGGTCAAACGAGCGCCGGGACGCCAGCCCCATCAAGGGACGGAAACCCCAGAGGAGCGGCTGGAGCGGGAGATAGCCGAGCTGTTCTGAGCTACGGCAGGTCCCCACCGCCGACCATTCCTTCCTGCCCCTCCGCCTCCGAAACCCACCGGCCCATCCACGACTTCTCAATCCCTGCGACGAGCCAATACCTCTCAGTCCCCCTTTGGTAAAGGGGGATTAGGGGGATTTCGACCCGCCAATGCCCCAGATAGGCTCCGATCCTCGCCCTCGTGATAGCCCAGCGGCTCCGATTTTGACATCTCACGGCGCATGGCTATAATTGCGTGGTGCGCCAAGGGCTTCGTTCGGCGAGTTCCCGGTAGGTCTGGCCTGTTTGAGAAAAAGTTCTGAGGAGGACGGGCCGGGACCCGCTCCAACGCCACTGGTGAACGAAGCAATGGGCCGCAGAAATAAAACAAGAGGTGTGGAATGGCCACGACTAAAATTGCTCTCCTGGCGGTAGCCAAGAAGCGGGCGGAGTACATCATAAGCCAGGCGCCACCGGGCTGGGAAGTGACCTTCGTGGACAATAGAATGTCCGTCGAGGAGAAAATCCCACTGTGCAAGGACGCCAACGCAATCATCGTCTTCCCCACCGACGTATCGGTGGACCTGCTCAAGCATTGCCCCAACGTGAAGCTGATACAGACCCTAAGCGCCGGGTACGACCGGCTGGACATGGAGGCCATCGGCGAGATGGGTGTCCCCGTGGCCAACAACGGCGGCGCCAACGCCATCGCCGTGTCCGAGCACACCATCGGCCTGATGATCTCCGTGGGCAAACGGCTGATGACCCAGTGGGACACGGCAACACACCGGAAGAAGTGGCGGGACAGCCTGGAGCCGCTGGAGTTGTCCGAGATTACCGACAAGACGGTGGGTATCATCGGCCTGGGCCGCATCGGAAAGAACGTGGCCAAACGGCTGACGGGCTTCGACACCCGGACCATCTATTACGATGTCGTGGAGATCCCCGAGGACGTGCAAAAGGACCTCAAGGCCGAGCCCGTCTCCCTTGACTACCTGCTGCGGGAGTCGGACATCGTCACGCTTCACGTCCCCCTGAGCCGCCAGACCCGGGCCATGATCTCCGACCATGAGTTGGAGATCATGAAGCCGAGCGCGCTGTTGATCAACGCCTGCCGCGGCCCCGTAGTGGACGAAAAGGCCCTATACCGGGCGCTGACCAGCGGGCAAATCTTCGCGGCCGGCCTTGACGTGCTCGAAAAGGAGCCCACCCCCGAGGACAACCCGTTGTTCGGCTTGGACAACGTGGTGATTACCCCTCACATGGCGGGCAGCAGCGAGGAGACCAACGAGCGGGCATCCGCCTTCGCCTACGCCAACATCGGCCGCGCAATTGCGGGCGAGGAGTTGGAATCGCTGGTGTTCCCCGAGTAGAGGGAAACTGAGAACGGTGGGGTCGGCGTCTCACGGAACCATGTCTCGTTGAAGGCCGCCTCCCGTCCCTATCCCCCGATGACCTCCGTCGCCCGCTGGGTGGCGGACCAGGGAGACAGCCAGGAGGAGTGGCTTCCATCCCCTCCGGCCACCACCACCAGGTAGTGGTCAGGCGTAGCCGCCAGCGGCACCAGGAAGCCCTCGTCCTGGTCCTCGAACTCATCCGGCCAGGACCGGCCCCCAAAGTGGTACCGGTTCCTCAACCGGCCCGCGGGTATCCGGACGTGCTCGAAGAGATGGTTGATTACGTCGGCCCTGCTGAACCCGGAGGCGGCGATTTGCGCGGCGTGCTCCGGCCCCAGCACCACGACGGTGGTGGGTTGCCGCGCCTGAAAGTAGTAGCCGGATATGCCGCCGGCGGTCATCGAGCCGACCAGGGTCTCTAGCACGCCCTCGCCGGTTTCCACGGTCCCTTCCACCATGGTATGGATGCCCCTGGCGGCCACCACGGTGACGGTGCTGACCTCGGGCGGATAGCCCATTGCCACGTGTAGCGGCTCCCAGGGGTTGCGCTCCTGGTTCTCGGTGAAGCACATGGTGTACTTGCCAGGCCAGCCGTGGGTAGACTTCTCCATTGTTTCGGCGGTGGCCCCTCCGAGGTTTCGCATGGTCAGGCGAAGGGCCCGGCCGATGGTGGCGTTGGCCCGGTGGCCCGAGCCGAAGACGGCGGTGCCGCCGTGGATCCCCAGCTTCTGGGCAATGGGGCCGCTGACGATCACCGCCGGGGCCGCTCCCCCGGTAGTGGTGGTGATGGACCCCGCGTTGAACTGGGGCTGGAGCACGGCTTTCACCGCAGCCAGCACCACCGGGAAGTAGTCGGGCTTGCTGCCGGCCATCACGGCGTTGATGGCCACCTTCTCCACGGTGACCATGCCGTTCAGCGGCGGTATCCGGCCCAGCACCTGCTTTCCGGGCAGCGGGCACGCCTCCAGCATTTCCAGCACCAGGTCCTCGGTGGGTGGAATGACCGGCAGACCATCGGTCCAGCCTTTGTCGTAGAAGTAGTCGTTGATCTGGCTGACCGAGCCCTCCACCTGCAAGCGGGTGGACTCCTGGCCCAACTCCGGCGCACCGGGATTCCCGTCGACGCTCCGAGGGCCCTGGGAGCGGCTGGAAGAGCTAGCCATTCTGGCGCTCCCAGGCTGGCAGTAGCAGGCTCTCGGTGATGCCCTCGATGCTGGTCTCGGCGATCTCCAGCATCTGGTCCGGTCTCATGCTGCCGGGAGTGCAGTTTAGCACCGCCACCGGGTGTTCCGGTAGGCCGAGGGCCCGGCCACGGAGTTCCGCTGCCTTGCTGAACACCTTGGTGATAACCGTAACCGCGGGCTTGCTTCGCTTTTCCGTTTCAATTCCGTCGTGGAGACCCCACGTTATGCAGGACCCTCAAAAAGCGATGGCGTGGATGATGGCGTCGCAGCTGGACGACATCTCATCCAATACCTCAGGGGGAGTGGGCAAACTCTGGCTGGCCTTTCGGTAGGTGACCAGCTTGGCCACACCGTAATCCTCCTGGAGCAGGCGGCCCAGCTCCATCAGGTAGGCGTCGACGTTCCGTTTCCGGTTGTCGATCAGGCCTATGGTCGAGCCTCGAAGCCCGGATAAGCGCGGCGCCAAACTGAGCTGCCGGGGTGCGCCTTCCGCCGCCGGGTGGAGTACCGTGGTCAGTTGTGTCGCCACCATCGTGCCTCACTCCTTTCTGGCCGTGGTCCGGCCATAGAAGGATTTGGTTTCCTGCCTTCGAGAGGCGAGTGTACCAACTGGGTAAGATGGGCGTCAATGGCGCCCAACCACTGGTATCGCGACTGGGGGCAACGGTGCGGGGGACACCGCGCGGCGTCAGGCTGCTCTGCATGGGGACCGCGCCCAGCCTGAGGTTTTTCCTGAGGTTCTTTAGGAGGGGTTCCCCTGACGCTTCGCCAAGAACTCCCCACGACACTTGAGAGGATATTCAACCCCATTGCTACGCCGGATCGGTTGTGGCAGGAAGCGGCTCAGGGGCGGCATCTTCTTGTGGGAGCTTTCCAAAGAGGTCCATCTGGCCCGTGGCGGCTTCCGCCGGCGGCGGGGTTTGCGCCGGCGGCTGCGTGACCGCGACCGGCAACTCGCCCTGGTCAACCAGGGGCCGGAAATGTTTGCTCAAGATCAACCCGCGGCCCTGGTACGATGATCCTCTCGACGTGCCGTACATCTTCTTGGGGGTCTCCAACATTCTCTCGAACGTGAGGGTGCAGATGGTCTGGCCGTGCTCGATCATGAACGGGACATCGTGGGCCCGGACTTCCATCACCGGTTGGACCCCGCGGGTGGCGCCGGTACCCACGAGTCCAAAGCCCGGGTCAAAGAAGCCCGCATAGTGGGTTCTCAATTCGCCGCTTGAAGGATCGATGGCAGTGAGTTCGGCCGCGTACTGGGGAGGAATGTTGATCCCTTCGGCGGAGGTTAGCAGGTAGAACTCTTCAGGCTCCAGTATCAAGCTACGAGTCGCGTCGGTGTGCACCGGCTCCCAATATTCACCGTGGTCATAATAGTGTTCCTGAGACAGATCCAGCAGGCTGCTGTTCTTCTTGGCCCGGTAACCGATGACGCCGTTGTGTCCCACAAGGTCCACGCCAAGGCTGACGGTGTTATCCATTCTCGGTTCACGGGGTTCCCCGGCGTGATCCGCATGGTGGAACAGAATGGGGTCCATGCGGTGCTTCCCAAGCAGCTCCCCACTTTCGCAGGCTGAATCGCCTTTGAATAACCGCAACTGATTCAGCGACAATTCCGACCGAACCTTGATGGTAAAGGACCGCGACACGACCTCCAGATACAGCCGCCCGCTGTACCCCTCGGCGATGTCATCAAACCTATGGCTTCGGTCGGTAATCACGCGGGTGAATATGTCCAGCCGGCCCGTGGAGCTTTTGGGGTTGGCTTTGGCTCGAATCCCCTTCGGAAGATTCAGTTCTTCGAGGAGAGGAATGAGGTACGGGCGGTTCTTCTCCAGAATGGCCCCATCGCGCAAGTCCAATGTTCCCATTTCGAGGCCGGGGAGCTTGTCTTCCACGCTCGTATCCGGGAGAAAACTACAACGCAAACGGTGTGCCGTCTCGCCCAACCTGAGGTCGAGGCTCGCCGGTTGGAAATTCGTGTCGGGGATCTTGAAGCGCTCCGTATAGATCCAATCAGCGCCGACGGCTTGTCTAAGCAGCCGGTCGGACAATATCCCATCACGGGGGATCTTGTTTGTCTGGGCCATAAGCGCCTCAATTGGACTGTGGTCTGCCAGGGTGGATAATGCGCGGCCCGAAGGTCGCGCGGCACCACCGGCTCTCTGATATTCAGAAGGTCTTCTGCCATAGGGCTAATCGGGCCCCGAGGATGGTGACGGCACAAGGGGCAATAACAAGAGGGGCCGTAGAATGAAAAGACCCCGTCGCCGCAGGGCAAACGGGTTCTCTTGGTC
>JASMCQ010000072.1 GCA_030753265.1 Dehalococcoidia bacterium
GCCGTCCGGAGCCTCAGGTTTGACGTCCCGCCCATGGGTCCCGGAGGCCCGCGGGGTAATGCTACCGGTCAGCCTCCAGCAGTCCGAGCGAAACTCCGGGCTAGACTCCGGGCGAACAACGCCCCGGTGCAGGAGTATTGCAATGTTGCTGACGAGGATCTAGTCAGACGACCGAACGCGGCGCCTGTGGATCCCTCAGAGGACGGGACACAGACCGTATAGGAATATACCAAGGAGGAAACTAGCCGTCAATTTGGCAGGAAAAGGTATTGACGTATTAAGAACGCCTGTTCTATAATGAGCTTGGTTATTAGAACATCTGTTTTGGAGCATTGAGATGTCTATGTCGCCAACGGCCAGTTTCCTAGTTGACTCGGTCCCCGAATTCTGCCACTACGAGGATACCGGGTGCGAAGTTTCGGCGTCGTGCCTCGACTGTCCCCTGCCCCAATGCAAGTACGACGACCCCGAATGGTTTCAGCGGCAACGCCGAATGGCCCGCGACCTGACGGTCTGGTCGACGATGCAATCAGAGGACCTTACCGTGGAAGAGGCGGCGGCGCGTTTCTCGGTGACGGTGCGGACGGTCTTCCGGATCATGCGCCGCTGCCGGGAAGCGGCTCCGGACCTGGACTACCTGGCGCTTCAAGTCTTCGCGGCCGCCTAGCAACCGGCTGATCTGAACGTAACCGGGGTGAAGGCCGCAAGTGTTTCACCCGCCGGTGGCGCCCCGCCACCGCGTGGGGACTCAGGGCAAGCCCCGCGAAGGGTCTGAAGTTGGGCCGGCTCCCCGGTGCGAGAGGCGGCCGGTTCCGGCCCCGGCTGGACCTCAGCCCCGGGGAAGGCCCAGACCCCTGCTGGCGATGATGTTTCGCTGCACTTCGGAGGTCCCCGCGGCGATGGTGTGGGAGAAGCTGATCATCCAGTTTTCGGGGACCTGGCCCCGGAGGGGCGCCAGTCGGTCGCCCTGTTTCAGCGCTCCGTACGGGCCCAGAATCTCCACCGCGGCCACCGTCGACCGGTGCTGCGTTTCGCTCCCGAACACCTTGCTCATGGAAGCCTCTTTGTTGGGCACCTGCCCTTCGCCCTGCATGTAGGCCACGTTATAGGCAATCAGGCGGGCCACTTCGCATTCGATGTACCGGTCGGCAAGCAAGTTCCGCACCCAGGGGGTCTCCAGCAGAACCTGGCCGCTGCGCCTGGTCTCGGCAGCGTATCCCCGCACGTCGTCCAGCAACCGGCGGGCGCCGGCCGAGTAGTCGATGCCGGACCGCTCGAAATCCAGGAGAGTCACCGCCACGTACCAACCCCGGTCTTCCTCGCCCACCACGTTCCGGCGAGGTACCCGGACGTTATCGAATACCACCTCGTTGAATTCCTGGCCTCCGGCCATGTTGCCGATGGGCCGCACCTCGATGCCCGGAGATTTCATGTCCACCAGAATGAAGCTGATCCCCCGGTGTTTGGGGGCGTCGGGGTTGGTGCGGGTCAACAGCATGATCCAGTCCGCCCGATGAGCCAGGCTGGTCCAAATCTTGCTGCCGTTGATGACGAAGTCGTCACCATCCCGGACGGCGCGGGTGCTGAGGGATGCCAGGTCCGACCCGGATTCCGGCTCGCTGTACCCCTGGCACCACTGAACCTCACCCTTGGCGACCAGGGGAAGATGGGCCTGCCGCTGCTCCTCAGTGCCGTGAATCATCAAAGTGGGGCCCAGCATCCGAACCCCGAATATGTCCCGGCCCGGGGCCCGCAGGTAGGCCATTTCCTCGTTGTAAATGGTCGAGCGGACCGGCGAAGCGTCCTGGCCACCGTAGGCCTCCGGCCAGTGCATGGTGAGCCAGCCCCGATCCGCCAGCTTCTTGCGCATCTGGCGGGTAAGGTCCCAATCGTGTCCGCCAGGGAACCGGTCGAAGCTCTCCCAATCAGGAGGAAGTTCGGCCCGGACAAAACCCTGGAGGTCATGGCGAAAGGTATCGTCTTCCGGGCTGAACTTGAAATCCACGGCGACTCTCCTGTTCAGGTATGGGGGGCGGCTACCCAAGGGACACGAGGCGAGGACCTCGAAGGCAGCCGCCCGGGAGGCCTACGACCCTACAGCCACGCAGGTAACCGTCCGGACCACACCGGGGACGGTGTGGATGTGACCGGTAACCAGGTTCCCCACCACGGTCATATCGACCGCGCCGATCACCGCTATTATGTCGTAGGGGCCGGTCACCACGTCTACCGACTCTATGCCTTCCAAGCCTTTCAAAGTGCCGGCTACTTCCCGGGTCTTGCCAACCGCGGTCTCCACCAGCAGATACGCTCTAGTTGTCATTCCTACCCCTCCGAGACTTGTCCAGGGTTGGAGCCTGGCCTCTAGCCGCCACCGTCATCCGGGGACTCAGGTTGGTTAAATTGGGGTGACCCAAGCAATATGGGGCTAATTTTACGGCCCGCCTCCGGCCCTGTCAATTCGCGCCGCGCCCGCCGGCCCGCCGGGCACGAGGCGGCTGCTTCGACGATGCTCACCGTCTTTCTCCGTATCTGACTCGGTCGAGCGGCCGGGCCATCGGCCTCGATCCAGGAAAATCAGCTTGACATCCCTCCCGGCTCACGCGGGGACCCCGGCATCCGGATCGATTTCTCCTTCGGTGCGGCCGGCAGGGGCGTTATAATATCGGTAATGTCCCAAAGGATGGAGATACTAGCCCTGGGGGCCGCCCAATTGGGCCTGGCGCTGACGCCGAGGCAGCTAGACCAATTCGAGGCGTACCACCACGAGCTGGCCCTCTGGAACCAGCGGGTGAACCTGACCTCGATCACCCGATACCCTGAAGTCCAGTCGAGGCATTTTGTAGACTCCCTCACCGTTTGCCTGGCGTTCCCCGGCGGCATGGCCCAGCAGCTCCGGATTGTTGACGTGGGGACGGGCGCTGGGTTTCCCGGCCTGCCTTTGAAGCTCGTTTTCCCCGACATCCAGCTGTCCCTGGTAGAGTCGGTGGGCAAGAAGGCCAGGTTCTTGGAGCATCTGGTGGCCACTCTGGGCCTTGCCGGCGTCGAGGTGCACACCGCCCGGGCGGAGGAGCTGGCCCACCGGCCCGAGCTGCGGGAGACCTTCGACCTGGCGGTGAGCCGGGGCGTAGCCTCGGTACCGGTCCTCCTGGAGTACACTCTGCCATTCTGTTGCCTGGGCGGCCGGGTGGCGCTGCTGAAGCACGGCGGCATCGAGGACGAGCTGTCCGGCGCGACCCCGGCGCTGGACCTGCTGGGAGGACGCCTGGAGAAGGTGCATCCGGTCCGGGTCACCGGCCTGGCCGGCGGCCGCGTGGTGGTAGCTTTCGAGAAGGTGTATTCAACCCCGGCCAAATACCCCAGACGCCCTGGAATGCCGGCTAAACGGCCGCTCTAGGCTAGCGTCTTGCATGAGGCTTGATACCTCCTCCGTCATCCCGGCGAAAGCCGGGACCCAGTGAACGAATTTTGGATTCCGGCCTTCGCTGGAACGACAGGTAGAAGACGCCGGCAAACGCCAGCAAGACGAAGGCGGAGATCGACCGTCAAACATTATCGCTGATGGCAAGCTATTCACAAAGCAGCGCTCTTGGCCAACCAGCTGAAGACTGAAATCGACCTCAAAATAGCTCACCATACCCCTACGGAATGGCCTCGTCTCGGGATAGATGGCTGGGGATTGCACCCCTGCGCCCATATTTGTATGATGGACGCGACCTCTGAGGAAACGTTCAATCTCCCCTGCCAAGCCCGTTCAGCCAATACATCTAGCAGGAGGACTCTCTATGTCCGTGATGGTCACCGGCGGCACCGGCTTCATCGGCAACCGAATCATCCGCATGCTTGTCGAGCGAGGCGAGGACGTGGTCTGCTTCGACGTGGCCCCACCTCGCGCCAACCTCCAACCCTTCCTGGACCGCATCAAGCTCTACCGGGGCGACATCACCCAGATACCCCATCTCTTGGAGGCGGTGAACACCCATAAGGTTCACAAGATAATCCACATGGCCGCCATGCTGCCCCCGGACACCGAGGAACGGCCTCATTACGCGATGCAGGTCAACATCTTGGGCACCAACAACGTCTTCGAAGTGGCCCGATGGACCGGGGTGCAGCGGGTGGTGTACGCCAGCTCCATCGCCGTGTTCGGGGTCCAGGAGACCTTCGGCGAGCGGCTGATCAACGAGGAGGACCTGAATAGCCCGGCGAACGTTTACGGGATGACCAAGTCGGCCAACGACTTCGCCGCCGCAAAGTACACCGAGCGCTACGGCCTGGACCTGCGGGGTATCCGCATCTGCACCGTTTTCGGCCACGGCCGGGTGACCGGGATGACTGGGATGATCGGCGGCCTGATGATGTCACTGCCCGCCGTGGGCAAGCCGGTCTCCATGGTCTTTGACCCGGGTGAAAAGTCGCCGATGATCCACGCCGAGGACGCCGCCGAAATTTTCGTCCGGGCCGCCCTCAGCGACCGGCTCAATCACCCGGTATACATCAGCGGGGGACACCTGGCCACCGTCCAGGACATGGCCGACATCGTCCGCAGCTACATTCCCGAAGCCCAGATCACCATGGGCGACCAGGCCGTGCCCCATGTCTACCTATTGGACAACAGCCGGATGCTGGCGGACCTTGGCTACGAGCTGGCCCCTCTGCGGGTGCGGATACTGGAGCACATCAATGACGCCCGACGGGAAGCGGGGATGCCGCCGCTCAGCAGGTAGCGGGCCTCGAGTTCCCAGGGCGCCCTCCATACGACGGGAGCAGGTATGGGGCACCCCATATAGGACTCCGCACCGGATATCAATTGGCTTTCGCTGGAGATGGCCGGCTGATCGAAGTACGCTGCCATCGGTGTTCTCGCGGCCTGACGGCCTGGGTGACTAGCGCTCGTTGGCGGGAAGGAGAAAAAGGCTCCTCCCCGCTGGCTGAGCCGGTACAGCCGGTACAGTTCCACCAATCTAGCCAATTGGGTTTCGATCGTCAACATGGCGGCACTCCCGGACTCAGTTGATCAAAGGTCTATGGAGCCAGTTTCCCGAGGGCATGGGCTTCCGGTCTGTGCCGTTTCTCCTGGATCGGTTGTGACGCCGGTCACATCTGAAACCGGCGGGATTGAGTAACCGGCACTTCGCCGCGTCGAAGCAACGTGTCTTGCGTCGGCCGGTGGGGTCACTGCCGACCCGCTTTGACCAACCCCCTCGCCTGGCTCCCAGCCGGGATGGGAACCGCGGAGCGTGCTTCCATTACTCGCCGCCCACAGACTATAATGTGGTTGAAATAGCCGGCCGGTGAGAGAATTTCGCCGAGAAGGTGGTGTAACTTGAGCAGGTTCGCCGAAGCTTTGAGGTCTGACAAGTTCGTAGTCACCACCGAGATGGTCCCACCCAAGGGCACGAACCTGGCTCCTCTGCTGGAGAAAGCCGGGGCGCTCAAGGGATTGGTGGATGGGTTCAATCTGACCGACTCGGCCAGCTCGCGAATGACCATGGCGCCGTTGGCGGCGGCCCACCTCTTGCTGGACCGGGAGCTTGAGCCGATTCTCCAGTTCACCTGCCGGGACCGGAACCGCATCGCCCTGCAAGGCGACCTGCTGAGCGCTCATGCCCTGGGTGTCTCCAACGTCCTGTGCATGAGCGGTGACGACCCCGCCGCGGGTGACCACCCGGAGGCCAAGGCCGTCTTCGACCTGAACGCCATCACGTTGATTCAGGCCATTTCATCTCTGAACTCGGGGGCGGACATGAGCGGCCACCGGCTCCGGGGCGCGCCAAGCCTCTTCGCGGGAGCCGTGGCCAACCCGGGCGCGAGCGACCTGGACCAAGAGCTTCGGCGCATGGAGGAGAAGGTCAAAGCGGGCGCCGGTTTCTTTCAGACCCAGGCCGTCTACGACCCCCGCGCCTTCGAGAAGTTCATGGAGGAGGCGCGGCGATTCGGCGCGCCGGTCCTGGCCGGGCACATCATGCTGAGGTCCGCCGGAATGGCGAGAAGGCTGAACGCCACGCTGCCGGGCTTCCATGTCCCCGAGGAGATCATCCGTGAACTGGAGTGGGCCGAGGACCGGGCCGCGAAGAGCGTGGAGATTGCGGCACGGGTGATAGAGCAGATAAGGCCGCTCTGCCAGGGGGTCCACATCATGGCCGTCGGCTGGGAGTCACGGGTACCCGAGGTGCTCCGGGCCGCCGGAATCAAGCCGGCGCCGGAGGGCTAGTACTCAGCCAACTTGATTCTTGTAGCCTGCCATTCTGAAGAGTAGAGCGACGAGGAGTCTCAGCGTAACAACGAGATTCCTCGCCTCCGGCTCGGAATGACAAGTTTCAACAATTAGGTTGACTAAGTTGACCGTGTACCAGCCGTCCCGGACCGGTCCTCGTTGCTGCCGATTCTGGATGCCGTACCCAGTACTTTTCCCCAATTACCGGCGGTAAGAATACCGTACGTGGTGAGCTTGTCGAACCACCGGCCCCGGGCCCTTCGGCAAGCTTAGGGCGTACGGAATATAACAACGGCTATTAGCGACACCAAGTCCTAGCCGCCTCGGCGTGCTGGGCTACTGGAAACAGGCGCCCGCCGGGGCATCGTCTACCCGGAGTAGGTCCCCCACTGCCGGGCCGCTTTGTACATGGCCATCATGTTCTCCGGGGGCACCTCGGACTGGATGTTGTGCACGGAGGTGAGCACGTAGCCGCCGCCGGGCGCCAGGTCGCCGATGGTCTTTCTCACTTCGGCTTCCACATCCTCCGGGGTCCCCATGGGCAGGACTCGATGGGTGTCGATGGCCCCCCAGAAAGCGAGGTGGTGCCCGAACTCCCGCTTCAGGACATCCGAGTCCATCTGCCGGGCCGAGACCTGGATGGGATTGAGGGCGTCCACGCCGATATCGATGAGGTCCCCGATGATGGGGTAAATGGAGCCGTCGCTGTGCATGAGCACCTTGGCCTTGGTCTTGCTCTTGATGGCGTCCACCAGCTTTCGGTGCCGGGGCTTCAAGAGCCGCCGGTACATGTCCGGCGAGACCAGGCACATGTCCTGCATTCCCATGTCGTCGGGGAACAGGGCCACGTCCACGTACTCGCCCACCTGCTCCAGGGCGGAGATCATCATGCCCGATGTCAGCTCGGCCATGTGGTCCAGCAGCGCCTCGGCGAAGGCGGTGTTGTCCACCAGGTCGGTGAAGAACTCGGCGAAGCCGCGCAGCCGCGCGCAGTCGGCGACGATGCCGTAGGGCAGGCTGAGGACCACCGCGTAGTCCGTCTCATCGTGCAGATACCGGGCCCTTTCCAGCATGCCCCTGGTGCGTCCGGGGTCCCTCGGGTCGGGCCAATTGAATCGCTCCACGTCGGCCACGGTCGGCTGCCCCTTCTGGAAGGGGGACTCTATGGCCAGGTAGTGGCCTCCATCGGGCCTGTTCCAAACCACCCCGAACTCATCGGATAGGGTGTTCTCGTCGATCTTTGTCTCCGGGGTCTGGTCGGACCCACCGAACCACATGCCTCGCAGGTCGATGTCCAGGTACTGGAGCAGGGTCTCGCTGGGGGTGGCGATTTGGGACCGGGGGCGCATCACCACCGTGCCGGGCTCATCCTCCATACCCAGGTGCTTCAGCAGCCTGGGGTAGGCGTTGATGTTGATGGTGGTGACATAGGTCGAGCCGAGGTCCACGGGGACCCGATCGGCCTCCTCGTGGTTCAGCGCTTTGACGACCCTCTCTCGGTGGCTGAGCGTTGCCATGGCTGCCTCCCTGATTAACCTGTGGAAGCCGGAATGCCCAAGATAGCCTTGGCCGTCTCCACGGCCGAGGCTGACTCCGGGGCATAACCGTCCGCGCCGATCTCGTCGGCGTAATCCTGACTCACGGGGGCGCCGCCAACCATCACCTTCACCGCGTGCCGAAGCTCAGCAGCCTCCAGGGCTGCCAGGATCGATTGGAGCCTCGGCATAGTTGTGGTCAGCAACGTGGACAAGCACACTAGGTCCGGGTTGTCGTCCTGAACCGCCTGCACAAACTGCTCCGGGTAAACGTTGGAGCCAAGGTCATTAACGGCGAAGCCCGCTCCCTCCAGCATCATGACCACCAGGTTCTTGCCGATGTCGTGGAGGTCCCCCTGCACCGTGCCGATGACCACCCGCCCCACGTAGGCTGTGTTGGTGTCGGTCAGCAGGGGTTTCAGAATGGCCAAGCACGCGTTCATGGCCTTGCCGGCCACCAGTACCTCGGGCAGGTAGTACTCGTAGTTCTTGAATTTCGTTCCCACCTCGGCCATTCCGGGCAACAGCCCCTGGTTGATGATCGCCTGGGGGTCCATCCCCGCGTCGAGCGCCTGGCGGCTCCACTGCGCGGCAGCCTCGGTTTCCCCCAACAGGATGTGCCGGGACAGTTCCTTCGGTTCCACCTGTGCCTCCTTACGCGGGTCACGGTGGCCCTCCAACCGGCCACCTTGGGGCGAGAGTAATTGTCTAAACCGCACCCTGGCCTCGCTGCCCTTCGAGGCGATCCCTCGCCAGGCGTCGCGGGCCTTCGGTGTCGCTGTCACAAGACCTGGAAGAGGTGAGACTCGGTACGAGCTGCCATCGTGGCGGCGAGACGGTCTCCGCAACGGTGTCAGAGAAGGGGCTTGGGCCTCAACAATCCGGGTGGAAATTGCCGGGTTGGTCGGCCGGGTCTCGAGAAAGGCACCCCTTCCGACGCTGAGAATGCTATCGCCCAAGGGCCAGCGTGTCAAGCTGATGTCTCGGGCCGGAAACACCCCGGCACCTCGTTAAAGTGAAGAGTTGTGGCGAGGGCCGCGGCGGTGCACGGCATCCGGGCTCCGGCCTGGTCGCCGGACGCCGGAAAGCGGTCGGAAATGGCCCCGGCCCGAGCTACTCCAGCTCAACCAGGGGGTCGTTGGCCTTCACCGAATCCATGGGCTTGACGAGAACTGTTTTGACCACGCCGTCCCGGTTGGAGCGGATGCTCTGCTCCATCTTCATGGCTTCCACCACGCACACCTCGTCGCCCTGGGATACCCGGTCGCCGGGCTGCACCAAGACGGAGATGACCCGCCCCGGCATGGGCGAGCGTACGATGTCGTCGGAAGGTGGGGCCGCCCCCGCTTGGCTTCGGGGTGGCGCGGCGATATCGGTGGGCCGTTGCCGGCGTCGCCTGGACTCAGGAAGTTTCTTCGGAGGGAGGCCTTCCACCTCCACGGAATAGGTCTCGCCCTCTACCGTCACATCAACCGGAGAGTAGCTTAGGTCCCCCACCTGGACCGCATACCATCGGTCCCCAACCTTGATTCGAAAGGTGGCTACCTCCAACTCCGGTTCCCCAGAGTACGGGAGAGGAGCTGTTCCCGGCGGCCGTAGATGCGCCAGGGGCTGATCTCCGAAGCCGGCGAAAAGGGCTGCTGCGACCCTTTGAGCGCCATCGCCGTGGCCACTCCGATAGCCGCCGCTATCTCCCGGCCCGCTTTCCCGTTGCCGTTGAGTGACCCGGTCCCGTTACTCGACGAATGAAGCTGTCGCTTCTTCCTGTCCTCCACCCACAAGGGCATGGACCCGGTGTGATAGGTCGCACCGGCGAACTCTTTGGTGGACAGTATGTCCCGAAGCAGCGGAATGTTGCACTTGACCCCCTCCAGACGGAAGGCCAATAGGGCTTTCTGGAGGCACTTCACCGCTTGTTCACGGGTCTCCGCCCAGGCCATCACCTTGGCCAGGAGGGGCTCATACTCTACCGGGACCTCGTAGCCGTCAAAAAGGGCGCTGTCTACCCGGATGTGTTTCCCGGATGGCAGATGAAGCTCGGTGACCGCCCCGTCGTTGGGCGCAAAGGTGTCGGGGTCTTCGGGGTAGACTCGAGCCTCGATGGCATGACCCTGGGGCACGATATCGTCTTGCCTCAGGGGAAGAGCTTCTCCGCAGGCCACCCTTATCTGAAGCTCCACCAAGTCGACGCCGGTGACCATCTCGGTGACGCCATGCTCTACCTGGAGCCGGGTATTCATTTCCAGGAAGTAGATCTCGCCATCGTCCGAAACCAAGAACTCCACGGTGCCGGCGTTGGTGTAGCCAATGCGCCGCGCCAGCTTCAATGCTAGCTTGCAGACACGTTTCCGGAGTTTGGGTGTCAGCTTGGTGGCGATGGTTTCTTCGATCAACTTCTGGTTGCGGCGTTGGACGGAGCAGTCCCGGTCGTACAGGTGGATCAGGTTCCCTTTGTCATCGCCGATCAGCTGTACCTCGATATGAGAGGCGTCCTTCAGGTAGCGCTCGAAGTAGAGCCGGGGGCTGCCAAAGGCGTGTTCAGCCACCAGGCGGGTGCGCTCGATCAGGGGCAGCAACTCGTCGGTGGAATCGATAATGTGGATGCCGATGCCGCCGCCGCCCTCAGCGGCCTTGACCATTAGCGGAAATCCCAGCTTCCACGCCCGGCTGACGGCTTTGTCGGTCTCGATGGCCTTGTCGGTGCCGGGCAGCACGGGCAGCCCCGCCTTCTTCGCCAGCTTGCGGGCCAGCAGCTTATCGCCCATTTTCTCCATTACTTCCGGCTTCGGGCCGATGAAGCGGATGCCGGCCTCCTGGCAAAGGCGAGCGAAGGCAGGATTCTCGGAAAGGAACCCGTAGCCGGGATGCACGGCCTCGGCGCCGGTCTCCCGGGCCACTTCGATGATTCTTTCGAGGTTCAGGTAGCTATCGTGGGGCGGCGACTCACCGATAAAGCAGGCTTCGTCGGCCAGCCGGGTGTGGAGGGCGTTGCGGTCTACCGTGGAATACACGGCCACCGTCTTGATCCCCAATTTCTGGCAGGTCCGAACGATCCGGCAGGCGATCTCGCCCCGGTTCGCGATCAATATCTTGCTAAACAACGGTTTTCCTCTTGCGCATCGATGAGCGGTAACCCGCTCCAGGTCACGACCGGGCCCTGGGGCAACTCCAACTGTCCCGGCCGGAGCCCTAAGTATACACCCCGGACTTGGACTCCTGGTATAGCTGCTCCAGAAACGAGTTAGACCTAATTTCACGGTCCAGCCAGTACCTGACGGTGATGGTGAGCAAAGACTTCAACTCCCGCTCCAGGCCGCCAACCACCTGCAAGGGAATAACCTTCGGCAGCGGTCCCCGGTGCAGCAACCGCAGCACTTTGAGGGCCCGCAAAGACAGGGGCCGGACGTTGGCCTCGACGGGATGACAGTCCAGACACAGGGTGCCGCCCAGGCTGGCGCTGAAGCGGTGCCGGCCGGCGCCGATGGGCTGGCGGCACTCCACGCACCGGTACAGCTCGGGCATCAGCCCGGAGACCCGGAGCAACTGAAGCTCGAAGAAGCGCAGGGGCCACTCGGAGCCAGGGTTCTGGCCGATGGACTCCAGGGTTTCGACGGCCAGATGGTAGAGGGGTTCGTTGGGGTTGGATTCGGCGCCAAAGCCGTCCAGCAACTCCGCCACGTAGAGCCCCTTGGTGATTGCCGCCAGGTCGTTCTTGAGGCGGTCGAAATTCCCCATCATCTGGGCCTGGGTAATGAGGTCCATGCTGCGCCCCTGGGCCAGGGAGAGCTTGACCCGAGTCAACGGTTCCAGATGGCCGACGAGTTTGCTGGTGGACCGGCGGGCGCCCTTGGCCATCACCCGCAGCTTGCCCCATTCCCTGGTGTAGAGCGTCACCATCATGTCGGCCTCGCCCATGGGGGTCTTCCGGAGAGTCAGGGCCTCGCAGCGGTACGAGCGTGGAGGGGCCACCCTACAGCTCCTGACGGCCCTGGAAGGCCCGGCTCAGCGTTAGGTCATCGGTATATTCCAGGGAGCCGCCGACCGGCAACCCCCGGGCCAGATGAGTAACCTTGATGTTGGTTTGGGCCAGGTAACGGCGGATGTACATCGCCGTTGCCTCTCCTTCCAGGGTGGGATTGGTGGCAATGACCAACTCGGTGACCTCGTCTCCGGTGAGGCGGGCCAGCAACTCCTTCAGTTTGAGTTGGTCCGGCCCGATGCCGTTGATGGGTGAGATAGCTCCGTGGAGCACGTGGTACAACCCCCGGTAGCAACGGGTGCGCTCCAGGGCCAAGATGTCCAACGGGTCCTCAACCACGCATATCTGGGTCCGGTTCCGCCGGGTGTCGGCGCAAACGGAGCAGGGAGAATCGTCGGTCAGGTTCTGGCACTCCTGGCAGAAGACGATGTTCTGCTTTACCGCGGTGACGGCGTCGGCCAGGGCAAAGGCCTCTTCCTCGGGCAGGCGGATGATGAAGTAGGCCAGGCGCTGGGCGCTCTTGGGGCCGACGCCGGGGAGCTTATTAAGCTCCTGGATCAGCCGGGCCAGAGACGGCGCCGCCGATGGGATCTGGTCGCTGCTCATGCAGACGCCGGCAAGAAACGAGCCAGAATTTCATGCTTCGCAAAATCTGTGAGGACTGCACGGTTCTGTTGGAGAAGCGAGTCTATCTGATCCACCGTGGCCGTGTTATTTTGGGCGCTCTTACCCAGACCGGCAGCGGCTGCCGCCATGGAGGGTAGCGGCAGGCCTGGCCCAAAGGCCTCAGGCAGCCTTTTTTCTGGCAGTTCCCATCCCACCTGCTTACCAGGTGTTGCTATGGTCATAAGCGCAACCGGTTCCGGGAGATCAGGTGTCTCACTAGAAGCCGGGGATCTTCATGCCGCCGGTGATGGCGCCCATCCTATCGGCCGCCATCTTCTGAGTCTGGGCAAAGGCGTCGTTGACCGCCGCCGCTACCATGTCCTGGAGCAACTCTACGTCCTCCACCGCTTCCGGGTCGATGACCACCGACTCCACCACTTGCTTGCCGGACATGGTTACCTTGACCACACCGCCCCCGGCGCTGCCCTCCACGGTGAGGGTTTCCAGCTCCTCCTGGATCTTTTGGATCTGGGCGAGCTGTTTCTGCGCCTGGCGCATCATGTTGCGGTTCATTCCGCAGCCTCCTCAACAATGATTTTAGCGCCCATTCCCATCGCGGCGCGTACCAGAGGGCTGTTTTGGGCCGACCGGGAGGAGTTGCCGCCGGCGCCGGCGTCTTCCACTAGCGTTAGTCTAAACTCATACGGCTGGTCGAAAAACTGTTCCACCGCGTCGGCTACCAAACGCCGCCCCTTGGGGTCGTCCATCTCTTCTTGCATCCGAACCATGTTGCTCTTGTTGGTAAAGGCCAGGACCAGGGTATCCCCTTCCAGGGAGATGGCTTCGGGCTTGCAGTCCCTCAGCAACGCGCCCAGGTTGTACTTCTTGCCTTTGTGCCGGCCAAGGGCCTTTACCGTTGCTACCCACTGGCTGGCCAAGCTGCCTCCTTGGGCTCCCGAGACAGGGCCCGGCCCGGCGGGCAAGTCCGCCGCCGGTTGGGGGGCCGCCTCAGCCGGGGCGAGCCCGGCGGATGGGTCCGCTGCCGGCTGGGGTGGGGGAGAAGGCGCGATCGATGGTTGCCCCCGCGGGGTCCGGGCTGCGGGAGGCGGCGGCCGGGCCGTAGCGGGGCGCGGCGCAACGGAGGCGGCGGCGTCGGACCCGGCCCGAGGTGGGGTGTCGCCGGTCTGCTCCTCCTCGCCGGCGGCCGCCGCGGCTAGGTCCTCGCAAATCTCCACGGCCGCCAGCTCCAGGGGCAGGGTGGACGGCGCGTCGTACCGCATGTTGACCTGGCTCCACAATTTGAGGGCCTTTACGATCCGCCACGGTGGGAGCTTCCCCACCAGCTCCTCTAATTGGGAGACGATGTGGTCGGGAAGGTCCAGAGCTTCCCGGGCCCCCCATCGCAGCAACATGGCCGCCCGCAACAGATCGAGGGCCTGCCGGTGGAACTGGCGCAGGTCGGTGCCGTCCCAGGCTGCCTGATTGATGACACCCAGGGAGGCCGAGGTGTTGCCCATTAGCAAATAGCTGGTCAATTCCAGCCATTGCTCGCCATGGCCCAATCCCAAGAGGTCCTCGACTTGATGCAAGCCCACGCCGTCCCGGTAGGACACCACCAACTGCTCCAGCAGGTTCTGAGCATCACGCAGGCTGCCGGCGGCGGAGCGGGCCACCATGCGCAGGGCCTCGGGCTCCACCACCACCCCTTCGGCGTCAACGATCTCTTGCAGACGGCCGCAGACCAGGTCCAAGGGCAAGCGCCGAAAGTCGAATCGTTGGCAGCGGGAAACGATGGTGGGCTCGATCTTGTGAACCTGGGTAGTGCACAGTATGAAGATGACGTGGGCCGGCGGCTCCTCCAGGGTTTTGAGGAAGGCGTTGGAGGCCGCGCCGGTGAGCATATGGGCTTCGTCGATGATGTACACTTTGCGACGGCCCTGGGCCGGGGAGAAGTTCACCTTATCACGGATATCCCGGATCTCGTCGATGCCCCGGTTGCTGGCGGCGTCCAGCTCAAATATGTCCAAGAATCGGCCATCGTTGACGGCCAGGCAGACCTGACAAGCGTTGCACGGATCGCCGTCCTGGAGGTCCAGGCAGTTGGCGGCCTTCGCCACGATGCGGGCGGTGGTGGTCTTGCCGCTGCCCCGGGGCCCGCAGAAGAGGTAGGAGTGAGACACCCGGTCCTGTTTGAGGGCCTGGCGCAAGGTATTGGCCACATGCTCCTGGCCCACCAGCTCGGCAAAGCTGCTGGGGCGCCATCGGCGGTAGTAGACCTGGGTGGTCATCAGTTCATGGTCCTGGCTTGAAATATGGCCTCCAGGGCGGCTTTCTCCCTGGACTGCATCCGCGCCGTCTCTTCAGCCTCCCCGTGGTCGTGGCCCGCCAGATGGAGCACCCCGTGGACGATGAGCAGGGCCAGCTCCCGTTCCGCCGGCTCGCCCCGTTCCAGGGCCTGCCTTTGGGTCTGGGGGTAGGATATGATTACCTCTCCCAAGGGTGAAGGCTGGCCGGGGGGGAGGACAAAGGCAGGCCCGCCAGCTTCACCGGAATCGCCATGGCGGTCATCGGGGGCCTCGGCTTCACCCTCCCATTCGCCGGGATGGGAAGCGGAGAAAGAAAGCACGTCGGTCACTTCGTCCAACCCCCGGAAATCCCGGTTCAGCTCCCGGACTGTCTCGTCGCCGGTCACCAAGAGGCCCACCTGGCAGGGGTCTCCCTCCGGCAGGGCCACCTGGAGGGCGGCATCCATCGCCGACCGGAGCCAAGCTTCGGACAGCCCCTCCTGAAAGGGCTCGTCAACCGAGACGTCAACCTGTCGACGGGGCCGGGAACTCACCGCTCACCCTATCCGCGGCGCGAATGTCGAAGGCTTCGACGGCGCCAGAGTCCTTGGAAATCCCACGGGCCCACCCCCTTGAGAGAGAGCGACGAGAGGATTTTGCGCGTTCGTCTCGGGCCGCGGCCGCAAGCTGCCCCGGCTTTGCCGGGGTTCCGCGTAAACGTGTCGAAGGGTCATTCGGACTTCAGTTCCCAGCGGAAGCCACAGCGAGTCCGCACCTTTCGTACCGGGCAAACGCCCCGGCGGGCTTTCACAGCGTAGTCGGGGAGTTCCGCCAATGATAGCACGGGGATACGAGAAGCATCAAGGAGCGGCGCGCCACCCATTCGATACCAATCCACCGGCACTCGTACCTGAATTTCAGCGCCCGCCGGGCGTCCCCGGGAGTAAGGATTTGGCGCATCTGGCCGGCCCCAGGGGTCGAGGTAATCCCCGGTTTCGCGGTGGCCTGTAAAGGGCGGAGAGATAATGTACCACCAGGGCGGTCGAGTGCTGAGATGTGGCGCTTGAAAACTGTACCGCCTGTCGCCTTCAATCAGGAACGACAGAACCTGATTGAAGGTGGATT
>JASMCQ010000073.1 GCA_030753265.1 Dehalococcoidia bacterium
CTCTTCAACGTAGGCCACGTTTCGAGTCCCGGCGTTGTTCACCAACACCGAAAGCTCGAGCCCTGCGATTTGTCTTCCCAAAGCGTGTACCGCCGCCATGTCGGTGAAGTCGCTGGGTATGTAGGAGCAGCCTTTCGGGGCTTTCCCATCGGCGGAGGTGCCGGTGACGATTACTTCATGGCCGGCTTCCAGCAACGCCTCGGCAATCGCCGCGCCAATCGCTCTGGTCCCACCGGTTACCAACGCCCGTTTCATAGATTATTTAGCACCATTGAGTCAGTTGAGCTTGTGATAAAGCCCGCGGCTGCCTGTAGATAGCGGCGGTTCACGAATCCATCCCCGCCGGAGCACCCGGTTAGATAGTTGCTATTCTTGATCCGTGTACCCAAAAATTTCCTCACCATATCTGGTCAGCGACAGCGTACCCACCAGGGAGAAGAGGGGGACAATGCCTCCCACCTCCGGGTTCAGCATGGCTGCCACCTCTTCCGCTATCCCGGCTTTCAACTCGGGCGCGAAGGCTGCCACGGCCACCGGCTCCCACTCGCCCAGCCCGGCGGTCTTTCGTTGGACCTGCTCAATCGGGCATAGCCGGTAGCTGGATACGGGGGTGTGCAGTTCGATTACCCAGCGCCCCATTGAGCCCCAGTCCCCATGGTAGGCGAAGGGAATGCCCCGCTCCGACATTCCCGATCCCACGAAGACCGCTCCCGCCGGGTGCCAGGATATGGCCCCGGTCCGCTGGCCGTGCCACTCTCCGGGCATCCCGATGAAGCCGTGGGCCATGCTCATTACGTGAACGCTGTTGGAGACGCCCCAGCGGGCCAGCTCCACGGCTGGGAAACGCTCGACCCAATCGGGCCGGATCAGCTCGGTGAAGTCATAAGTGCAGGAGGTGATGCCCCCTTCCTCGGCGGCCCGGGCCCGTATTTCGTGGAAAGATGGATAAGCGATCCGGTTGAAGCCGCATGCGGACTCAACCCCCTGTCGGTCCAACTCCCGGGAGAGTTCTTGGATTTCCTTGGACCATAGGGACACAGGCTTCTCTATGAGCAGGCGCCGGAAGCCCAAGGCCGCGAGCTTCCGGGCGGCTGGGGCCAACGATTTCGTTGGCGTGGAAATGATGCCCAACTCGCCGGGTACCGGTACGCACTCCAAGTCGTGAAAGCCGGCGGCCACGGTCTCCACGCCCGGTGCGCCGTCCAACTCCTTCAGGGCGGCACCGGAAGTGGAACACACCCGGACGCGCCCGACTCCCAAGGTCTGAAGCGCTTTGAGAAAATGGCGCCCCATGTTGCCGTAGCCGACGATTGTCGCGGCACAACCGGAAAAATCAGCTCGGGCGATGGCTTCTGCCAGCTCGGCGGAGGTGGCCACCGTGGCTTCAGCCAGCCCGGAGGGTTCTAGGTTACTGGACATGAGTCTAGGTCCCGGTCCATCAGGCGGTTGAAGTGGGGCTGGAGTTCGTTCAGTACGTACCGGTGGGCAACCAGGGCCTCCGGAAGGGTTGGCAGATCGCAACCGCCGGAAGCCAGTATGTCGGCGGCGAACACCGTGGTCATCTCGCTTACCAGAATGGGCCCGTCGAAGGGTACCTCCCGCCATGCCCAACCCGAATCGGCGTCACTTTCGATTGCCCACTGCTTCAACTGGTCCACAAAGCAACGATACTGGCGGGTGGCGATGGAAAAGTGCTCGTAATGCTGGTGATCCGGCGCGTAGGTCAGGCTGAAGAGGCTGCCTTTCTCGGTGTAACCGTTTAGAGTGCCGCTCAGGTCGAACACGTCCGCGCCCCGCTTGGAGGGGTGGAGAACCGGGTCGATGCGCGAGCCGGCGCTCTCGATCGAACTGGTACCGTCATAAAACGTGAAGAGGTCGACGGCGTGGATCCCGTTGGTGGCCAACCCGTGGTTTCCTCCGACGACGTTGAATATGACCGGGTCACCGGGGTTGATGCGTTTCTTGGCCCGCAGGTGGAACCTGGAAGCCCGGCCCTTGCAGTTCACCCGGGCGTTAATGCCCTTTTCCCGGCAGAATTCAGCCAGGTCCTCCATCTCCCGTACCGACTGGGAGACCACTTTCTCCAGCAGAAACGAAGAGTATCCGAGGTCCTCGGCCACTTCTCGCACCCGCTGGCAGCGTCCGCGAGCCAGGGTCGCATCGATGCACAAATCGCCGCCGGCGGTGGCCTCCTGCAGCGAGGAGAGCCAGCGAACCGTCGTGGAAGGAGAGCGCTCGGAGATTTCCGAAAGACGCTCGCGGCCCAGCTCCAGTGCCGCGGGCCTGGGATCGACCACTTCGATTACCTTCACTTCGGGCAGGCGCGCCACCGCTTGGAGGTGCCGGCTCCCAAGCTGACCGCAGCCGACGATCAGGACCCGATAATCGCTCCTTATAGCCCCTTGCTCAGCCTCGGTCATACGCTCCGTCCCAGAATTCGCCGCCGGACCCGGCCGCGGATGGAAGGGTCCAAGCTCATTCGCTCCCCAAATCCTGCCAGCATTATGGCGACGCCGTGACCGCCCGGTAGACCGGCATGAAATCGGCGTGGTACCGAGAGGTGGGACGCAATAGGGCGGGGAGGGAGAGCTTGTGGTCCTCTTTGGGCAAGTAAGACCGCCCTTGCTGCCAGACTCGCCGCAGCACCGGCGCCCGCCGGGCCATCTCCCGCCAGCGAGAACGAGGCTGGGCGCCGGCTGGCAGGTAGCGCTGGTTCCACTGGTGCACCATACCCTTTATCAAGAAGCCGCTAAAGGCTTGCTTCACGACTTCCATTCCTTCCGGTTTACTCATTCCGTCTCTCCGCGCCAGCTCCTCGCCCACCTGATCAAGGAAAATCTCGTAGGAGGGAACCCACTGGGGCTTGGTAATCCAGTCGAACTGGCCCGGGAGAAAGTGCCTCTGGTCGTGGGCCAGCCTAACCAGATAAAAGCAGTCCAAATACTTAACCCTTCCCAGAACGACGGTCATGCAGGTGGGCAGCATCTCTCCGGCAAAACCCCGGTCGGGGATGGTATGGACCCGCTGGTACATGGCCCGGAGCGACTCGGTCCGGTGCAACGAAAAGACGGTGGCCGAGTAATTGGCCAGGTGGTCGATCAGCCGTTGAGAGGCGGTGTCCGCTTCAGTCACCTGTTGCTTGTAGTGCCCGGCGTTGCGAACCCCTCCATTCTTCTGGACTACGAGCAATGCTCCAAGGCCATGGGCTGCGCTGTATTCGGGTTGGTTTTCGAGAAAGCTAGCGCATTGGTCCAACGCCGAGGGGACAAAAAAGTCATCGTCCGCGATATAGGCAGCGTAGGGCGTCGTGACCAGGTCCAGGAGCTTTTGCACGCACGCCGCGTCGTGGAGGAGAGGGTATTCTCGATAGACAATGTCAAGCTTGCTCTGGAATGTCTTGATCGCCTCTTTCGTCCGGCGGACGTGCTCGTCGTCACTGGAGTCCCCGATGCAAATAGTCCCCTGAAAGCCGACTTCGGCGTAGTAGCCCAACAGTTTGATTAGCAATTGCGACCGGTTCAGAGTGGGGATCAGCAACGAGATCATGCGCCGTCTCTATCAGCACGGAGCTTGCCGGCGTCGAGTATCCACGCACGGCCGCGATATCGGTCTCCCTCGCCAATCTCCTGGAGAATCAAGTCTCGGAAGCTGGGCACGTCATATTGTTGCACCCACCTTTGGCTGGTCCCGAAGGTCTCGAAGGAAGCAACCGCATACCGCTCTATCTCCTTCGATTCGATCAGGCGAGTCAGTTCCGGGTCCTCATCGAAGTCGCCGTACTTGATGGCCCACGCCGAGCCCTCCATGTTCATGGCTTTGGCGCTGGTGCCGGGCACGGCCACGTAACCTTCCTCAATATCGGCCAGGGTGTCGATGTATTGGATTTTGTACCGTCCCCGTTCTAGATCGGGCAAAGCTTCGACGAAGGCGGCGTTAAAGGTGGTCTTGTAGGTGTAAAATCCCTCGATGTTCAGCTCTCTAAGCTGCTTCCCCAGCCGGGCGATGGCCATCCTGGCCGGCAACACGTCTCGCAGCAAAAACCAGGCGTTCCAGACGGCGGCGGCCGCTGCCATCGAAAACACCGCGAGCCAGAACCACACCTGATTGGCGGAAGAAAGC
>JASMCQ010000074.1 GCA_030753265.1 Dehalococcoidia bacterium
GCTGGTAGAGCCGGGCGACGAGGACCGCATCGGCTTTCTGGCGTGTATCGTTGTTCCCGCCGAAAACGCCGGATGCTCCTTCAAGTAAAGCTTTCTTCCAGGCCTGGATCTGGCTCGGATGGACCTCGTACCGGGCTGCCAGTTGGGCTACAGTTTCTTCTCCTTTGATTGCTTCCAAGGCAACCCTGGCCTTGAACAATGGGTTGTGCTTCCTTCGTCCTTGTGTCACGTCCTGCTCCTCCTATACTGGTGATCCAATTCTAGGAGCAGGACTCTCGCTTAGCTACCTGTCCGAATTTCCGGGTCCACCTCAAACCCGTGCATCGATAACCCCCCCTGCCAAACTCCGTCCAAACCCGATGCCATTGGACAGATGAACTATGGTCACGGCGAGATAGGCGACGATTAAGAGCCCGAAAGGCCATTTCAGCAAGTTTTTCATGGTCTCACCTACACTTGTCAAAATCCCGCCCAATAAATAGGGCGTTGCGGTCGATTTGTTAGGTAGGAGAACAGTGCGCAGCAGCGTGCATCCGGAGCAGCCACAATCTGGGTCAATCCTCTTGTGCCCGGGCATGACTTGCTTGACGACTGGGTTGGCGGCACTTTGGGGAGGGCTGGCTGGGGGTGTGGGTCTGGGGCGGTTTGCCCTCCATCGGAGCGGAATATGCACACTGCACTGGCATCCTAGGAGGTGACCTGAGGCTGGTATGGTGTGACCTCCGTCGAATTCCGGACGCACGCGTAGAGTGCCCCAATTCTACCATGTGGGGCAAGCAGTCGTCCGAATCAAAGTTTGAGACCACCGGCTAAACCGGCACCGGCAATAGCGCGACCTGGAATGCCGGGTCCGGCGGGAACGCCGGGGGTGGCAATAGGGCAGCGGGATCACCGCTCAGAACTGCAGTCAAACTTCGGAGCGGAGCATTGAATTAGGCCTGGTGGGGAAGGGGAGACTCGAACTCCCACGCCTTTCAGCACATGATCCTAAATCATGCTCGTCTACCAGTTCCGACACTTCCCCCTGCTGGATGCCCGAGGTGACCGGGCCGGGGGTGGTGACCCGCCTCGGGGTCGAACCGAGAACCTACGGATTAAGAGTCCGTTGCTCTGCCAATTGAGCTAGCGGGCCAGCTTCCGCATGGCCAGAAGCATAGTCTAGCAGGAATCTACCAAGAATTAAACGTCTATCAACCAAAGGTTGCGGAACCGGAGTACGCGTACGCTACGAGTTTGGCGATGGCCATCCCCTGAAAACGGCGACTCAGGGGTCCTTCCGGCCAAGGCCGGGACCCGGAAACACGTGTTTCCCTGTAGCCCTTGCCCTGGTGACGGTTGGTGCGCCCGGAACCCGGCCTGTGCCGGAAGGACGGAAGTGAGCAAGCGGGCCGCCTTCCTCGCTATTTCACGTTCGCCCGGGACGAAGCGGAACAGACGCCGACATATCAATACGAGACTACCCTACGAGATTACCCTGGCGGCCGGCACTCGGCCAAAGCGGTGCTACATAGAGAAGTAGCGCACCTGCTGGAACTACCAACCCAGCGGCCTTCCGGGAGAGCGAGCGTCTCTTACCATGATTTCACCTGCCGGACCCAGGGTCGGTTTCGTCGTGTCGAACCCGAGCTATCCACCCAACAGCGCAGCCCGCTTCTACCTTGGCCGTGGTACGGCGGAGCAATGATTAGAGGAGGGCAAGTACGCCCCGAATCGGACCAGGCGGTCATGTTGGCGTGCCACCGGGGCAACATCGCCAGAGGCCTTGCCCTGCCGGAGGCGATCAAGCGCCCGATGCTGACCAGTCCTCAGACCAGGCTGATCAAGACCGGCGGGTGAATGGTGCGACACTCTCGCAGACTGGTGTTCCAGCCTACTGAGGTGTTGGTGGCCAGGGAAACGCCGGCCGGGATACCGGAACGGATCAGCCGGTTTCGGCCGTCGCCCAGCAAGCTCGCGTTGGCGGCACCGTAGTCTATGATGCGATAGGTTTGTCCGGAGCAATCAGGTTGCCCCAATGGAGTGGCTTGGGCCACGACTGGAGATTCTGGGCGGTTATGCTTGGAGGGTGGTGGCTGGTTAAAACCCTTGGAGCAATTGAGTGAATCGGAGAGCCGTTGACGCGCTCCAAGCGCCGTAGTATAGTCCGAGCCGTCCAAGCGGGACCATTTGGGGATATCAGTTTCATCTGGGAAATCCTGGCTTGGAATTGCGTGGTTCCGCGGATCCGTGAATCTGGCCGTTGAAACGCCGGCGAGGGTAAGGCGAGTACCTGTCCGCCAAAGAGGTCGTAATGCCGCTAAGTTCAGAGATTGTAGAAGTAGAGGACTATCCCAAAGCCGTCGAGTTGTTTCAGGAGAGAGGATGGACCGATGGTCTTCCAATCGTCCCGCCAACTGAGGAGGCGGTGACTCGGTTTCTCGATTACGTCGAGCTGGAACCGGATCACGTTGTGGCCGAGTTGGTGGAAAGGGGGCGGATCATTACAGCGGAGAAGGTGGCGATCAACGCCGTGATGGCTGGGTGCAAACCGGAGTACATGCCCGTGGTCGTGTCAGCCATGGAATGTTTGGGTACCCCGGAATACCCGATGAATCACCTGGCTAGCCTGTCCAGCCCGTGGATAATGACCGTTGTGAACGGACCCATAGCCAAGCAGATCGGCCTCAATTCAGGAATGTACTGTTTTGGGTCGGGCACTCGGTCTAATTGCACCATATCCCGCGCCATAAGCCTGGTATTGGCTAACTGCGCCGAAGCCAAGATAGGTGGAGTACAGCGCGGCCAGTGGGGTCATCCCGGACGGTTCAGCTATTGTATTGCCGAGAACGAGGATTTGGCTTGGGGGCCCCCTCTCCACGTTATGCAAGGCCACAGTCCCACAGCGAGCGCGGTGAGTGTCAAGGAAGTTTATCTTACCCTTTGGGATACGCCCACTGTTTACAATAGCGCGGAGGATATCCTGACCGTTATGGCGGCGGACTGGCCATTTGGAAGAGGGACCTCATCGGCACGCGTTTATCTTCTATTCGTGCCTCCTTGGATCGTCGAAGTCTTCCAAAAGGCGGGCCTGACCAAGAACGACGTGCGCCAATACCTGTTCGAGAACGTTCGCTACTCGGTGGCTGACCTGAAACGGCGAGGTATCTGGACCAGCGCCAGGGATGAGGGGGCAGCCCTGGGGGTGATGCCGGACATAGAGCCCGGTGACCGAGACCGGTTCATATATCCGTTCACGCAAGATTCAGATGAATTTATTCAACACATGAGTTCAGGGCCCGTCGAAGCCACCAGCGTGCTGCGGCAGGACATAGTCCCCATAGTGGCAGGCGGCGATGCCGGCGGCAGTGTTCTTGTCATGCCTGGTGTTGGGGAATACCCTATAGTGACCCGGGCGGTGAGCACGCGTGACAATTGAACCCGGCGTGCGGCCGCTTTGGGATCGCATAGGCCGGGTTGACCGAGCCGTCCGCTCGTTTCGGATTGAGCCGGCCAAACACCCATCAAGCGGACGCTCAGATTTGCCTCACTAGGGGCCAGACGGCAGCTGACGACTCTCAGGAACCAATGCGGCAGTAGAGAAAGAATAGGTTGAGGCTGAGGAAGTAGTCATGAGTATCAGAGTACTGAACCCTACGGAAACCGGCGGCGCGGTACTGAAACGGGCGCCCAGGTTGGGCAATCTGAATAGCACTGTTCTTGGCGTGCTACATAATGGGCGTCAAGGTAACGACGTGGTGCTGCGCGAAATAGTGCGGATATTGGAATCGAAATACACTTTCAAAGAGGTCGTGCGCAGGGCGAAGCCGCGACCGTTTAACATTGCCCCCGATGAGATCATAGATGAGTTGGCCAACTCCTGTGATGTAGTAATCACGGGGGTGGGGGATTGAGGGTCCTGTTGCTCGGGCAGTGTGCTCGACGCAATCGTCATTGAACGGCGGGGGGTTCCTTCGGTTCCGGTGGGAACAGATAAACTGGTTGAAAGCACGGGAAGGGCGATGGCCCGAATACATGGAGTTCCGGATTTCCCTGTTGCGACGATTCCCTGGTCACGAGGAGGCATGGAGAATATATCTTCCGCCGATGATGCTCGAGCCCTCGCGGAATTAGCCGTGCGGCAGGTGGAAGAAATCGTCCTATCCCGGTAGGGCACCGGCCTCAACGCATCCGAGCCCGGCGGAACCCGGCGCCGCGGCCCGGCTGTCCGGGCGATGGGACATTGAAACGATATAGAAGACAACGGTCCAAGGGACAAGTAGGACTTGTAGTAGAATACCCGAACCGGCGTTTTGCTATGATACGGCGGGAACGTCGCCCCGGATCCTGGCCCAGGGGCGCCGGCCGCCCACGGTATTCATACGCCGTGGCTCAGGCGGTCGATCAGGTATTGGGGCAGGTTGGCCCCCTGCATTTTTTCCTGGGTCCGGTTGATGGCGTAGGCTACCCGGTGTCGCTCGATTGTCGCGCTCCGGCTGTCGTAAACGGCGTAGCTGGCACGGGGGTCCCGGTCCCGCGGCTGACCCACACTCCCTGGATTGATGATCATGCGCTCATCGCCCAATGGAAACACCTCACCCTCGGTGAACTGGAGGAATAGGGGCGAGCCCTGATTCTCACGGCAGAGGAAGGGAACATGGGAATGCCCAACCAGGCAGAAACGGGTCCCCAGTAGCGCCAGGGTGGCCAGGGCGGACTCTCGTTGCAGGAGGTACTCCTCCAGGTGACTGCGCAGGCTCCCATGCACCAGGGTGAAAGGCTCGGCGACGGCCATCGTGGGGAGTCCGGCCAGGAATTCGGCCTCGGGGGCAGTCAGCTGGCCGGTGGTCCACTCGATGGCCGATTTGGCGGCGTGATTGAAGTATTCAATGTCCACCTGGCCTACCGCGGCGTAATCGTGGTTGCCGGCCACCGCCACTAGGTCGTAACGGCGGACCAGTTCAAGGCAGGGCCCGGGGTCCGGGCCGTAGCCCACCAGGTCGCCCAGGAACCAGATCGAGTCGAATCCGCCCCGGTTGAGGGCATCGTCGACCACCGTGGTGAGGGCTTCCAGGTTGGAATGGATGTCCGATAGGATCAAGGCACGCACCGGGCTGCTCCTCCAACGCGGCTTTCGGATCAATTATACAGGGTTTGATAGTTGGCCCCTACGCTGGACACCCGGTTTCTCCTTACCGGTTTCTCCTTAATAATGGAAAACGTAACTCTTGGAGGTGACGAACGTGACGAACAGCCCGCCTGTTGTCAGAGTCATTGGCACCGGGGGTAGTATCTCCGGGATCGGGCCTCACCGGTTGGACTACACTTTGTATGGCGAATTGGGTAAGAAGTTGCTCGTTGGGGAGTCCCTGGCTCGCATTCCCGAGCTGGCCGAAATCGCCCAGGTACGCAGCGAGGACCTGATCAGCGTGGGCAGCACCGCTTTCGGACCCCAGGAGTGGCTGCCTCTGTCCCAGCGCATCAATCAGATATTCCGGGATGAAGACGACGTGGCTGGAGTGGTGGTCACCCATGGGACGGCAACCCTGGAAGAGACCGCCTACTTCCTGCACCTCACCGTCAAGTCTTCCAAGCCGGTGGTGATAACCGGCGCAATGCGGCCCCCGACAGCCATGGGCACCGATGCCGATGTCAACCTTTTGGACGCGGTACGCATCGCTGCCTGCCCCGAAGCGGTTGGCCTGGGAGTGCTGACCGTCCTGAACAACGAGGTGCAGTGCGCCCGCGATGTCGTGAAGGCCAACACCTACCGGGTGGAGACCTTCCGGCCCAATGAGTTGGGCTTCCTGGGATATGCCGACTCCGACGGGCAGGTGGTCTTCTACCGCGCACCACTTCGAAAACACACCATGGCCACCCCTTTCGACGTCGGCAGTGTGTCTGCCTTGCCCCGGGTCGATATCGTGTACGCCTACGCCGGCGCCGATGGCCTGTTGGTGGAGGCGGCCCGAAACAACAAGTCGGACGGGTTGGTGATCGCCGGCCTCGGCAGCGGCGGCAGCCCGCCGGCCCTGGAAGCGGCGGCCAGTGATGCGGCCCTGCATGGTATGCCGGTGGTGCTGGCTTCCCGAGTGACCGCCGGGCGGGTGATTTTGACCCCCAAGAAGGAAAAGCAGGGGATCATGGTCGCCGACAACCTGCTGCCTCAAAAGGCGCGGATACTGCTGATGCTGGGACTAACCATCACCAGCGACCGGGGCGAGCTACAGCAGATGTTCTGGGAGTATTAGCGTCCTGTCATCTAAATAGCCGTTGGGATCATCCGTTCGCCCCGAACTTGTCGAAGGGCCTGGGGCTGGTGGTTCGACAAGCCTGTCCTGAGCACGGCCGAAGGGCTCGCCACGAACGGTGATGGGGACGCCCATGATCGAAGGGAAATACCAGACCCGGTTGTAAGGCCATAAACGAGACAGTGCCCCGGCCTGGCGTGGCGGTCGCCCGTTCGGCGCGGTTTCACCTGCCGGGCCAGGAATCCAAGGGCCAAAAAACGTGTTAAAGGAGGCTTCCAATGCCAGCTATCAGGACGAATGTTGCCAAAGAGAAACTGCAAAACGGCCAGTTGGTAGCCGCTATTTCCGGGCTGCAAAACGCCGATGTCATCGACTTCCTGGGACCCATGGGGTTCGATGCCGCATGGATTGAGGGCGAGCATGGCCCGGTGGACTGGGACCAGATGGCGGATATGACCCGCGCCTGTGACCTGTGGGGCATGGCCTCCATCACCCGGATTAGCTCCAACGAGCCGTGGCTGTTCACCCGCGCCTTGGACCGGGGCTCCATGGGCATCGTGGTCCCCCACGTCAACACCCGGGCCGCGGCGGAACAGGCGATGCAATCGGCCAAGTACGCGCCCTTGGGCTATCGGGGAATGTTCGGGGGACGCCAGTCCTACGGTGTGGCCGACTACTTCCACCAGGCCAACGGCCAGACCATGGTCATAGTGCTCCTGGAAGAGGCGGAGGCCCTGGAGAACCTGGACGAAATCCTGGGGGTGGACAACATCGACGTGTTCTTCGTCGCCCCGTCCGACCTGTCTCAGACCATGGGGCACATTGGCGACATCGGCCATCCCGAGGTGCAAAGCGCCATTGACGGCGCTATCACCCGCATCGTGGCCGCCGGGCGGGTGGCGGGGGCGTTGGTCAATGATGACAACGTTGGCCACTACGTCGAGAAGGGGGCCACGTTCTTGATGACCTCCTGGAACGCCTGGTTGGCCCGTGGCGCCGCCCAGTTCCTGCAGCAGGTGACCCAAGCAAAACGGTAGGTTCGCCGGCGCCGGCGCAGAAGAAGTGTCATGCGATTGTGCATCAGGGTTTGAATCCCGCGGGCTTTGCCTCAAAGTCCTCCGGAGCAGGCAACCCCGAGTGAAGCAAGGGGTGACCTTATTCAGAGTACCTTTGGGGCAAGGCCGTGCTAAGGGGAATGACAAGTCTAAGGCGAAGCCCCTTGCGGGGGAGTGGTGTTCCCGGCATCCACCTTGAGCGGGAGCAGCAGGAGGCCCCCCAGCAGGAACAGGACGCTGCAGCTGATCAGCAAGGCATCGTAGCCGAGGCCCTCCGACATCCGGTTCAACAGGTCTATGCCTGGGCCCAGCAACTTGGCGGCAGCCGAGCCTCCGGTGGTGGACAGGTTGACGATGCCGATGTGCGTTCCTTCCCGGCCACTGGTGGCCAGGTCATTGGCCAGGGCCCAGTTGGAGCTGAGGAGGACGCCGATCATGGCGCCGAGGACGGTGGCCATTGTCACCAGATCTGTGGTGGTGTCCGCATTCAACAACCAGGCACTGCAGAGCGCGGCCCCAACGGTGCCGGCCAGCACCACCGGTTTGCGCCCCAGCTTGTCGGACAGCCAACCCGCCGGATAGACGCTGATGGCCAGGGCCAGTCCCACGGGTATGATCAGTCTCCCCAGTTCCTGGGCCGGGTTCTCCAGTTCCAGCACATCCCGAACGTAGAAGAGCCCAAAGGTTGGGAAGGCGGTGATGGCGGTCATTATCATGAGGCGGGAGATGAGGTACCAGTTGAGTTGAGGGTGGAGACTCCGGGCCGGTTGCAGCTCCGGCAGCACCGGGCCCTGGGCCAAGGCCCCAGCCGATTCTCTGTTGCGGACGGTCACGGAGGTGATGGCGGTGGCCGCGACCAGGGTGGCGCCCAGGAGCGCGAGGGCCGCCCACCGCCCATCGATAACGCCCCAGGCGGCCCCAAGGCCGATGATGGCGCTGCTGGCGACTATGAGGATCAGGCTTCCCGCGGCATCGGATAGGATCTTCAGCGCCGATGCCACACCGATCCTGTTGCTTGGCACCAGGTCCCGGATCAACGCCTGGTACGGTCCATACCCGATGTTGAAGTTGGCCTGGGTGAATAGCCATACTCCG
Source organism: Dehalococcoidia bacterium (assembly GCA_030753265.1). The sequence goes on from JASMCQ010000074.1 coordinate 8,378, forward strand.
AACAGGACCGGGTAGCTGGGAGCGAACCCAACCCCCGCCAGTCCCACGCAGACGAAGGCGCATCCCCACAGCAGGTACGGTACCCGCCGCCCCAGCCGGGTGCGGGTCCGGTCACTGTAGCGCCCCACCATGGGTTGCACCAGGGCGGCCACTATCAGCCCGGTGAACGACAGCGCCGACAGGTAGCTGTTCTTGAACTCTTCCGGCGCCACGTCCAGCACCAGGACCGGCAGGATGATCGTCATCATGGCCAGGTCAAAGCCAATCATGCCGAAGCCGTAGGCGCTCAGCCGGAGCAGCGCCAGGTGGCTCCATTGCGACTCCACCCAGTCTCGCGTCATCCAGCCGTCCGGCATGGGGAGACATATTCCGGGCCGGATGCCACCGGCCGCAATCCTCGCCGCCTGACTCGCGGCAACGCTAGTCCCACTTGATCTCCGCCTGAAGCCGGCTCGCCCGCCGGGGCTGCCCTGAAGGTGCCGCTGCTCAAGCTCAATGGGACTCTCTGCCGGCACCCTGACGGTGGTCCATGATACACCAGTCGTTCCGAAGCCGTGGCCGCAAAAAAGAGCACGATAGGCGTATCATCATGGAAGAAGCTGTGCAAGGGTAAGATTGAAGTGGGATAGCGGGGCGCGATAGAAGCCCTCGGATCCCCGCCTCAGGCGGCGCCGAAAGGCCGGCGAGGCCCGCCCGGGCCTCGAGAAGATCGTAAACAGAAGGTCCGGCCATCATCCGCCTCAGGTGTTACCCGAGGCAGCTGGCACTTCAACGTGGTTCGTCACTTCAGCGTGGCAAGAAACCGCTCGATTTTCTCATTGACCTGCTGGTACTTTTCCAGCTGGACGAAGTGGTTGCCGCCGGGAATGACTTCCTCTTGCGCGCCATCGATCTCCCGCGCCAGGTAATCGGAGTACTTGACCGGAGTCATGATGTCCCGGCTGCCGCAGACAACTTGGGTCGGAAGTTGAATCTTGCTGACCTGGTCCATCACGTCGAACTTGTCGCAGGACTGCAAGTCGGTCAGCTCAACGGCAGGCCCCACCTCGTTGGCCCGCAGCATCAGCACCCGGCCAATGTCGGACTCCACCGATTGGAAATACTCTTTCTGGCCCTGTAGCCATAGCCCATTGTCGCGGCCCGGGTTCTCACAAAGGTTCAGGTATTGTGGGTGGACCTTGAGGCGGGCGCCGGTACCGATGAGAATAATTCCTCGAAGCTCTTCGGGATACATCAGGGCGTAGAGGAGGGTTATCGCGCCCCCCATGGAGTGGCCGCAAAGCACGATGTCTTTGTAGCGGCGGGCCGTGGTGTAACCCCGCACCCACTCGAGATAGCCTTCGATGCTCACGCAGGCCTTGCCGGTAGGGTGGCCCGGCAGATCGATTGCCTTGGAGTTTCGGAAGTGACGCAATTGGTAGTAGAACGCGAGACTGGAGCTACCCGCTCCGTGTAGAAAAACCAACTTCATCGATGGCTCCTCGGTGATAATGATCGTCATTCGGCGTGATGGAGTCCGCTTTCGTCGCAGCTAAGGCAAAACCATTGTATACAGGCCCTGCTGAGGAAAGCAAGTGTTACCGCGGATCACCATGCAATAGAGGATTCAACCTTGATCCGCCAGGTTTCGAGCACAAACCAGCCGACGATCGGGCCGTCAACGTCGCCCGTTGCAATCTCCTGAAAGGAAAAGGTTCACTCCTTTCCAATGGTCAACTTGCGTCGGCGTCCCCGTCACCATTGGCCGGTTGGTGCCCGTTTTCGGAGCCATTGCTCCTCAGATTACTCGACTCCTGGAAGGCGGTGATTGACGCCACGTAGTCATCAGGCTCGCGGTCGCGCCAAATGATGACACCCTGAGTGTCGCGGCCGACGACCCGGAAGTCCTCCAACGTTACCCGAATGACCTGGGCCTTGGCGGAGATGACGAATATCTCCTGCCCGGCGGCGTCGGTCACCACCCGGGCCGCTGCCACGGGACCCGATTTCTCCGTCACCTTGAAGGTGCGGACGCCCTGGCCGCCTCTGGAGTGCCGCGGGTATCTGGAAACCGGGGTGGATTTGCCGTATCCTCGCTGGCTCACGATCAGCAAGTGGCTTCCCGGAGGTGCGGCCGCCATAAAGATCAATTGGTCGCCATTTAGAAGCCGCATCCCGCGAACGCCGCCGGCGGTGCGGGAGCGGGGCGTCAAATTGGCTACCGCGAACCGGATGGCCTGTCCTTTTTCGGAGACCATGATGACGTCTTTGGCTTCTCCCACCTCGGACACGCTGACCAGTTCGTCGCCGGTTTCCAGATCCATCACGATCAGGCCGCCGGGTCGAATGTGAGACAGTTCGCCGGTCTTCAAGGCTTTGACTTCGCCCATCTTGGTGGCCAGGATCAGGGGGTAGTCTTCCCGGGGATTTTGGATCGACAGCATCGCCTGGACCTGCTCACCCCGACTCAGGGGGAGCAGGCTGACCAGGGGCGCGCCACGGGTGACTCTGTTGCTGTCACCAAGGATCTGGAACACCCGCAGAGGGTATACCCGCCCCCGGTTGGTGAAGAAGAAGAGGGTGTCGTGGGTATCCACCACGACGACCGTCATCAGGGTGTCGTCTTCCCTGGTGGCCATCCCCCGCACCCCTTTGCCGCCCCGGTGTTGGGTGCGGTAGGTCTTCACGGGCATCCGTTTGATGTAGCCCCGCTGGCTCATGGTGACGACAACGTCCTCGTTGGGAATCAACGACTCTATTGTCTGGTCCCCAATTTCCTCCTCGTAAATCACGGTGCGGCGTGGGTCGCCGAAGGTCTTCTTCAGCTTCCGGGTTTCGGTCTTGATCTCCGCCATCACCTTGGCCGGATCGCCCAAAAGCGCTTCCAGGCCGGCGATGGTTTGCAGAAGGTCCCGGTGTTCCTGCTCCAGCTTCTCCCGTTCCAGCGCGGCCAAACGCCGTAGCTGCATGTCCAGGATTGCCTGGGCTTGAATCTGGCTGAGGGTCAGCTGCTCCATCAAGTTATTGCGGGCGGCCTCTACGTCCTGGGACCCCCGGATTATGGCGATCACCTCATCCAGGCGGTTTAACGCCAGCAACAGGCCTTGCACCACGTGATCGCGGTCCTGGGCCCGCTTCAACAGATGCTCCGACCGGCGCCGGATCACCACCTGCCGGTGCTGAATGAACAGGGCCAGGGCCCGCCGCAGCGACATCACCTGGGGCTGGCCATCCACCAGGGCCAGCATGATGGTGTTGAACGAGGTGCGCAATGCCGTGTGGCGGAACAAGTTGTTCAGCACCACGTTTGCTTGAGCGTCCCGGCGCAGTTCAATCACGATCCGCATTCCCTGGCGGTCCGACTCGTCCCGGATGTCGGAAATCCCTTCGACCTTCTTGCTCCGCACCAGGTGAGCTATCTTTTCCACCAGGTTGGCCTTGTTCACCTGATAGGGCAACTCGCTGATGATGATCTGCTCCCGGCCACCCCGGACCTCCTCGATCTCGGTGGTGGCTTCCATCACGATGCGTCCCCGGCCCGTGGTGTAGCTGTCGACGATGCCGGAGCGGCCCCGGATAATGGCGCCGGTGGGGAAATCAGGGCCCGATACGAAATGGAGGAGCTTCTCAGCCTCGCAGTCGGGGTGGTCAATCATGTAGATGAGGGCGTCACAGATCTCGCTAAGGTTGTGGGGGGGTATGTTGGTGGCCATGCCCACGGCGATGCCCGAAGCCCCGTTGACCAGCATGTTGGGCAGGCGGGCGGGCAAGACCGTCGGCTCTTCCAGGGAATCGTCGAAGTTGGCCGTAAAATCTACGGTGTTGAGATCGATGTCCGCCAGCAGTTCCTCGGCGATGAGGGTCAAGCGGGCCTCGGTGTACCGCATGGCCGCCGGCGGGTCGCCGTCGACGCTCCCGAAGTTTCCCTGCCCGTGGACCAGGGGGTAGCGCAGTGAAAACGGCTGAGCCATCCGGACCAGGGCGTCGTAGACCGAGCTGTCGCCATGAGGATGGTATTTGCCAAGCACTTCGCCCACGATACGGGCGGCCTTCTTGAAGGAGGTATTGGACCGCAGGCCCATGTCCCGCATGGCAAAGAGGATGCGCCGCTGCACCGGCTTCAAGCCATCCCGCACGTCCGGCAGGGCACGGGACACGATTACGCTCATGGCGTAGCTCAGGTAGGACGTGCGCATCTCTTCTTCGATGCGGACAATCGGGCTTTGCTCGGCGGGCGGTGGAGGCGTACTGGTTACCATCGATCATTGCTCCTTAATAGTGATGGTCCGCGACCATTGGCCGGTTCTCCGTTGGGGCGCCGGGTTGGGGCGCCGGCGGCTACGGGCGTCTTCAAACACGCGATCTCGAACCAGAGTTGGTCGAAGCCCTGGATTTCGGGGCGCTCGGGCACTCGCGTCACCGGCATTCAACTCCCGCAATTACACCCTAGCCTGACGGCTCGGCCGTTGTCGCTCAGCGGCCCCGCTGCCGGCCTGCTTGGATCAGGCGCCTCGGGACGCCGCATGATCCTCGGCCCGTTCGCCGAAGGCCGTGAACAGGTTGGCGAAAAGCCCCGGGACCTCATCCTGGCGCTCGGGGTGGCACTGGAGCCCGATCACCCAGCTATGCTCCGGGCTTTCCAATCCCTCGACGAGTCCGTCGTTCACATCGTAGGCCGTGGCCATCAGCCGGGGAGACCGTTGAGCCTCGCGTAGTCCCTGATGATGGAGGCTGTTGACTCGAAAAAAACCGGCGGCTCCGATGACGGCCGCCGCCTTGGCGCCCGGTGACAAATAGATTTGGTGCCTCCTGGGGACCCACTTCCCGTCCCGCTGCTCCATGCGATGGTCCGGCAAGTCCTGGATCAGCCGGCCGCCGAAAGCCACGTTGAGCACCTGCATCCCCCGGCAGATGGCCAGCACGGGCATGTCCTGCTCCAGGGCGTAGCCCAGAAGCCGCAGGTCCAGGTCGTCCAGAGGGCGGCAGACTTCCAGGCCGGCGGCTGGGTCCGGTGTGGCGCCGTACAGACGCGGGTCCACATCGGGGCCACCCGGCAGCAACAGCCCGCCAACACCCTCCATAAGGACCTCGACCGGCTTCGACCCTGCCTCCGCGGGGAGCAACAGGCGTACATTGACTCCCAGATGCTCCAACACCTCAACGTATCGGCGAGCGTTACGATGGTCTGCGGAGGTCAGAAGTACGTTCGCCATACGACATAACATTGTATCCTATAAGGCCATGGATGCAAAGGATAATTAGATACAATATATCGCGTTTCACGCTGGCTGCCGCCACCGCCCGTTTGCGTGCCAAGGGCGTTTTTGATAATCTGGAGTGGCTAGGCTTGCCTGATTTGTCGCGCATCGGGATAAAGAGCGCGGGCCGAGCTTAGAATCAGTCCTCCCAGCGGGTTGGAGCGATGAAAGAAGTCATACAAGGGGCCGTTGATCTCCTGAAAGAGGGACAGCCCTGCGTGCTGGCTACCGTGGTCAGGACCAAGGGCTCGACCCCCCAAAAGCCCGGCGCCATGCTGCTGGTACGGCCGGACGGGACCGGTGAGGGCACCCTGGGTGGGGGCTGCGTGGAGGGGGACATCTGGTTCGCCGCCAAGGAGATACTGCGCCTGGGCGGTGGGCCGGAGTTCAAAGACTATCTCTTGAATGAAGATGTCGCGGCCCGGGATGGCCTGGTCTGCGGCGGCACCATGTATTTCTATTTGGAGCTCCTGGTGGAGCCGTCGGACTTCCTGACCATCGGCTCCGAGATCTTGGGAGCGTACTCGGGCGGAAATCCGGTAAGCCTGGCCACGGTGGTCAACTCCCCTCGGGAGTGGCCAGCCGGGGAGCCAAGCTGCTGGTCCGCATCGACGGCTCGACCACCGGCACCCTGGGCAGCTCCGAGTTGGACACCAGGATTGGGGAAATCGCCCGGCGCATGGCCGACCTGGGCAGTGCCGAGTCGATAATTGATGACGCCGGCACCGAGGTGTTCGTCGAGGGTTTTACCACGCCGCCCACTCTGGTGATGGTGGGCGGCGGACACGTGGGGAAAGCCACGGCCGACCTGGCCCACACGCTGGGTTATCGTGTGTTCATCGTCGACGACCGCCCCGAGTTCGCCAACCCCGAGCGATTCCCCTATGCGGAGCAGGTGATTGTCGTCCCTTACGACAAGATGTCCGATAGCCTTTCCATCAACGTGAACAGCTTCGTGGTGGTGGCAACCCGGGGGCATCGCTACGACGACATGGCCCTTGAGTCCGCCCTGGACACCCGGGCCCGGTACATTGGCCTGCTGGGCAGCCGGCGCAAGACGCTGATGATCTACCAGCGGCTGGTCCGGCAGGGCACGCCCGTGGAGCGGATTAAAGAGGTCCACTCTCCAATCGGCTTGAACATCGGCGCCCTGACGCCTGAGGAGATAGCGGTCAGCATCATGTCGGAGATCACCATGGTCCGGCGAGGCGGGACGGGGGGCCAGATGAGAATGGACGATTGGTACACCGACCGGGCGGCCGCCATCGCCCAGCGGGTGCCGGCGGGTGATGGAAGCGTAGGCGTCTCGCCCGCTGATGGCTGACACCGCTGCGATACTACTGGCGGCGGGAGAGTCTCGTCGCATGGGACGGTTGAAGGCCCTGCTTCCCTGGCGGGGCACCACGCTGCTGGTCCACCAGGTCTCGGCCCTGCGGGAGGCCGGCGTCGGCCAGGTTGTTGTGGTCCTGGGCCACCAAGTCGAACGGCTGGAACCGGAAATCAGGGACATTGCCGGGGTCACCTGGGCGGTCAACCCCGACTACCATCAAGGGAAGACCACCTCCATCAAGGTGGGCATGGGCGCGCTGGGCCCGGAGGACCTCGCCGCCATCCTCATCCTCAACGTGGACCAGCCCCGGCGCCCCGATACGATCCGTGAGCTGATTCGCCGGCATTTCGCGGGGGGCGGTCTCATCACGATACCCACGTATCGCGGGAAGGGGGGGCATCCAATCGTGTTGGACCCGGCGCTGTTGCCCGAGCTGCGGTCGATCAGTGAGGAGGCATTCGGAGTCAAGGCCGTCGTGCGGGCCCATGAGGACTCCACCTGCCGCGTGGAGATGGCAACCCCGGAGGTGCTGTGGGACTTGAATACCCCCGGCGAGTACCGGGAAGCCCTCGCCGCCGAGGGTTCACCCGGCCCGGTTGAGCGGCCTTGAATCTTTGGGCCGGAAGAAGCCAGGCAAAAAATCAGGACCCGGATATCCGCCGGGTCCTGATTTATGTGTCGTAGCCCCGCTGTTTCGGTCACGAAACCGAAGAGGTCACCCGAGTACAGCATTCGGGGTTATCTGACCAATTTCTACAATAGCGCGGGGCTTACGTACCCCGGCATCCCTGCTGGTGGATTGACCGCCCTTCTTCATCCCCGCCACCAGCAGGGACGGGACGAGGGAAGACCCAACAATGATTCAGCACGAACAGCGAAATCATTTCCACCTCCTCACCGACATTCTCTCTGTCAAGTAAGGCACCGTGATCCTTACTCAACTATATTCTACCAACACTTCCTTCGATTGGCAAGGGGCTCGGGGCGAATATTGCCGCCATTCCATTATTACCTAGAGATGCTTCGTATCTTGCGCGCGTTGGGCGACGGAAGCCATATGTATAGAACTGTTAAAAGTGCGAAAACAGTTGATAAGTCTCCGCGATGCAACGGCCTCCCTTGACATCCGTTGCGCAGTCTGCTAATTCTTGTTTGCCGAGGCGATGCGGGCCCAGGTTGCCGTAAACTGGAGCCGGCCGGTTGGACGCTCTCGACACTCGAAATCTTGCGCCCAGGGAGGGCATGATTTGCTGGTTCTGGTTACCGGGGCCACGGGCTTTTTAGGACGCCGGGTGGTGCCGGAGTTGCAAATCCATCGCCACGAGGTCCGGTGCCTGGTGCACACCCCCGGGCGGGAGCGTGTCTTTCCGCCTCGGTCGGTGGATGTCCACTACGGCGATGCCCTCGACCCCGGAGCCGTGGCCGCCGCGTTCTACGATGTGGAGGCGGTGGTCCACCTGGTGGGCGCCATCCGCCAACGGAAGGGGCGGACCTACGACCGGATCAACCGGCAGGGCGTCGTCAACGTGCTGGCGGCGGCGAAGGACGCCGGGGTCAAACACTTTATCTACGTGAGCACCATCGGCGCCACCAGCAATCCCTCCTATCCGTATTTGTACAGCAAGTGGCGGGGGGAACAGGCGGTGGTGGACAGCGGGCTGCCCTACACGATCCTCCAGCCCTCGGTCATGTTCGGCCAGGGCGACGAATTCTTGAACGCCCTGGCGGGGCTGGTGAGGGTCTTTCCTCTGGTGCCGGTGGTGGGATCGGGTAGAAACCGGCTCCAGCCCGTGGCCGTTGAAGATGTGGCCCGGTGCATCGCCGTCACGGTGGGCCGGGAAAACCTGAAAGGCAAGACCATCGAGCTGGGCGGCCCCCAACAGCTCGCCTACAATGAGATCGTCGCCATCGTGGCCCGTACCCTGGGCAAACGGCGCCTGCGGTTTAACATTCCGGTCTGGGCGATGTATCCCTTCACCGCTTTAATGCAGCGGCTGCTGGCGCGCCCGCCCGTGACCACCGACCAACTCCGGATGCTCGCCATTCGAAGTGTCGCCGACGTGGGTGTCATTGAAGGGACTTTTGGCTTTACCCCGCAACCGCTGGAAGGTAACATAGACTATGTCAGGTCGGTTGGCATCAGGGACGGGCTCAACATCATCACAGGCTTGATGCCCTCCCATATCCGGGACCACTAATCTTATTGTCCGGCCTGTCCGGTTACTCGGGTGCCCATTGGATTACCCTGGAGCCATAGACCGGCTGCTTAACCTGGTTGACCACGAGCGGACCCCACCGGCCGGCCCTCGCCAGAAGGTCATCTACGATCTGAGGCGGATGGAGGCCCTGCTGGAACGGCTGGGTGACCCCCAGGGGCGGGCCCGGACCGTCCACATTGCCGGCACCAAGGGGAAGGGCAGCACGGCGGCTTTCTGCGACGCGGCCCTGCATGCCGCGGGATACCGGACCGGCTTCTATTCATCGCCCCACCTGCACAGCTTTCGCGAGCGAATCCGGCGGGACACCCGGCCGGTAACCAAGTCCGAGTTCGCCGGATTGGTGGAACAAGTATGGCCGCATCTGGAGTGGGTGTCCGAGCGCTCCGGTCTGGGCCGGGTCACGCTGTTCGAGATGATGACCGGAATGGGCTTCCACTGCTTCGCCCGGGGGGGCGTTGATTTTCAAACGATTGAGGTAGGTTTGGGAGGCCGCTTGGACGCCACCAACGTGGTGAGTCCCGACGTGGCCGTGATAACCTCCATCAGCCGCGACCACACCGCAGTTCTAGGTGACACTCTGGCGGAAATCGCCGGCGAGAAGGCCGGGATTATCAAGCCGGGAGCCGTCGTGGTGGTCTCCCCTCAGCCTCGGGAGGTGCTCCCGGTGATCGACGCGGTCTGCCGGCGGATGAAGGCCCGGCCGGTCCATGTCGGCGTCGACGTAACCTGGGAGGCTGGCGCCGCCGGAAGCGAGGGCCAGAGCCTGCGGGTCCGGGGACGGCTGGACGAGTACGAGCTTGTAATCCCTCTCCTGGGCAGCTACCAGATGGAAAACGCCTCGACGGCGGTTGCTGCCCTGGAGGTGTTGCGGGAACAGGGCCACGCGATACCAGCCGACGCCATCCACCGGGGATTCGCCAACACCGTCTGGCCCTGCCGCATGGAGGTGCTGTCCCGCTCCCCCCTGGTGGTGGCCGACGGCGCCCACAACCTGTATTCAACCGACGCCCTGCTGGAATCCCTGCCACGGTATTTTAACTACCGGCGGCTGGTGCTGGTGGTGGGTTTCTCCCGGGACAAGAGCGTGGCCGAGATGGCCGGGCGATTGGCCGAGGCCAAGCCGGTGGTGTTCGCCACCGGGTCCCGGCATCCCCGGTCTCTGGCCCCGATCGCCGTGGCCGCCCGGTTTCAGGGCTTGGGTACGGCCGCCGTGGCGGTCTCGACGCCGGAGCAGGCGTTGGCTGAGGCTCTCGAGGTCGCTGGCCCGGATGACCTGGTGCTGGCCACCGGCTCCCTGTTCCTGGCCGCGGAGGTACGGGAGGCGATGCTGGGCATCGAGCCGGAGCTGTACCCGGACTTGCTGCCCGCGGACCAACAGGCCCCATAAGCGGGATTTAGGGGCAGAACCACGCGCCGGTTACGGACAAACACCCTGGCGGGCCATTAGAATACAAGACGGTTAATCAATATTTCCGGGGTTCAGGAGACGTAGGTTTGGAGACGCAGGTTTGGAATCGAAGCGCACAAAAGTCGTCGTAACAGGGATCGGGGCCATCACCCCGCTTGGCCGAACGGCGGACGCCTTTTGGAAAAACCTGGTGGCGGGCAATTCGGGCATCGGCCCGATGACGCTGTGCGACCCGGCCGAATACCCTTGCCGGATCGCCGGTGAGGTCCGGGACTTTGATCCGGGACAGTACATCAACCCGAAGGAAGCCCGGCGGATGGCCCGGTTCTCCCAGTTGGCCGTGGCCGCCGGGCTAACGGCGGTGGAATCGGCCCGGCTGGATATGTCTCGTGAAGATCCCTTCCGGGTGGGGATAATCTTGGGCAACGGGAACGGGGGCTTTCCTACCCTGGAGGAGAACTGCCGCGTTCTGGAGGTCCGCGGCGGCATGCGGATGTCGCCCTTCTTCTTTCCGATGGTCCTGCCCAACATGGCCGCGGCCGCCGTGAGCCGCTACGTGGGCGCCCAGGGATACAACTCCACGGCCACCACCGCCTGCGCCGCCTCCAACCAGGCCATGGGCGAGGCCATGGAAGTCATCCGCCGCGGCGGGGCCGACGTTGTTCTGGCCGGTGGCACGGAAGGGGGCATCAGCCAGCTCGGTCTGGCCGGCTTCTCCGTGATGCGGGCCCTCAGCACCCGCAACGATGACCCGGAGAAGGCCAGCCGGCCCTTCGATGCCGGGCGCGACGGCTTCGTGCCTTCCGAAGGCTGCGCCATCCTGGTGCTGGAGAGCTTGGAGCATGCCTTGAGCCGCGGCGCCACCATTCTGGCCGAGCTGGCCGGGTTCGGCTGCACGTCTGATGCATCCCGCCTGGTCCAACCTGAAGAAAGCGGGATCAGCGCCGCCGAGGCGATGCGCCTGGCGCTGACCGATGCCGGAGAGCCGCTGGATGGGGTGGACTACATCAACGCCCACGGCACCTCGACCCCCCTGAACGACGCGGTGGAAACGCTGGCGATCAAGCGGGTGTTCGGCGAGCGCGCCTACCAGGTGCCCATCAGCTCCACCAAGTCCATGATCGGGCACTCCCTGGGCGCCTCCGGGGCGCTGGAGGCGGTGGCCTGCATCAAGGCCATCATCGAGGGGAGGATTCATCCCACCATCAACTACGAAGTTGCCGACCCTGCCTGCGACCTGGACTACGTGCCCAACAAAGCCAGGAAGCGGGACGTGCGGGTGGCCCTATCCAACGCCTTCGGCTTCGGGGGGCAGAACGCCTGCCTTGTCTTACGCCGGCTTGAGGGCGCTGGCTGACCCACGGACATCCCTTCAAAAACCCGCTCCCGCTGCCGGTTGGCTGGAATTGGAGATGACGGGACCTCCTTGACGCTGTCCGGGCGCCAACCTAGAATTGTGTCCCAGGCGGCCCCGGTCTCCCGCCAGTTCGTCACGCGTTCGGCGATACGCCGGGTCCAGGGTACCCGCGATGGTTCGCTTGGCCGGCTGCCGAACGTGTTTAGTCTGTGCCGGGTGTCGCGGGTGCTTCCGGCGCGTTTTCCGGGCCGTCGTGATGAGTTTTCTACCGGGGCTGTGTCGAGGTGACCCATGGCTGAACGCCTAATCTCCGGGGATGCCCAGCCGGAGGACCAGGACCTGTCGCTGCGGCCCAAACGGCTGGACGACTTCGTCGGGCAAGCCCACACCAAAGACAACCTCGGCATCGCCATCCAGGCGGCCAAGATTCGCGGCGAGCCCCTGGACCACGTCATGATCTACGGGCCGCCCGGCTTGGGCAAAACCACCCTGGCCCACATCATCGCCAACGAGATGGAAGGCGCCATCAGGGTCACCTCCGGGCCGGCGATTGAGCGGGCCGGCGACATGGCCGCCATCTTGACCAGCTTGCAGCCCGGCGAAGTGCTCTTCATCGACGAGGTACACCGGCTCAACCGGGTAGTGGAAGAAGTCATGTATTCAGCAATGGAGGACTTCTTCCTGTCGTGGATGGTGGGAAAGGGGCTGGCGGCCCGCAACATCAACCTGCGAATCAACCCCTTCACCCTCATCGGCGCGACCACCCGGTTCTCCATGGTCAGCGCGCCGCTGCGGGACCGGTTCGGGTCGGTGTTTCGCCTGGAGTACTACGACCGGGATGACATGAAGGTGATCGTGAAGCGGTCGGCGCGAATCCTGGAGATGGACGCCGACCAGGAGGGCGTCGACGAGATTGCCTACCGCTCCCGGGGCACGCCGCGTATCGCCAACCGCCTGCTGAAGCGCACCCGGGATTATGCCCTGGTGAAGGCTGACAACCGGGTGACCGGGCCCGTGGCCCGGGCCGCCCTGGACCAGTTGAACGTGGACAAGCTGGGGCTGGACCAGTCCGACCACCGGCTGTTGGAAAGCATAATCGACAAATTCGACGGCGGCCCGGTCGGTCTGGAAACGCTGGCCGCTTCCATCAACGAAGACGCCGATACCATCATGGACGTCTGGGAGCCCTACCTGTTGCAGCTTGGGTTCCTGGAGCGCACCCCGCGGGGCCGGGTGGCCACCCGCCTGGCCCACGAATACCTGGGCCGCACCTACGCCCGGCCCGAGCCCCAAGACCAGGGCCGGCTAACCGGGTTCTGAGGTGGGGGGTGCCCCACCCTGGTGAAGAAGGCTGTTAACCTTTTCGATGCGCCCTGAGAACCGGCGGGCAGAAACCCTCCAGTCGCCCCCCCCCTTCGTAAACGGGGGTTGGGGGGGGTGAATTTTTCCCGTGTGGGTACGGGGATTTCGTGGCCTTTGGAAGGTCTTCTGAGTCTTCGTGTCGCTAATGTAGTGAATATACACGATGAATGTCCTTGATGGCGTTAATCTGAAAATTGCACGGGCGAGGAAACATTTCGAAGACCTTGACCAGATGGTCAAGTCTTTCTTCAAAGTTAATCCCTACCGTATCACCCGAGAGTTCGACTCGGACAGAGGGCAGAACATCTTTCGGGTTACTGAAGAGCCGAAGGCAATCCCCCCTGACTGCGGTGTCATCGTTGGAGACATGGTCTATAACTTCCGGTCTGCTCTTGACATCCTTGCGAACCGACTTGTGGAAGCTAATGGGGGCAAAGCAACTAGAACCACCGCTTTCCCTATCTTCCAGTCCCCGGACGGATGGAGAAGGAGAAGCGGTAACAAGGTTGCTGGCATGTATGCTGCCCATGTCGCACTCATCCGGTCTGAACAGCCGTGCTTTGCAAAGAATACCCACCGTGGGCAATTCCTCTGGTACCTCGAAGACATTTGCAACGGTGATAAGCACAGGAACGTGACTTTGGTGGCCGCCGCGAGCATCGGGGGAGGGATTGACCCTCCTTTCCCTGTCGGACATGACGAAGTCTTTTTCTACAACGGGCCCGTTGAAAAGGACACAATAATTTGCCGCGTCCCAGGTCCAGATACGGACGTCAATCTAGGTTATTTCCCAGACGTAGCTTTCGGCAGTCGAGGACCTGCTGCCGGTGTAAGCGTCGCGGAGTTTTACCACACGATAAACTACGTTGTTCCCGATATTGTTTCGAAGTATCATTTGTAGAGAATCCACTACAATCAAAGCATAGTTACCATTCCAAAAGGTGGGCCGGGGGGGATTTCCCCCCCCAAATCCTCCCCCCCACCCCCAGTTGCTAGCCACCAGCCGAAGGACTAAAATAACCCTGTCCGCCCGCGACAGGGCACACCGAAGCAGCTATTTGATTTTCCTTTCCCGGCTCCTCGAAGAGTGATGCGGAGTTGAGAGTTCTGAAACCCAGGGAAGCGTCCCTTTCAGACATCGGTTTGCTACCTTCTCTGGACGACCTGCTGGCGGCAGCCGAGGAGGGCCACGCCCTCGGCGACGAGGAAGCCGGCAGCTTGGCCGCCACGGGCGATGACCGCCTGGGTGACCTGTGCGCCGCCGCCGCCCGCATGCGGGACCGGGGCAAGGGCAAGACCGTCACTTTCTCGCCCAAGGTGTTCATCCCGCTGACCCGTTTGTGCCGGGACTTTTGCGGGTACTGCACCTTCCGCCAGGACCCAATCTCAGCTCTGGGCAAGCTCTACCTCACGCCTGAAGAGGTGCTGGAGGTGGCGCGGGCCGGAGAGAGGCTGGGGTGCACCGAGGCCCTTTTCACCATGGGCGAGCGCCCCGAGCAACGATACCCCGAGGCTGGTGACTGGCTGCGGAAACGGGGCTACGCCACCACCCTGCACTACCTGGCCGACGTGTGCCGGCTGGTCGTCGAAGAGACTTCGCTCCTTCCCCACGCCAATCCGGGGACCATGAGCCGCCGGGAGATGGCGGCCTTGCAGACCCACAACCCGTCGATGGGACTGATGCTGGAGAGTACGGGCAACGGTCTGTTCGCCCGTGGCGGGCCCCACGAGTTCGCCCCCAGCAAGCGGCCCAGGGTGCGGCTGCGCACCCTCGAAATCGCCGGCCAGTTGCGCGTTCCCTTTACGACGGGTATCCTCATAGGCATAGGGGAAACACGCCACGACTGTATCGAATCCTTGCTGGCTATCCGGAGGCTGCATCGGGCCCATGGCCACATACAGGAAGTGATCGTTCAGAACTTCCGGGCCAAGCCCGATACCCCGATGGGAGATGCACCGGACGCCGCCACCGAGGACCTTCTCTGGTCGGTGGCGATGGCCCGGTTGGTGCTGGGGCCGGAAATGAACGTCCAGGTGCCGCCAAACCTGAGTGCCGGCGACTACCAGATCTTCCTGGATGCCGGGATCAACGACTGGGGCGGCGTTTCGCCGTTGACCATGGACTACGTGAATCCGGAGGCCCCCTGGCCCGGAATGGCCGATCTGCGGGACCGGACCCGGTCCATGGGGTTCGAGTTGCGGCCCAGGCTTCCGGTGTACCCGGAATACGTCCTGGAGCCGGACGGGTTCATACCCGCCGGCCTGCTGCCCAAGGTAGCGGCGCTGGCCGATGCCCAAGGATATGTACGAGGTGGAATTCAGCGATATGCCGGGATTGAGTGAGGAAAGGCCCAGAGCCGGCGATCTAGCGTCTCTGGTCTCCCTGCTGGACCCTCGGGTTGCCGGGGTGTTGGACCAGGCCCTGGAGGGAAAAGACATCTCCGCCGAGGATGCCGTGACCCTCTTGGATTCGTCTGGCCTGGAGTACTCCGCCACGGTGATGGTGGCCGACGAGCTGCGCCGCCGCACCGTGGGGGACGTGGCGACCTACGTGGTCAACCGCAACATCAACTTCACCAACGTATGCATTAAACGTTGTGGCTTTTGCGCCTTCAGCCGGGACTTCCGGGAAGAGGAGGGCTACTTCCTGCCGGTGGACGAGATTATCCGCCGGGCCAAGGAGGCGTGGGACTACGGAGCCACCGAGCTGTGCCTCCAGGCCGGGCTCCCTCCCCAAATGGAAGGGGACCTGTACCTCCGGCTCTGCGAGGCCATCAAGCGGGAGCTTCCGGATATTCACATCCACGGCTTCTCTCCCGAGGAGGTGCTCTACGGCGCGGTCCGCTCCCGCTGCGATATCCGGGAGTACCTGCGGTCGCTGAAGGCCGCCGGCGTGGACAGCCTGCCTGGCACCTCCGCCGAAATCCTCGACCAGGAGCTGCGCGACCGGATATCGCCGGGCCGGATTCGGGTGGAGCAATGGGTCGAGGTGATCACCACGGCCCATGAATTGGGCATACCCACCACCTCCACTGTCATGTTCGGGCACCTGGAGACCAGCGAGCACCTCGCCCGGCATATCGGCTTGCTGCGAGACATCCAGCAGCGCACCGGCGGGATCACCGAGTTCGTTCCCCTCTCCTTCGTGAGTTCCGAGGCCCCGATGTCCTGGAAGGGACTGGTGGCCGGAATCAGGCCCGGTCCCACCGGCATGGAGGTCGTGAAGGTCCACGCCGTGGCCCGGATCATGCTGAACAACTGGATCCCCAACATCCAGGCCTCCTGGGTGAAGGAAGGGTCGCGCATGTCCCAGTTGTTGCTGACGGCCGGTGTGAACGACTTAGGCGGAACCCTGATCAACGAGAGCATCTCCACCTCCGCCGGCGCCCAGCACGGGCAGTTGATGCGCCCGTCCCAGTTCCGGCAGATGATCCGCGAGGCCGGGCGCGTTCCGGCCGAACGCTACACCACCTACCGGGTCCGGCGCGTGTACGGCGACGCCGACCAGGAGCTGGACCCCCTGGACCTGGTGGGCGAAAACGTGGAAGAGGTATTCGGGTCTTACCAACGGCTGCTCAAGCTGGGTTCCTTCCGCTTCGAGCACCCTAAACAGTCTCGGGAAGGCGGCGTCGAGGCCGGCAGGGCCTCGGCACCCGCTAGGTAGCCGGAGTTTGGTTTCTCTTTCGGGTGGGACCGTGGAACTGTCCCGGCGTCTTCCGCTCAACGGCCGAACCCTGGGACTGTGCCGGGCGTCGAACCCGTCGTGCTGCTGCCACCGGGTTCGGACATCGCCGGCCCGATGAACGACACGATCCTGGCACTGGCCGGTGGAGTGGGCGGCGCCAAGCTGGCGCTGGGCCTGGCCCGAGTCGTACCCCCCGGCCGGCTGGTTATCTGCGTCAACACGGGGGACGACGAGATTTTCCACGGGCTCCACGTATGCCCGGACCTGGATACGGTGATGTACACCCTGGCGGGCCTGGCCAACCCCCAGACCGGCTGGGGGCTGGAAGGGGATACCTTCAACACCCTGGGTATGTTGCGCGAGTACGGGGCCGACGCGTGGTTTAATCTGGGCGACCAGGACCTGGCGACCCATATCCAGCGTACCGATCTCCTTCGCCGAGGCGCTACCCTGTCGGAGGCCACGGCGGACCTGTGCCGGCATCTTGGTATAGCCCACCAGGTGGTACCGATGAGCGACGACCCGGTCCGGACGGTACTGAGCACCGACGAAGGGGAGCTGCCCATGCAAAGCTACTTCGTCCGGCGGCGGGCCGAGCCACGGGTCCGCGAAATCAGGTATGATGGAGCGGAATCGGCGCGGCCGTCCCCCGTTCTGGAGGCGGCCCTGGAGCAGGCCCGGTTGATCGTGCTTTGCCCCTCCAACCCTTTCCTCAGCCTGGGGCCCGTCCTGGCCCTTTCCGGCGTACGGGAGCGGCTGGAGAACGCGAAGGGACTCAGGGTGGCGGTCAGCCCCATCGTCGGAGGCGCGGCGGTCCGAGGCCCGGCCGCCAAGATCATGGCTGAGCTGGGCCAAGAGGTCTCCTCCGTGGGGGTTGCCCGGCAGTACCGGGGGCTGTGCGACCTGTTTTTGATCGATGACCGGGACGCCCACCTTGGCCCGGCCATCGCGGAGCTGGGGATCGGGCCGGTGACCGCATCGATAATCATGAACAATGAGGCGGATAAAGTGGCAATGGCGGAGCGTGTTCTGGCGCTGAGAGCTGGTTGAGCCGATGGATGAGCCGAAGATAGAAGAATCCCCGAGCGTTATCGCCATCATCCCGATGAAGCCCTTGGTAGAGAGCAAGACCCGGCTGAACCGCAGTTTCACCCGGGAGCAGCGGGCCGACCTGGCCTTGGGCATGCTGGCCCGGGTGATCAGCGCCGTTCGAGGTGCGGCAGTGGGCTTGTTCTGGGTGGTGGGAGGCGACGAACGGGTGCGAAACCTGACCCGAAACTCCGACGGTGTATGGCTGGAGGATATGGGCCGCAACCTCAACGATACTCTGGCTCAATCCTTCGACCGGGCCTTCAAGCAGGGCCATTCGGCGATGTACCTGGCGGCGGATTTGCCGTTCCTCAAAACCAGTGACGTGCACAGTGTGCTTCAAGCCTCCCGGCGGCAGAACAACATCTGCCTTGCCCCCGCCCGAAGAGACGAGGGGACCAACGCCATCCTGGTCCCCGCCGGTACGCCCTTCCTGCCGGAGTTGGGCCCTCTCAGCTTCATCAGGCACCTGTCCCAGGCCGCCAAGCTCGGTGTGTCCGTTGCCATCTGCTACAGTCCGGGCCTGGGTTTTGACCTGGACACCCCCAGCGACCTGGAGACCTATGAACTCATGGAGCCGGGGTTGCTGGATCGGCTGGTGCCGAAGCGGTCGAAATTGCCCCCGGCGGGATAGGACGTCCCCCGATGGCAACGGGAAGGCGAAAGAGGAGCGGGGCAGGCGTCCCGGCGGGGTATCGGATCCGACGTTCGGTGGAGGCGATCCCCGGCCCTTCGACAAGCTTGTAGGCCGGAGGGACCACGGCTTCTCCCCGCTCGCGGTGAGCCCGCCGGAGCGCGGCGCCGGTTATCAGATGGCTCTTATTCAAAAAGGAGGTTGGCATGTCCTCTCCCAAAGTAAAAATCGGAGTGCAGTTGCCCAGCCGGGACTTCCTGCTGGGAGACCGCCCTCCAACCAACGCTGACCAGGTCATGGAGATGGCCGAGCGGGTGGAAGCCGCCGGGTTGGATTCGGTGTGGGTGGGCGACAGCCTAACGTCCAAGCCCCGGCTGGAGCCCCTGGCCGCCCTGGCGGCGGTGGCGGCCAGGACGAAGAAGGTCCGGCTGGGAACCGCGGTCATGCTGGCGGGTTTGCGCCACCCGGTCCTGCTGGCTCAGACCATGGCTACCGTTGACCTGATCTCCCGGGGGCGCCTGGTGCTCGGCGCCAGCGTCGGCGGCGCCTTCAACGAGGAGCAAAAGCAAGAATGGGGGCACGCCGGGGTGGTCCCGGCCCAACGAGCCCGGCGGCTCGAGGAAGTGGTGCAGATCGTAAAGGGATTGGGGTCGGGTAAGCCGCTGACCTTCTCCGGCAAGCATTTCAACCTGGATGAAGTGTCGTTGGGGCCGCTGCCGGTCCAGCCCGGCGGGATCCCCATCCTGTTGGCGTGCCACTGGCGGGCGCGTCAGGACAGACAGATGGCGCGGACGGCGAAGCTGGGAGACGGGTTGATCTCGATATCGGACACCCCCGAGGAGTATTCCCAATTGCTGGAGCGGGTCCGCGGGATGGCGGATGGCCTGGGCCGGGACATGGCGCGGTTTGAAACAGTCTTCTACCTGACGGTCAATATGGGTAGCGACCTCGCCAAAGCCGAGGCGGAGTCCGAGAAATTCCTCATGGGTTACTATGGGGCCAACATCTGGGGGTGGCGGTGGGGGCCCTTCGGAGACCCGGAGAAAGTCAAAGCTCGGATGGCCGAGTACATCGAGGCGGGGGCCCAAACCGTGATAGTGCGATTCGCCTCCTTCGATCTGGAGCGGCAATTGGATATTTTCCTGGACAAGGTTGCTCCGGCCTTCTCCTGATGCGAAGTGCCCGATTCGCCCGGTTTGCCCGGTTTGCCCAGTATGGAGGTTATGACCGTTGTATCCGATAGACTTGTCAGGCAAGAAAGGCATCATCTTTGGCGTGGCCAACGACCGGAGTATCGCCTGGGCAATCGCGAACATCTTGAGCCAGGCCGGCGCCCGGCTGGCCCTCACTTATCAAGGTGACCGGCTGATGGACCGCGTATCCCGGCTGGCGGAATCGATGGACGGGGCCCTGGTCCTCCCCTGTGACGCTGCTGATGACGATCAGATAGCCGAGGTGTTCCGCCGGGTGAAGGAATCGTTTGGCGATATCTCATTTCTGGTCCACAGTATCGCCTTCGCCAACCGGGAGGACCTGGAAGGCCGCTTCTCCGAAACCGGCCGCGAAGGGTTTCGGGTCGCCCTCGAGATCAGCGCCTACTCCCTGCTTCCCATGGTGAAATACGCGGCCCCTCTCATGGTGGATGGCGGCAGCGTGGTGACCATGACGTTCCAGGCTTCTCAGAGGGTCTACCCCGGATACAACGTGATGGGGACGGCTAAAGCGGCGCTGGAGCACGAGGTCCGCCAGTTGGCCGCCGAGTTCGGCGAGCAGAACATCCGCCTGAATGCCATCTCCGCCGGCCCCCTGGAGACCCTGGCCGCCCGGGGGATCAGCGGCTTCAGGGATATGCGGCGGACCCACGCCGACAAGGCTGCGATGAAGCGGAACATCAGCAGCGACGAGGTGGCAAAGACCGCGTTGTTTCTGTGCAGCGACCTTTCCAGCGGGATCACGGGCTCGGTGATACCGGTGGATGCCGGCTACCACATCATGGCGGTCTGAGCGCCGAGCCCGTAGCCCGCTCTCCGGAGAGGACTGGAGAGCGCCGCGGGTGACCTGGGGATCGGGCCGGCCCGCGTGGATGGCGGCCGGAAAACGAAACGGTTTGGTTTCCCTGGCGGAGAGGGCTTTGCCTCAAAACTGTCATTCCGAGGAGCGAAGCGACGAGGAACCTGGTTCGGGGTTCCCCCATAAGAGCCTGGACCCACCACACCAGGCCCCTCGCTTCACTCGGGGTGACATTGTCCGGAGTACTTTTGAGGTAAGGCCGTGGAGAGGAGTGCCGGCAGGGTCGCTAGCCGGTCGACGACCTGGCGTCCAGGGCGTCCAACTGGCGGCGGTCTTCCGCTGCTTCCTTGCCCCGGCCCAGCCGGGCGTAAGCCTCGGCCCGGCGGGCCCATGCCTGGGTGTAGTTCGGGTCCAGCGCGATGGCCTTGGTGAACTGGTCTATGGACTCCTGAGTCCGGCCTTGATTGAACAGCCGCACTCCCCGCTCCGTCAGGCTGTTCGCGGTGGGAACTCCGTAGGGGACCGGCGCCTTGACGGCCGGCTCGTCCGGGGGCAAGGCTTCCTGGTCGGTCGAAATCGGCGCGGCTGCCGGTTGGGCCTCAATGCTTGGTGTTGGCGCGGCCGGGTCCGGGACTTCCAGGGACGCCGATTCCGCAAAAACGGCGGGGCTCACCGGTTTCTCGGCTTCGGCGACGCTAACTTCGGGATAAGGCGTGGCCAATTCCCAGCCGCAGTTGGTGCAGAACTTGGGACTCCGGGTCTGGGGGTCCTCGCACTTCGGGCAGGTACGCGGCGCCGGCCTGGCCCGGCTCATCGGGTTCTTATGAAGCATGAGGATAACCATGGGGACTATGCCCAGCAGGTCAGGTATAGCCAGCAGGTCCAAGTTCGAGACAAGTAGCAGCAAGCACGCGGCTCCGGCCCATACCCAGGGGCTCCGCCCTTTGGACCGGGCCACCCGGGCCGTCCAGAGCACCACCAGTGCCAGAGACAGGTATAGTAAGAATGAAACCACGGCGGCTTCCCCAAGTCCTCGGCGCCTCGAAACTAAACGCCGGTGACCCTCGAACAAGGCTCATACCAAGAGATTCAGTATACTTGAATATACACCTATCCAGGGTCTGGCGACAATGGTTCCCCAGCCGGAGGTAGCCGATTTGCGCGCGGATGGCGCCGCGCCCGGCCCCCGGCGCCGGCCTTGCCTGGCGGCCTTCCGGCCAATGGCGATGCCCCCGCCAGGATTTAACATAACATTCGAGGGATTACCTGCCAGAATAGACTGCTAGAGTAGTTGAAGAGGTTAGTATTAACGTTATCAGTAATAGATACGCATATTTGACAAGGTAAAGTGATGGTGCTAAAATAATTACGTTCGATTTCCAGCGGTATTGCCGCCACCGCACTTTGACCTGCCTTTAACCTGCCCCTTTGTCCGGAGCCCACCCGCGAAAGGTGCGTCGCCAATCCATATTGTCGGACATAGCAAGGAGAAAACATGAAGGTCACATTGTCAATCTTGAAGGCCGACGTCGGATCGATCGGAGGCCACACCAAGCCGTCGCAGCGGATGATGGACGCCGTACGGGGTGATGCCGCCGACGCGGTCAAACGAGGACTTTTGATTGATACCTTCGTCGGCCACACCGGCGACGACATCTGTATTGTTGCGTCCCACACCAACGGTCCCAATAACACCGACGTTCACCAATTTGCCTGGAACACCTTCCTGCACGCCACCGACATTGCGAGTCAGTACGGGTTGTACGGCGCGGGTCAGGACCTGCTGGTAGACGCCCCTTCGGGCAACATTCGAGGCGCGGGACCGGCGGTGGCCGAGGTGGAATTCGATCACGACCCGGTCAAGACCAACCAAGTCCGGCCCGCCGAGTCCTTCATGGTGCTGGCGGCGGACAAGTGTGGCCCCGGAGCCTACAACCTGCCCATGTTCCTGGGCTTCGCGGACCCGATGTATTGCGGCGGTTTGATGCTTCCCCGCCTCTGTGAAGGCTTCACCTTCAATATCATCGATATGGACAACACCGATGGGGACAGCATCATTTCCCTCAACGCACCCGAGGACTACTACCGGATTGCCGTACTGCTGCGCGACAACGAGCGGTTCGGCATCGACTCCATCGTCTCCCGCAATTCCGGGCAGACCGCGGCCGCCATCTCAGCGACCCGCATGCACAACATCGCCGGCACCTATACCGGCAAGGACGACCCGGTGGCCTTGGTGCGCAACCAAGGCATCTTCCCCGCCCCGGAGGAGCTGGTCTCCCCCTACGCCAAGGCGCACTACATCGGTGGCGACGCCAGAGGCTCCCACGTGATGCCCTTGATGCCGGTGCCCATCAACACCGCCGTCACGGGCATCTACTGCTTGCCCTTGGTGTCCTGCGTCGGCTTCTCACTGAGCGCACGGGGCGAATTCTCCGACTCCGTGGTCGATTTCTTCGACAACACGGCTTGGGATTACGTCAGGCAGATAGCTCAGGAGAAAGCGCTTGCCATGCGCTCCCAGGGCTGGTCCGGCGCGGCCATGCTGCCCTACGGCGAATTGGAGTACTCGGGGTTCCGCCAGAGCATCGGCGATCTGATGGAACGGTTCGCCATTCGCGACGGCGACTAGCCGAATTTCTCGGGTGTTGCTTCGAGAATAGGGTACCGGGGCACCTTCCTCGGGGAACAAGAGAAGGGCCCGTGCCGCTCCGCTGAATATGGAGCTGCATCGGCCCTTCTTTTCTGTTTCGCGGACTCTTCGGCGGAAGGGGATTGGCGCGGCTGGCCCGCCCTGCTCTTTTCTGGTGCTGGGCCGGGATTGGTGTTCTGGAATTGCGTATCGGGGTTTGAATCCGGAGCAGGGCGGGTATCAAACCCGCCCCTACATCACGGCACACGTCTGAGATTCCCTATTAGCCGTCCGCGGGGCCGCAGAGCCCGATGTTGCCGGGGCGAGCTATTCGGCGAGGCGCAGGGACAGCTCCTCCAATTGGGCCGGCGTGACTGGGGCAGGGGATTCGAACAGGAGGTCGGAGCCGCTCTGGGTCTTGGGGAAGGCGATCACATCCCGGATTGAACCGGCGCCGGCCAGTATGGCCACCAACCGGTCGATTCCTGGGGCAATGCCTCCGTGGGGAGGCGCCCCGTATTCGAACGCCTCTAGAATCTGACCGAAGCGGCTGTTGGTTTCTTCCTTGCTGTAGCCCAGTATGTTGAAAACCTTCTCCTGCAGCTCCCGGTGGTGGATCCTGATGCTGCCGCTGGCCAGTTCCGATCCGTTGCAGACCAGGTCGTAGGCCTTTGACTTGATGGCGCCCAAATCGTCGCCCGACAGCAACTCCTCCTGGCCTTCCGCCGGTGAGGTGAACGGGTGATGGGACGAGTCCCAGCGTCCGTTGGTCTGGTCCCATTCGAAGAGGGGAAACTGGGTGACGAAACAGAAAGCCAGGGATTCTGGATCGGCTAGACCGAGGCTTTTCGCCAGGTGATCGCGCATGACCGCCAGCCAGGCGTTCACGCCCCGAGCCGGGCCGGCCGTCAGCAATACCAGGTCTCCGGGGTTGGCCCCCAGGCGAAGGGCCATCCGGCGGCTCCACTCGGCGGGCATCCGTAGCCCCGGCGATAGCAGGATGTCGTCATCGCCCAACTCGTCCAACGAGCCGGTGCCCCGAAGCCGCATGTGGCTCAAGCCCCCGGCGCCGGCGTCCTTGGCCACCTGCTCCAGCTCCTTGAGATTGTTACCGGTGTAGCCGGCCTGGCCGGGAACGGCAAACCCCTTGATTATTCCCCCCGCTTTGATGGTCGAAAGGAAGACGCGGAACTCGGTCTCGGAGGCCAGGTCGCCGGCTTCGGCCATCTCCATCCCGTAGCGCAAGTCGGGTTTATCCGTGCCGTATTTGCTCAGGGCCTCTTCGTGGGTGAGCCGGGGAAAAGGCTTGATCAGCTTCTTCTCGGGGGCTACCGTTTCCATCATGCCGGTGTACAGCTCCTCAGTCAGCCGGAGGATGTCCTCTTCTTCGACGAAGCTCATTTCCAGGTCCAGTTGGGTGAACTCCGGCTGGCGGTCGGCACGAAGGTCTTCATCCCGGAAGCATCGGGCTATCTGGAAGTATTTTTCCACCCCGGCCACCATCAAAAGCTGCTTGAGCTGTTGCGGCGACTGGGGCAGGGCGTAGAAGTTCCCCGGCTGAAAGCGGCTGGGGACCAGAAAGTCCCTGGCCCCCTCGGGGGTGCTTTTGATCAGGATGGGCGTCTCGATCTCCAGGAAGCCGCGGGCATCGAGGAAGTCGCGGATATACTTGGTCACCCGGTGGCGCAACGTCAGCGTCCGCAGCATGGGCGGGCGCCGCAGGTCCAGATACCGGTAACGGAGACGCAGGCTTTCGTCCGCCCCGGAGTCCTCGGTGATGTAGAAGGGAGGCGTGAGCGACGGATTGAAAACGGTGGCTTCATCCGCCACCACTTCGATGTCGCCCGTGTCCATGGCCGGGTTCTCGCTGCCGGCCGGGCGTCGCCGGACCAGGCCCTTTACCTGGATTACCCACTCCGTTCGAAGCTGATCGGCAACCTGGTAGGCCTCTGGAAACAGGTCGGGGTTGAAGACCACCTGCACCAGGCCGGACCGGTCGCGCAGGTCAACGAAGATGATGCCCCCGTGGTCGCGCCTCCGCCTGACCCATCCGGCCAGGGTGGGACGGCTGTCGATGTCTTCTATCCGAAGGGCGCCGCAATCCGCGCTCCTTAACACGTGCTTCTTCTCCTACTTTACCCGGCGAGCTTGGTATCCAGCCGTGGTGGTTGACTTCGCCGGCGCCGGGCTACCCGGCATGATAAACGTTTCCGTGCTGGTACGTCTGAATGGTCGGCTCGATTTGGATCGTCTCATCTCGGCCGCCGAAGGCCGAGGTCGAGAGGGGCGTCCTCAGAGGCCTGGTAGCTGGGTGAAGATGTTCTCGAAGGGGCTGTCCTGGGCCTGGGCCATGTTCCGGACCGTATCCGCCAGCGCGTCGGGGTCGCTGACCGGGGGCAGGCAGACCGTATCCAGACAAATGAGGGCCCTGGTTGCTTGGTCCGTGTCGTCAATCGTCTCCAGCCTGATGTCCAGGTGCGGGTAGGGGACCCGAGCAGCGGCCCGCAGCATCGCCAGGGTGCCGGCTTCGCCGGGCCGGCCCTCGATGGTAATCTCCACCGGCGAGCTTCGCCAGAGGTCCACGGCCAGGCCGTAGGCGGCGGCAAACTCCCCGTAGTCGCGGTAGGCGTCGACATAGGCGCTCAGGGTTGCCTCAGCCAGTTTCCGGTAGTCGTCGCTTCTGGTGCTCCGGTAGAGCTTCAGCAGGCCCATGACCGCCGCCAGGTTCTCCGCCAGCGGCTTCTCCCGTACCTGCAAGTATCCCACCGCGGCAGTGTCTTCTTCAATATCGAAGAACCCCCCGTTGCCTTCGTCGAAAAATCGCTCCACCAGAACCAGGGCCACTTCCTTGGCCCGCTCCAGGTAGCCCGTCTGGGCGGTATGCTGGTGGGCGGACATCAGGGCGTTGAGGAGGTGAACCCAGTCGGTCAGGAACGCCGGCGCATCGCCGGGCCCGGCCTGGGTGTACACGTGGCTCAACCGTCCGGCCTGGGCCATGGCGTCCAACGTGGCCAGAACGTCGAGGGCCGTGCGCTCCAGGTCGGGACGCCCCAGCTTCCACGAGGCGTCCAGCAGCAAGGTCACCGCCCGGGCGTTACCGCCGGCGTAGCAAGACGGGTCTAATGAGGGGGTGGTTTGCTCGCGGCGCAGGGCCGGCGAGAGCCCGAAATACTCAGAGTGGGCGCCCTGGCTGCCGAGGAACCCGGGCACTCCGCCGTCGAGCAGTTGGCCCACGACGTAATCGATGGTGCTGGCGGCAACCTGGCGATACTCCTCGCAATCCAGCAGCGGCCAGGCATCAAGGTAGACCCGGGCCAGGTCAACGTTCTCCTCCAGCAGTTTCTCCCATTGGGGCTCCGACCAGTCCGCCTTGCCGCAGTGGCGGAAGAAGCCGCCCTCCTCCCGGTCGAAGATACCGCCCGCGGCCATACCGTCGAGGGTCTTTCGAAGCATGGCGCGGTAGAAGTCCTCGCCGGTGGTGCGGGCCAGGTGGACCAGGAAGCCGAGGACCGGCGCGTTGGGGAATTTGGGTTCATCCCCGAAGCCGCCGTGGGTGGCGTCGTAGGCGCCGGCCACGCTTCGGGCCGCCCGGTCCACCAGCGACTCCACGATTTCGGGTCCGGCCATCACCCGGCCGGCCTGCGCTTTCCGCTGGCGGAGCAGCTCCCGCGCCTGCTCGTAGAGTTGGGGTTTCTGTTCCTGGTAGGCCTGCTGCAGCTCGGCGAGCATCGCCAGGAATTGGTCCGGTGGCAGGTAGGTAGCCGCTCCGATCAGGCCGCCGTGGCCGGTCAAGAAGGCGGTTGAGGGCCAGCCGCCCACGTTGTAGCGGGCATTGATGTCCGGACGGTGGTCGCTGTCGACCCGGATCGCCACGAAGTGCTCGCCGATGAACCGCGCCACATCGGGGTCGGAGTAAGAGGTCTCATCCATGACGTGGCACCAGAAGCACCACACCGCGGAGATGGCGAGCAGCACCGGCTTGTCTTCTTCCTGGGCCTTGGCGAAAGCGGCATCGCCCCACGGCTGCCAGTCGATCTGGTGGGCCAAGTTGGGGTTGGGCGAGAAACGGAAGCTAGACACCGGGCTTCCCGTGGCGGGTTCGATATCCGACGTGGCGTGATCCCCTTTGGCCCTCGGCGATAGTGGGTGTTCCAGCGGGAGCCGCCACCGCTGAGTGGCAGGGCGCTGAAGGCTAACGTTAGCATAGCACTCCCGGTTTTTCAATCGACGCTTGGCTTTAGGCCGGACCCTCACCCTCGTTCCCTCTCCCATTGGGAGAGGGATGCTCTGGCGCAGCCTGGGCTGGGTGAGGGCCCGCCGATGCCAGCCCCCCCGGCAGACGAAGGGCCGGGCTTGAAATACTCGCTGTGCTATACTCGTCTCCGCCCCGGCCGGGTCCGGCCGTTCGGGCCGGTGGGATTCCACTGCCACAACTATGAGGTAGCCATGGTCGAGCTTATTGAGTCTAAAACCAATCCTTTCGGCGGAATCGTCGTTCAACCGGAGGTCCTGCCCGATGATCCGGGAGAGTTCCGGAACCGGCTCAGCTCCTCGTTGGGTTCGTGGCGCTCGGCTGGCCGCCTGGCGGTGTGGCTGGAGGTGCCGATCGCCCGAGCGGCGTTGGTGCCCGTGGCGGTGGAAGCCGGGTTCTCGTACCACCACTCCGGGGAGGACTACCTGATGCTGACCCTCCGGCTGGTGGAGGACGCTCACATCCCGCCCTACGCATCGCATTACATCGGCGCCGGTGGCGTGGTGATCAACGACCGGGAGGAACTGCTGGTGGTGCGCGAGAGGGTTGGCTTTGGTGGCCGGCCCCCCATGCCGAAACTGCCCGGAGGCGCTCTCGGCGCGGGGGAGCACCTGGAGGACGCGGTGGTCCGGGAGGTCCTGGAGGAGACCGGGGTCGAGACACGTTTCGAGTCGATAGTGTGCTTTCGCCACTGGCACGGTTACCGGTACGGAAAATCGGACATCTACTTCGTGTGCCGTCTGAGGCCCGTTAGCGAGACTATAACGATGCAGAGCGAAGAACTGCAGGAGTGCCTGTGGATGCCGGTGGGAGATTTCCTGGGGCGCGAAGACATCAGTGATTTCACCAAATGGATAGTCCGGGCCGGAATGGGGTCTCCTGGCTTCGTGCTCGCCACGGTGGGAGGGTATGGAGATTCCACCAGGCGGGAGTTTTTTGAGGCGACGGCGCCGGAGTTGGTGTCCTTTCGCGGGCGGCGCTCGAGAGCCTAGCGCTTCATTCAATCTTGACGTATTTCTGAATGCCCGGTCTGAACACATCTGCTCCATACACGTCCCCCCGGGAGTCCGTGTACACGTTGTGCGCGTGTCCCAGGGTCCGCCCCCGAGCTAGGATTCCCCATCTAGGTTCAGAATGCTCAGACGGGGGACCTGATCGGTTACGTATGCAACCTGGTTGGCATCGATGTGTATCCCCATCGGGGCCTTGAAATCGGTCCACTGGCTGATATACTCTCCGTCCCCTGTAAACACCTGCACCCGGTGGTTCTCCCGGTCGCACACGAATACCCGCCCGTCGTTCGAGACCCGAACGCTGTGGGGGACCCGGAACTGCCCCGGACCGCTGCCCGGACTCCCGAAAGAGGAGAGGTACTTGCCGCTGGCGCTAAACCGGTGGACGCTAGAGTTGGCGTACCCGTCGGACACGTAGATATCGCCGGTCGGGGACACCGCCACATCGGTTGGATGGTTGAAAGGTGCCTGAAGTGAGGCCCGGTACCTGGTCCCCAGGGCCATCACCAGTTCGCCGCCGGTGGTGTATTTCAACACCTGGTGGGAGTCTCGGTCGGCGAGATAGACGCCGTCGTCGGGGCCGATGTAGATGTGGTGGGAATCTTCCAACTCGCCCGGACGCCTGGGCCACGCGTCCAGGAAATAGCCGTCTCGGTCGAAGACCAGCACAGGGGGGCCGGCGCGCTGGAACAGGTAGACCCTGTCCTGGGAGTCCACCGCCAGCGCGCTGGGGAACTGGAACGTCTGCCCCGGAGGGAGCCGCGCCCAATCGCCGTGATACTCGTAGACGTAATCGCCCATCCCGATGATCGTAGCCATGCTGGGCCTCCTTCATGCTCCAGGTACCCACCCAGGCGCGCTGGCGGAGCAGCCCTGTCCAGCAACCCCCGGAGTCGAAGTGCCGGGACCCGGGTGTCTCGCAAGCCTGGGTA
The DNA here is from genome assembly GCA_030753265.1 of Dehalococcoidia bacterium. Next base: position 37,538 of record JASMCQ010000074.1, read on the forward strand.
TCCACGCCGGTTCCAGTGGCCGGTCGCGGCGGGGCTAACCCCGACTCTACCATAACGTCTGGGGTGGTCCCCTGCCACTCGTATACCTTCTGGTTCTACGCCAACGGCCAGCCATAGGACCGGACCGGTGGAGACAGGCCAAACGCGGTTGACTTCGCCGCGGTTGACTTCGCCAAGGAAGCGTGGATAATAGGCCGGGGGTGAAGCAAAGTGGAATTACTATTCATCTTACGCGACGCCCGAGAGGACGCCCTGCTGAGCACGGTGGTGATGGCCATGGAGGCGCAGAAGGCGGGCGCTGAAACGGGCATCTTGTTCACAGGAGAAGCCATCGCGGCGCTGTCGGGGAAGCCCTTCAACTGGGCGCCGCTGCTCGTGGACTGGGACACTCGCATACTGGTTTCCCGGACCGCCACGGAGATGGGGTATCCCCTGGCCAGCACTGGGGACAAACGCATGCGCTGGACGAAGCCTCTACAGCTCCTGCCGGCGGCCAAAGACGCAGGGGTTCGCCTCATGGCCGATCCCCTCTGGTCGAAGCTGCTCAACGCCGAGGAGAAGCTTCCCGGGGAGTTGGAGCGCCCGGACATGGCCTCCCTCCTCCAGGAGCTACGAAAAACCCAGAAGGTCATCGGCACCTTCTAGAGTCTGTCTCAAAACGGGGTTCGACAAGCTCCCCACGAACGGTGGAGTAACTCTCTTTCCCTTCGTCCCGAGTCTGCCGAACGCCGGCTCATTCCAGGTCGTGCGGTCTGGACACAGTTATTCAGTAAGGAGGGTCCCATGGGATGGACGGCGTGGGAAAAGCCCGAGGCATTTCGAGCATTCGAGCACATTCATTATGAGAAGAAGCAGCACGTCGAGTTGGGCGGGGGCATAGCCCGCGTTACCATCGACCGGCCCATCGTAATCAACGCCTTCAATGGCCAGACTATCTCTGAGTTCACCCAGGCCTTCAAGGACGCGGAAAGCGACAACACGATCGCCGCCATCATCGTCACCGGCGCCGGGGGCAACTTCTGCAGCGGCGGCGACGTGACCTGGGAAGCCGAAGCTAACTTCCAGGACTCGGTGGGCTCGGAGCCGGACTTGAACCGGCTGGTACGGGTGTGCCCCAAGGTGGTCATCGCCCAGGTGGCCGGCTATTCCATCGGCGGGGGCAACCACCTGGCCTACACCTGCGACATCACCATCGCGGCCGATACCGCCATCTTCGGGCACAACGGGGCCCGGGTGGGCAGCCCGCATCACGGTTACACCGTGGCGCTGTCGGCGCTGATCATGGGAATGAAGCGGGCTAAGGAGATGCACTTCTTCCTTCCTCGCTACACCGCGCAGGAGGCCTTCCAGTTGGGCCTGGTCAACAAGGTGGTGCCCCTGGACGGTCTGGAGGACGAGGTGGACCGGTGGTGCGAGCAACTCCTCGCGGTGAGCCCCACCTGCATCCAACTCCGAAAACGCTCCTTCAACGCCATGATGGACATGATCCGGGCCTTCACCGGACCCCACGGGGAGCTGCTTCAGGAGCACGCGCCCGATTTCCTCACCAGCCAGGAACGCCAGGAGTGCCTGACGGCGTTTGCCGAGTTTCGGACGCCCCGCCCCTATCCGGCCTACGTCGCCGAGCACGGCGGGACTCAGGCCAACTAAGGATTCGCTTTGCCGGCCGGCCCGCCGGGTCGCTGCGAGAACCAAAACGCAGTTTCATTCCTAGGCAGGCTCACGAAGGCCTCTGGTGAGCGCCATTTTTGGGTAATGGCCCTCGCCCCGTTGATTTGCGGAGATAATCAGTCCACAAGGGCCAGGGGGAGAACATGGATCTGACACTAAAAGGTAAGACCGCCATAGTAACCGGGGGCGGGTCCAACATCGCCCGGAGCATAGTGATGACCATGGCGGAGGAGGGGGCCAACGTCGCCATCTTCGACATTGACGGAGCGTCGGCCCAGGCGGTGGCCACCCAGGTCAAGGAAGGGGGAGCGACCGGGCGAGTGGAGGTATTCCCCACCGACGTGACCAGCCGGCAGCAGGTCGAGGACTCCATCAGCCAGGTGGTCAAGGGATTTGGCCAGGTCCACATTCTCGTTAACGGCGTCGGCTGGGACCAGATGGGCGCCTTCATGGACCAGACCCCCGATCTCCACGATAAGATCGTTGACCTCAACTATATGGGCTCCCTCCGGTGCATACGGGCCGTGCTTCCCCACATGGTGGAGCGTGGGTACGGCCGCATCGTTAGCCTGGGGTCCGACGCCGGGCGCATGGGGGAGTTCCATGAAGCGGTGTACTCCGGAGCCAAGGCCGCCGTCATGGCCCTCAGCAAGTCCCTGGCTCGGGAAGTGGGCAAGTTCGGTGTAACCTTGAACGTCGTCTGCCCCGGACTCACCGTCCCCGAGAGCCCCGAAGCCGTGGGATCAACCAGCATGTGGGCCGGAGGCATGGTGGACTTCTGGACGGAGGAACGCCGCGACAGCGCCAGCCGGCGCTACCCGCTACGGCGGCTGGGCGTCGCCCAAGACATCGCCAACGTGGTGGTCTTCCTGGCCTCGGACCGGTGCAACTTCGTCACCGGGCAGACCTGGAGCGTCAGCGGCGGCTATACCATGATGTGACCCCGGCGGATCGCCGGGACCGCTCTCTAGAATACTCTGGGAATGTCACGGCCTTGCCTTAAAACCCTTATTCCGAGGAGTCATGCCCAGGTGGGGCCCCACCAGCAGACGGGAATGGCCGGGGTGAGGGCCTGATTCCGACGGGGTGACATGTTCCAGGGTACTTTTGAGGCAAGGCCGAATGTCTTGGTGAGGGAGTAGGATGCAGGTCGACCTTGGGGAGTCAGAACGAGCCTTTCAGGCGGCCTTGCGCCGGTTCGCCCGCGAGGAAGTGGGCCCGCGCGCCAAGGCGTGGGACGAAGGCCAGGGAGTAGAGCCCGAGGTGTCGCGGGCTTATGCCGAGCTTGGCGTCCCCGGCCTGCGCATCCCGCAAGAGTACGGCGGCAGTCCGGCCTCCTTTGTGATGCTGGGCATAGCCATTGAAGAGACGGCCCGCGGCGACTACGGATTCGCCGAGAACGCGTCGAGGCCGGCGATATTCGGGGAGTTCTTCAACCTCGCCCGCCCGGAGTTGTGCCGGGAATGGCTGCCTCGCATAGCCTCTCTGGAGAGCATCGGGCTCTTCGCGCTGACCGAGCCCGGCGGCGGCTCCGACGCGGCCAACATCCGGACCCACGCGGTCCGGGACGGCGACGACTGGGTCCTCACCGGGGAGAAAGCGTCCATCAGCAACGCCGGCAACGCCGACGTGGGCCTGGTGTTCGCCCGGACCGGGGAGCCCGGGGCTCGGGGAATCAGCTGCTTTCTGGTGCCCATGGGTCTGCCGGGGGTGAGCCGCCAGGTCTATGATTCGCCGGGAGGCAGGCTCGTTCAGCGGGGGAGCGTCACCCTCGACCAGGTGCGGATCCCCGCCTACAATCTGGTGGGAGAGGAGAACCAGGGCTTCTACCAGGCGATGCGCTTCTTCGACTACAACCGGGCCATCGTGGCCCTTCAGTCGCTGGGAGCCGCCCAAGAGTGTATCGACGAGACCATCAACTACGTCAAGGGCCGGACCACCTTCGGGCGGCCGCTGGCCAAGTACGAGGGTGTCTCGTTTCAATTGGCGGAATTCATTACCAGGACGGAGGCGGCGCGGCTTCTGTGTTATCAAGCCCTCTCCAAAAAGGACCGCGGGGAGCCTTGCGGCAAGGAAACCGCCATGGCCAAATGGTTTGGCACATCGACGGCCTTCCAGGTTATCCACGGCTGTCTCCTGCTCCACGGTCACTATGGCTACAATAAAGACCTCCCTTTCGAGCGGCGTCTGCGCGACGTGATGGGGGCCGAGACCGCCGATGGCACCATCGAGATTATGAAGCTGATCATTGCCCGGGAGACTATCGGCCCGGAGGCGGTGCCCTACCGGTAGAGGATTTAGTTAGACCATTCACTTGCCGGCCCTCGAACAAGCTGCTAAACCTGGCAAGGGGGATCTAGTGGCCAGTCAACCTCGTTTTGGCAGGATGTCATTCAGAGGAGCGCAGCGACGAAGAATCTCAGCGTAACAACGAGATTCTTCGCTCTGAATGACAACTATCAGCATTAAGTTGACTGAGTACTAGTGCCGTTGATATTGAGGGCCGGAAACTCCC
>JASMCQ010000075.1 GCA_030753265.1 Dehalococcoidia bacterium
CTATAACCACGTATTGCGGGGCGCGCTAAAGAAACCCAAGCTGCCCCGTCGCTCCAGGCAGCTCAAATTCACCTGCGTGATGGCTACATTATGGCTCATTGCCACGGTATTGTTATTCAATGCCGACCTTACCGCGGCCGGATACGTGCTTGGAGGCCTACTGGTTGCCGTGGCACTTACCGTCAGTACCACCGACTTCTGCATTCCCTCGATGATTCACAACTTCATTTTTCGAGTAAAAGTTCAAAAAACAACGGCTCCCTGATCTCGCTTTCGAATAAAACGATCTTCCATTACCTGGCCTGCGGGCGCCGGCCTCGGATATGTTGATCATTTTCGAATCTCTTCTTGATGATTCATTTGCGTCTCGGTCTTTTTCGGCAGCCATAACAAGCCCATTGCCGGTCCCTGACCGCTGACCGCTGTTAGCCGAAAGCTGATTGCTGAAAGCTGACCGCCATTTGACAGCACCCGGCCGCTAGCCTACCATGATATTGAGGCCGCGCTAGACGGGGAGCCAGCGGTGCCCTGCACCCGCAATCCGCTATAGCGGGGTTGAATTCCTCCCCTAGGCGCCGCCAATGGGCCTATATCCGAGGTTGGTGATGTTGAGGGTTGGGTCCTGCGCGGCGTAGGCCTGTGAACCCCGCCAGATCCGGAAGGAAGCAACGGTAAACAGGACCCTGCGGGTGCCGTGGGAGCGCCTGACCGGAGTCACCGCCGGGGACACGCTCAGTGGTTGACGTCAAAGGGAGGTGCGCGGTCTCAAACCAATTTGCAACCGTCCACCGCCATCTCCGAGGAACAGATGATGCTCCGGCGCAGGTGCGCGCCGGACCGCGCAAGGCCCTGGGACAGCACTTCCTCGCCGATAGCCGGATACTCAGCCGCGTTCTGGCCGCCGCGGAAATCACCGGGGATGACACGGTGGTGGAAGTAGGCCCCGGCCGGGGCGCCCTGACCCGCCGCCTGGTAGACCGGGCGGTCCGGGTGATTGCTCTGGAACTCGACCCTCAGTTGGCGGCCGCGCTGCCCGCCCGCCTCGGCGACCCTCCGAACCTTACCGTGGTCGAGGCCGACGCCCGCAAGGTGGACATCGGCTCACTGGTGGGCCCTGACGCCATCTACAAGGTTGTAGGCAACCTGCCGTACTACGCCGCCAACCCCATCGTCCGGCGGTTCCTAGAGTTGAACCCCCAGCCCCGGCTGATGGTCGTAATGGTGCAGCAAGAGGTGGCCCGCTCGATGGCGGCGGGCCCCGGAAAAATGGGCCTGCTGTCCGTGGCCACCCAGTTTTACGCGGTGCCCAAGATCGTGTGCTCCGTGCCTCCCCGGGTCTTCCGGCCTCCGCCCAAGGTAACCTCGGCTCTGGTGCGGTTGGAGGTGAGGGCCAAGCCCGCAGTCGACGTGGCCGATCCGGACGCATTCTTCGCGCTGGTGCGAGCCGGGTTCTCGGCGCCACGGAAGCAGCTCCGGAACTCTCTGGGCCACGGGCTTGGAGTGGCGAACCAAGTGGTGGGCCAGCTGCTGCTGGACCTGGAGCTGGACGGAAGCCTGCGGCCGGCAAATCTTTCCCTGAAAGACTGGGCGATTATCTACCGCGCTTGGGCGTCGCTGAGTTAGATTGGAAGCCCCGGCCTTCGCCAAGCTGAATCTAACCCTCGAGGTGCTGGGCCGCCGCGACGACGGCTATCATGAGATCAGAAGCGTTCTTCAGACGATCGACCTGGCCGACCGGCTGGAGATCGTACCGGCATCTTCCCTTTCGGTGGAGTGTGACGACGCCTCGCTGAACGGCGAGACCAATCTGGTCTGGCGGGCCGCGGCGGCGCTTGCCGAGCGCGGAAACACCGAGCCCCGGGCCCACATTTACATTCACAAGCGGATCCCCGTGGCGATGGGGCTTGGCGGAGGAAGCAGCGACGCCGCCACGGCCCTGATGGTGCTAAACCAGCTCTGGGGCCTCGATTTGACCATCGAAGACCTGGCTCAAGTGGCGGGGACCATCGGCTCCGACGTTGCCTTTTTCCTGTCCGGCGGCACCGCGCTGGTCACGGGCCGGGGAGAACAGGTTACGCCCTTGCCTCCGCTTCCTCCCGTGGCGGTGATCCTGGTCTGCCCCAAATCCACGGTGCCCAACAAGACCGCCAGCGTGTATTCCGCCCTCACTCCCGGCCAATACAGCGATGGAGGCATTACCCGCCGGATGACGGAAATCCTCCTGGGCGGGCATTTCGTGAGGGAGTCCGTGGCGGGTCTGCTCTACAATGTTTTCGACGAGGTGGCCTCCCGTGTTTTCCCGGACCTGGGCCGGGTACGCCGGCAGTTGGATGAATTGGCCCTCGGCCGCTACCGCCTTACCGGCGCCGGCCCCGGACTTTTCGGACTGCCTTCCAGCGAACTCGATTACCAACGGGTGGCGAATGCCTTGCAACCTTACGGCGCAGAGGTATACCTTGTTGTCACCACGTCTCCCGAATCCTTCGCTGGCGTGGAAACCAGATAAGCCGCGGCTGGCAATGGGAACGAGTTAGCCTATGAACGGACTTGCCACCATCACCATCGGAATGGGTCCGAATATTTTCGACTTCGGCAGCCTGGTACTCTCCTGGCACGGCTTCATGACCTTCGTTGCGGTGGCGGTGTCGGTGTTTCTGGTGGTCCGCGCGGGCTCGCGGCAGGGGATGGTTGCCGATTCCATTTATTCAGTTGCGGTATGGGCCATCATCGGCGGCGTCGTTGGGGCTCGCCTGCTGCACGTCATCGACTTCTGGGGTGAGATATACCAGGATGACCCCCTGAGTGTGTTTTACGCCTGGCAGGGTGGCGTGACCATCTATGGGGCCATTCTTGGGGGGTTCGCCGGCGGCGCACTTTACATAATTATCCGCAACTCCGCCTGGTACCTCTCCATGTGGGGCCGGTATTTCCGGTTCCTGGGCTCCCCCAACCGGGCGCCCCTGCCGGGTGTCGGCCACCTGGCCGATCTCTCGGCTCCGGCTCTGCTTCTTGCCCAGGCCATCGGCCGGGTCGGCGATGTCATCAACGGTGAGCATTGCGCCACCCAAACGGATCTGCCGTGGGGCATTGTTTACACTCATGACGCTAGCCCTGGCCTCTTGGCCTGCGGCACGGCGCCGACTCACCCCGCGGTGGCCTATGAATTGCTGTTCGACTTGGCGTTGCTCGCGGTTCTCTGGCCCTTGCGCAACCGGTTGCGGCCCCGTGGCATGTTCTTCACCCTGTACCTGGCTTGCTACTCCATCGGAAGGTTCTTCATCAGCTTCCTCAGAGTGGAGTTCAACGAGTACTTCGGGGCGCTGAACGAGGCCCAGGTTGTGGCCCTCGCGGTGATGCTGATCACGATTCCCTTGCTGGTATACCGGGCCAAACTGGTCAAGCTCGCCACGGGAAATCCCAGCAGCTAGCCGAGTGTCTACCGAGTGGCTGGATACCCGTTTCGTCATCACGGCGAAGGCCGGAATCTAGCCGGACCCTTTCTGGATTCCGGCCTTCGCCGGAAGGACGATCGGGGAGGGGGCCTCGCGCATGCTCGCCACTGGAGATCCGAGCCACTAGCCGATTGTCCACCAGGTGTCTCCCGAGTGGCTTGATACCCGTCTTGTCATCCCGGCGAAGGCCGGGATCCAGCAAAGCTCTCTCTGGATTCCGGCCTTCGCCGGAAAGACGATTGGGGAGGGGGTCTCGCGCGGGCGGGCCGCGGGAAAGCGGAGCCAATAGCGTTGACAACGGCGGGGAAGCCGCCGGCAACGGCTCCCGCTTTTGAGCCGGTGTTTCCCCGGACTCGAACCGGACCACGAAGGACGAAAACGGGCGCCACTTGTCATCCCGGTTTCTTTGCGGGAAGGCCTCAGCGCACGCTGTTTTCGAAGTCAAAGCTGAGTACTGGCACAACTCAAGAGGCTGGTAGCGCGGGGGAGAGCCGGAAGCCCGTCCGGGACCGGCTTCCAGTTGACGTGAGCGGACCGCCCGCTACCCCGCGACCGGCCGGAAGTCCTGCACCCTCAGGGTCAGCCTCTCCATGCCCCGCCAGTGGTCGATGGTGACGGAATAGACCAGGTCCACGTAGGGGGTTCCGGACACCCATCGCTCAGCCTGGTTGAAGGCCACGGCGGGCCACTCGTCATTGCCCTCCCGCAGCTTGAACCGCAGGTGCTGCCCCTCCTTGCCCATGTACTGGGCCTCCAGCACGTGGGCCCGGCGGGTCAAGAACACGGGCTGGCGGTTGGAGGGGCCGAACGGCTGCAGGATGGAAAGCCAACGGACGAGGTCGTCGGTTATTTCGGCCAATTGGACTTCGGCGTCGATGTTCAGGGTGGGGCTCAGGTCACGGGTATCCAGGGTGGCATCGGCGGCGGCGGTCAGCCTCTCTCGCAGCACCGGCAACTTCTCGGTAGCCAGGGTGAAGCCCGCTGCCTGGGAGTGGCCACCGAAGCGTACGAACAGGTCCTGGCAGCTGGTCAACGCCTCGAAAAGGTCGAACTCCGGTATGCTTCGCCCGCTGCCCACCAGATAGCCGTCCTCCATGGCCATGGCCACCGCCGGCCGGTGGAACGTGTCCGCTAATCTCCCCGCCACCAGGCCCGCGACCCCGCGGGTAATGCCTTGGCTCGCGACCAACAGAATGGCCGGCAGCGCGCCGGAGGCCAGCTGGCTCCGGACCTCCTCGCGGCCTAAGGCAACCGCCCGCTCGGTCAACTCCCGCCGGTCCTGGTTCAGGCCTTCCAGCTTCTGGGCCAGGGCGCCGGCTTCCTCGGAAGAGGTGGTTGTGAGCAGCCGGTAACTGTCCAGAGCGTGGCTCATCCGGCCCGCCGAGTTGAGGCGTGGGATGACCTGGAACGCCAGAGTCTCGGCGTCGAGCCAGGTGGTGTCAACACCGGCGAGGCGGTACAGGGCCAGAAGGCCCGGCCGCTGGGTCTTCGCCAGACCCGCCAGGCCCTGCTGTACCAGGTACCGGTTCTCGTCCACCATCGACACCTGGTCGGCGATGGTGCCCAGGGCGGCCAGCTCCAGCAGTTGGCCGGCCCAGGGCTGCCCGTGGTACTCATAGATCCCCTGGACCAGCTTGAAGGCCAGGCCCGCGCCGCAAAGGTCTTGGAACGGGTAGTTGCCGCCCGGAAGCATGGGATCGATGATGGCGGTGGCATCGGGTAATCCGGATTGCGCGAGGTGGTGGTCGGTGATGATGACGTCGATCCCCAACCGGTTGGCGTGGGCCACCTCATCACACGCCGTGACGCCGCAATCGACGGTAATGATGAGGCTTACTCCCTGGGCGGCCAGGTGATCAATGGCGGCCACGGACAATCCGTGGCCCTCTTCGGTGCGGTGAGGAAGGTAGGGTATGACCGGGACGCCCAGGGGTTCCAGACCCTCCGCCACGATGGCCGCGCCGGTCACCCCGTCAACGTCGAAGTCGCCGAAGACGCCCACCCGTTCTTCCCCGCTGATGGCCCGGTACAGCCGTTGCAGCGCCCGGTCCATGCCCGCTATGCGAAGGGGGTCGTAGGGGAGCCGTTGGGGCGGTTCAAGGAAAATGCGCAGCTTTTCGGCGGTGTCGATCCCCCGGTTTACCAGCACCCTGGCCAAGGGCGGAGACAGGTCCCGGGGCAAATCCCGGTCCTCCACCAGAGACGGCAGGCGCCACCGTTTGGCTCCTCCCCCCATGAGCCGGCACCTCAATCGTCTAGTTCAGGGTTGGCGAAGACCAGGACCGAGTTATGACCGCCGAATCCGAACGAATTGCTCATCGCCACGTCAACCTTGGCGGAGCGGGCTTCGTTTGCCGTATAGTCCAGGTCGCACTCCGGGTCGGGGTTCTCGAGGTTGATGGTAGGCGGGACCATGCCGTGTTGGATTGCCTGGAGACAGAAGACCGCCTCCAGCGCCCCGCCTGAGCCCAGCAAGTGGCCGGTCATGGATTTGGTGGAACTGATGGGAACGCGGTAGGCATCCTCTCCGAGGGCGAGCTTGATAGCCACGGTCTCATGATGGTCGTTGAGGGGTGTAGACGTACCGTGGGCGTTGAGGTAGTCCACCCGCGCCGGGTCGATGCTGCCGGCTTCCAGCGCCAGACGCATGGCCCTCGCGGCACTCTTCCCGGTGGGCCCCGGTTCGGTCAGGTGGTGGGCGTCCGAGGTAGCCGCGTAGCCGCGCACCTCCGCCAGAAGCGGTACACCGCGCCGTTGGGCGCTCTCCTGGCTTTCCAGCACCAGGACCGCGGCGCCTTCGCCCATGACAAAACCGTCTCGCTGCAGGTCGAAGGGCCGGCTGGCCGCTTTGGGGTCACCCGCGAAGCGAGACAGGGCCCGCAAGGCGTTGAATCCGGCGACTGCGATGGGAATGATCGGGGCTTCGGCGCCCCCGGCCAGCACCACGTCCTCTTGGCCCCGCCGGATCATTTCCCATCCCTGTCCCAGGGCGTCGGCCCCGCTGGAGCATGATGAGACCAAACAGTAGTTGGCCCCCATGGACCCCGTGATCATCGAGACCTGGGCCGAGGCCATGTCCGCCAGCATCATGGGGATGAGGAAGGGGCTGACCCGCCCGGGGCCTCGCTGGCTCAGCACCTCGAACTGCTGCGAGAGGGTGATGATCCCGCCGATCCCGCTCCCGATGATAACGCCCACCCGGTAAGGGTCGGCCTTCGGGTCCAACTGGGCGTGCCGGCAGGCCTCTTGGGCGGCCGCCGTGGCGAACTGGGCGAAACGGTCCATACGCCGGGCCGCTTTCCGGTCCAGGTGGTTTTCGGGGTCGAATCCTTTGACCTCGCCGGCGAAGCGGGTATCGAAGCCTTCGGTATCGAAGGCCGTAATGTAGTCGACTCCGGACTCGCCCCGGATTAGCGCGTTCCAACTGGACGCGGCGTCCAGCCCCAGGGGGCTTACTACGCCGACGCCGGTGATGAAAACTCGGTGGTTATGGCGCATATGAATTATCAGCCAGATACAGGGTTGGTGACGCGGTTACACAAGGGAAGCCCGGTCCGGCCCCGACCGGCGGTGGCGGGCCCCACCGGCGTCCGGGGTCCGGGGCAGGAAAGGTGCGGCTCACTCGCGGACGGTGCCCTTTTTTGGCGAGTCCAGCAACATCCGGTCCAGCATCTCGGTCAGCTCGGTGATCCGCCTGGAGATGTTAGCCGACAGCTCGCTTCCCCCGCTGGTGAGGGGGTCCGACAGTATCTTCAGCGAGTCGGTCAGCTCATTGACCCGGGCGCCAACGGTTTCCGCCACTTCGCGACGGGCGTTGGCCAGCGGCTGGGAGACGGCGCGTAGCGTCTCCGCCAGTTCTCCCACCCGCAGGGAGAGATTCTCGCTGAATTCCTTGCTGGTGTTGGACACAGGATCGCCCCAGCCGCGGAGGATCTCGGTGGCCTCGGTGATGCGGGCGGTTATGGTGTCGCCCAATTCGCGGCTGGTGGTGGCCAGGCGAAGCCGGTAGGTCCGGAGCATCCGGAACACCCGGCGGTACAGGTCGTCCACCGAGGTCAGCTTGGCCGAGAACTGGTCGAACAACTCCCGGCTCTCCTGCATCGTCCATCGCTCGTCGTAGTGGACCAGTTGGCGGCCGGTATAGAGTTGGTAGGGCCGCATTTCGCCCTCTTGAAGGATATCGCCGTTCACGCTCAGCGGCTGCAAGTCATTCCAGTTAGACGTGGCCGGCAGTGGCGTAAGGAAGTTCGCGGTCTGATACTTGCTGATCCCGGTCACCCAATCGGCGAACTCCATGATGGATTCTTTGGTGTCGCCCGGCAGGCCGATGATGGTCATCGCCACTACCCCGAACCCCATCTGGTTCATTGTGATCAGGTCTTTATTCACCTGGCTCGGATCTTGCCGTTTGTTAATCAGCTTCAAGGCTTCAGCGTTGGCCGTCTCCACTCCGACATAGACCATCTTGATGTTGGCGTCGTACATCGCGTGGGCCAGTTCCGGGTCCTGGCCGATCTCCGCCCGGGCCTGGCAAATCAGGTAGATGCCATCGGTGTGGCCCTTCCATGCCTTGAGCCTGGCCAGCCTCTCATCGCGGAATTTGACGGCCCGGAGGGGGGGCGGGTGCAGGTCATCGGAAAGGAAGACCTGGAATACCCCATTGCGCGAGGAGTGAATCAGGCCGTCTTCCGCCATCTGGCGCAATTGATGTAGCCGCTTGATCTCCGTTTCCCGGGAAACCAGGCGGTACCCCAAGAACTGTTGGATCACCTGGCAATAGGTGCAATTCTCGGTACATCCCCGAACGGTCTCCAGCACGCCGCCAGCCATGGGATTGGATGATGTCAGGTCCTTGATCGAGCGAAAATCGGGAAGCTCCACGAAATCCGGAGAGACCAGCCCCTTGCGGCGGGTCTGGATTATATGTCCATCGCGGCGGAAGCTGATGCCGGGAATCTTTTCCAGGTAGAAGTCCCGCTCGGTGCCCCGGTAGGTCACCAATACGTCGCAGAGCTGGCCGACGATGTCCTCGGCTTCCCGCTGGACCACCACGTCGAAGTGGCCGTAATCGAAGGCTTCCTCCGAGAGGGGCCCCATCTGGGGTCCTCCCCCGATGGTGATCAGTTCGGGGTGAAACTGCTTGGCCTGCCGGGCGAGCTGATAACCCCGAGGGGCCTCGTTGATCAGCGCCGTTACCATCAGGATGTCTACGCCATCGAGGTCTTTATCAGGGTCCAGCAAGCCGGAGCGGTCCTCAAACCAAATCTCCCGCTCGTAATGGAACGGCCCGTTCCATTGGGCCAAGGCGCCCGAAAGAAACAACATACCCTGGCGAGGGATAGCAATATACTCGAAATTCCCGCCGGCCGAGGCCGGCTGGATCAGCACAACCCTCTTTGTCCTCGACATTGTCACTCCTGTCCTTCTCAGCCCCGAGTCTTCCCCGCACGGTGCAGCCCCGCGATGTTCCACTGGTCTCAAAGGGAGAGAAGCATTCCCGGCCGTTCAGCTACTGGAGATTGGCCGGTGCAACGACAAGTTCCACCAAGTCAGTTTACCATTATACCCCATACGCCGCCGTAAACACACGGCTTTTCGTCGGCCGACGAGTCCAATTCCCAGGAGCAGGGCGGCAGCAAAGCTGCGCCGGCCTGCTCCGGCCCGATAGCGAGAGGGCAACCCCTGGTTTTCGACCTGCCATAGAAACCATCGAGCCACGGCCGCCCGGTTGGGCCTTGCCCCAAAAGCCCTCTGGACAATGTCACCCCGAGTGATACGAGGGGTCAGATGCGGCGGTTCCTGGCTCCAACCAAGGAACCCCCCACTAGATTCCTCGTCGCTTCGCTCCTCGGAATGACAGTTTTGCGGCCAAGGCCGCCCGGTTGGTTCCGGCTCCGTCTCGGGCCCTGGACAATCCCGGTGCCTCGCCGGTCCCCCTGGGAGGGCCCGGCGGCATGACAAACCGTAAAGCCTTGACGCCCCGCACCCGGGCGGAGCCATTTTCCCCTAGGCGGAGCCTTTTTGAAAGTGAGGAATGATCTCCTTGGCGATAGTCTCGAGGTGTCTGGCCCGGTCCTCTTGGCGGCAGGAGATGCTGAACATGATGTACCGGGCTCCGGCGTCGATATACTCCTGGATGCGGTCGATACAGTGAGTCACGGTCCCCGCGGCGGCATAGTCACGAACTATTTCGGCGAAGTCGCGGCCGTGCTGGTAACGGCCCCCCATCTCCTCGGCGGCGACTTCGATGGCCTCTTCCTGGGTGGGGTAGATCGTGGTGTGAAGGTAGCAAGCCCACTGGAAATTGGACAGGTCCCGGCCCTCCACGCGGGCATACTCGATGATCTTCCCCACGCTGTCCCGGTACCGCTCCGGGCTGTAGAAGTAGGGAAACCAGCCATCGCCGTGGCGTACCGCCCGGAGCATGGCCACGTCCCGCCTCCCGGAAACCCATACGGGGGGATGGGGCTTCTGAACCGGAGGCGGGTTGATTGCCACGTCCTTGAGATTGAAGTGGCGCCCTTCAAAGGTTACCTGTTCGCCTTTCCACAGGCGGCGCAGCAACTCCAGGCACTCGTTGGTCCGCCGGCCCCGCTGCTTTACGTTCAGCCCGGCGGCCTCGAACTCCACGGGGTACTCACCCCCTACGCCGACGCCCAGGGTGAGCCGTCCGCCGCTGGCCATGTCCAAGCTGGCGGTCACCCTGGCCAGCACCGTGGGATGGTAAAAGGGGACCAGGATGACGGCGGATAGCACCCGGAGGGTTTCGGTCGCGCCCGCGGCCACCGCCATCACCGGCAGGCTGGCGTGGGTGGGTTGGGGTGGACTGCCCCGCATGAAGTGCTCCCCGGCGGCGATGTACTCGTAGCCGCCCAGCTCCTCCATCCATCTGGCCTGCTTGGCAACATCCGCCACGCCCAGGGCAATATTCGCTCCGAAATGCAACTCAGGTTGCGCCATCAACTGCCGTACCTCATGAGAGGATTCCTGCCATCCATCACCCCACTGCTACCCGGTGGCAGGTCGCGTTTATGTTACAGGAACGTGTCAAGGGCGTCACCCCCGGCCAGGGGCGGCGGCCTATGCGGCGGCTCGGGCCGGATGCCCCCAGGCCGCTTTGGTGTTGCCGGGACGATAAATGGGACGGTACATAGATGGATGTCGCTTCGAGCCAGCCGAAGCGGCGAATTGGCGGAATTCACCGCTTTCACTCTCTATGATAGGGAGAAGGATCGGCAAGGGTGGATCTCTACCCTCTCGCCCCGCGTTACCGCCCCGCACCGAAAGCCCGGCGGGGTTTGAATGAAGGCATCGCCAGGGAAATCAGGAAGCCCAGAAAGAACAAGGCGGCGGCATAATAGAAGGCGGCAGAAAAACCCCAGATCTCGGCCAGTCCTCCGGCGATGACCGGGGAAGCCGCCCCAAACAGGGCATTATTGCCCCACATCACGCCGATGGCGGTCCCTTCAAGGCCACGGCCCTCGGTAAGGTCGATGGCCATCACCTGGGTCAGCGAGTTCACCGAGAAGAAGAATATCCCGAAAACCACTACCGATACGGTCAATCCCAGCTGACTGCCGGGCCACACCATGGTTATCGGCAAGATTGTGGACACCAGCATGATGCCGACAATCAAGGGCTTACGCCCGGCCCGGTCTGACACGAACCCGAGTATGGGGCCCGCGACGATGCCCATTGCCGCCAACAGGCCCACGTGAAAGCCCACGGCAACATCTCCCATGCCCAGGTTCTCTTCCATGTAGAAGGGCAGGTACAGAATCAACGCCCGGTCTCCCATACCCCTGATCGCCGAAACCAGCATCACCGAAATCATCCCGGTCCCGCTGAAAGATCGGCCAGCGATTCTGAACTGGCCCGTCAGGCGGCGCCAGAAATTCTCCCCCTCTGCCGTTGGGCTTCCGGTGCGGCGCAGGAACACGGCGATGGCCAGGAACAGCGGCAGGATGAGGACCAATCCGTACCGGAGTATCAGCTGCCAGGAAATGGTCACCAGCAGCGCTCCCACGATGACGGGACCGATGAAGTCACCCAGGCTGCCGGTGGAGCGGTGGAGAGATACCACCAGCCCTTTGCGTTCCGGGAAGCGCTCGGCCAGCATCCCCAGGGCCGGCGGGTGCCATAGGCCGCTGCCGGCTGAACCCAACATCACGGCCACCACCACCAGGGCGAAGGCGCTTCCCACCACGGAAGCCAGGAAGTACCCGAGGCCTATAACGAGCATGGCAATGGCCAGCATCTGCCCCCGCCGGTGGTGATACATGTCTACCAGGATGCCGGAGGAGAGGGCGATGAGGCCGGAGGAAATCTGGCGGGAGGCGTCGATGAGTCCGGCGAAGATGGGGGAGAGGCCCAAGGTGGCGGTGATGTGGGGCAGCAGGACAATGAAGCCCCGGGAGTAGATGTGCTCGACGGTATGGGCTCCGATGACCCCGGCGGCCATGGCCCGGTCTCGGCCGCCGCTGGCCCTGGCACGGGATACTACCCCGCTTTCTGCTGCTTGCGCCATGTTGAAGTACCTACCCTGCGCCCGTCCGGAATATTCGGACCCGTCCCAGAATACTCTGAAGGGAAACGCGCCCTTCAGGCCGGGCCTCCCCGGAAAGGCCTCGTCCTTGCTTTTCCGGGCCGCCAAGCCGTGAAGTCAAGAATCACGTGGAAGCGAGTATACACCGGCGGGAGGGGTTAGCACCCGAATCAAGGGCAACCAAGGGCTTCCCGGTTCCACCGGCCCCCTGGGGGTGTGAAAGGCCGGGCTCCTCTAGCTTCAAGAAGCCCTCCGGGCTCAAGGACGACCCGGCTGCCGGTTCTTCCTCGAGCCCGGCGATGGTTCAGAAGGGGTGTCGGCTACCAGGCGGACCTCAAAACCGACATGATGGGCCCGGCGTCGGCGATGGGCTTCGGGTTGGTGGCCAGCGCCCGGTCGTGGAGGGTCGCGGCGGCGATCAGTTCCAACCCCTCTGCCGGCACCCCAACTTCCCGGAGGGTGGCCGGGATATTCAGCTGCCGGCACAGCCGGTCCACCGCATCGGCCGCCGCCAGACCCGCCTCCTCGTCGCTCAGACCGCCGGTGTCGATCCCCATGGCCTTGGCGATCAACGCCTGCCTGTCCGCGCTGGCGTCCAGGTTGTAGCGCATGGTGTGGGGCAGCAGGATGGCGTTGGCCTCCCCATGGTTCACCCGGTACAGAGCGCCGGTCTGATGGGCCATGGCGGTGTTCAAGCCCAGGCCGGCGGCCCCGGCCAGGGCGGCCAGCAACGCCGCCGTCTTGATGTTCAGCAGGCCGTCCAGGTCTCTCTCCGGGCAGCCGGGCAGGTGGCGCACCAGGCCCTCGATGGCGTGCAGGCCGAAGGCGTCGGCGATGGGGTGGTGGGTCCGGGAGTACACGCTCTCGATGGCAATCCGGAGCTGGCCGATGGCGGTGGACACGAGGATGGGCATCGGCGTGGTGGCCAGGGCCTTCCCGTCGACGATCACGGCTTTGTGCCCGGCTCCCTTCCCGGACATCAGCACCTTTCGGCCCAGGGCCTTGTCGGTCAGGCCGCCCCCTCCCCTGGTAAGCTCCGCGCCCCCCATGGTGGTCGGCACGCTGATGATGGGCGGCCTCCCAGACGGCAGGTCGGGGATGAACACATGGTCCGGCGGCTTGAAGCGAATCTCGAAGTCGTGGAGGTCACGGCCCCCGGCCAGCAGAATGGCGATCCCTTTGCACGTATCGTGGGTGCTTCCGCCCCCGACGCTCACCAGGGCATCGGGCCGCAGCTCTTTGGCCAAGGCGCCGGCTTCGTAGACGACCTCCATGGGCGAGTGGGGCTCGATCGCGGAAAACAGGCCCACGCACCGGTCGCCCAGCGCCTCCTGCACCCGCTGCACCACATTCGACTCCCGCAGAATGTTGGGGCCGCAGACTACCATGGGCCGGGAAACCCCCAGCCGGTCCAGCGAGGCATTCATGCCGGAGATGGAGTCTGGGCCGCAGACGATCTCTTGCGCGACGCTGTTGTAGCTGAATTGCAACACTTTGTCCAAAGCCATATCCAGTGCCTCTCCCCGGAGCAGGTTGTCCACTTACCCGGCGCCCATGTTGATAACGTTCTTGGTTTCGGAGCGCAGTTCCCGGCCGGGCCTGACCCGCTGGATGGCCGCGGCGCAGAGGGCTGGTCGACCAGCTTCCAGCCCTTCGATGTTCTCGGGACCGGGCCGCGGCGGTTATTGCCGGGCCAGCCGCTCCAGTTCCACCGCGAACCACAGGGCCATGCCGCCGCTGCGGTCGTCGATTCCGGAGACCGCCGGGCGGTCCAGGTACTCCCTGAGGTTGCCCTGCACCCCAGTGTTGGTGCAGGCGTCCACCACGTTCCCCTCATCGTCGATGCGCTCGGTCACACCCTGCCATCCGTGCCGCACCGATTCCAGGAAGGAATCGTCCAGCCAACCCCGGCGTAGGCCTCTGGTCATGGCGTACCCAAACATACAGGTGGCGGTGAACTCCTGGTAGGAGCCGGGCACATCCAGCACCTGGGGGAACATCCCAGACGGCTGTTGGTACCGGCGCACCGCGTCCATTTGCTTCAAGTACATCGACAGGATCGCGGCCCGGCTGGGATGCTCTTCGGGCAAATGGGTCAAGGTTTCGGACAGGCCCATGGCGGCGAAGCCGTTGCCCCTGCCCCAGAAGAAGGGTACCGGCCGGCAATGCCAGAACAGGCCGCTTTCCTGCTGGATGCCGCCGTCTCCCAGGAACCGGGTCAGCAGCTCCAGGTACCTCTCGTCGCCGGTGATGTCGAAGGCGCGGCCCAATATCGCCCCGTTCATGAACATATCTTCGGTCCGGAAATCCGGGTCCGACGGAGGCGGCGCGGCGCCGGGGTCTCCGGCCTGGTAGCGGTCCGCCACGTTCACTATCAGTTGGGACCAGCGGCGGTCTCCGGTAGCCTCGGCCAGTTCGGCTCCCCAGAGGACCCCGGCCAGGTTCGATGGCCTGGGCTGGTCGCCGAAGGGATCACTGGCTCCTAGCCTGCTCTCGTCGAGCATCGAGGCTATCTCCAGAGCGACGCCAGGGCCGGTGGGGCCCAACTGGGCCAACCGAAGGCGTCCGCTGATGGGGACACCCTGGGTGTAGACGACGGGGTCCAGATGGCGGCCGTAGGCCGTGTCGAGGATACTGGCCAACCGCAGCTTCGACCGGGAGCGCCGGGAGTCGAGGGCGTGCCGTGCCGGGGAAGGTCCCCAGTCCGGGAACTGGGTGACAAGGCTCCAAAGGCGGCCCAACTCGCCGGATACATGATGGGCCGGAGCCGTCAGGCGTAGGCCGGGGATTGCGCCCAGGCCGTTGGGATTTCCAGTTCCCAGAGCGGCCAGCAACGAGCCGTCATCCCGTAACGGCATGGCGCCAACGGCGGGCGCCATGAGGCCGGCGCTCTGGTTCGCTTCCCACCGTGTATGGTTCCCGGATCGTAACTCGAGCACCAGGTCTGGGGCTTGGAAGCCTACCCAACGCCAGAGGTGCCGTGTTTCAGGGTTTTGCTGGTCATGGAAATAATTACCCTCCCGGGGGTACCCGGTGGAGGGGTCGCCGCCCGCGCCGTTGCCGGGGCCCGCGTCCGCCGCCAGCCCGTCGGGGTTGCCGCAGGGTACCGCGCTGAGGGCTATCTCGCTCGCCAACTGGGGGCCGCCGGCGGCAAAAACCCCCAGGGCCCGCACCGCCTGGGCCACGTCGTCGGGCCGGCCGGACAGGCCGGACACCAGCAGCACCCGGGCGCGGCTGGTGGCGGGGACATAGGCGTCGCCGTCGAGAAGCGCGGGGATCTCCCGCTCCGAGCGGGTGACCCCGCAGGCCGACCGGGTCCACCGGCCCCGTCCTCTCCGGACCAGCGAGTCCAAGGAGGCGACCAGGTCATCGATGCGGTCAGTCATGGCAGGTGTCCGGGCCTTCGAGTGCGTCTATCACTTCTGCACAATATCGATGTTGACGGGCCGGATGCCGCTGACGGTAAAGGTCAACGAGGCTATCCCCGAACCCTCGGTACTGTTGTAGACTTCGATGTTGGACGGGCCGTGCAGGTAGTTGATCTCCTCCCCTTCGAGCCTGAAGGGGCGGTCGTGGCCGGGATAGAAGACCTTAGACGAGTGGACCATTTTTTCGACGCTCGCCCTGGCGTCCTCCACGTCCCAGAAGACGTTGTAGGGAAGCCCGCGCAGGACCGTGCCGCTGTCGGGCAAGGCGTCGCCGGCCAGGAGGATTTCCTCATCGCCGTCGCTGACGAGGATGCTTATGTGGCCCTTGGTGTGGCCCGGCGTGTCGATGACCGAGACGCCTTCGGCGATGGAGTCGCCATCGGAAACGAGATCGATCTTGGCCTTGTCCAGCGTTTCGGCAACGTACCAGGCCACGGCAAAGTCGCCCCGGTTCGGATTGCGGGCGTAGTCCAACTCAGTGGGATGGACCAGGATTCGCGCGTTGCGGAACAGGTCCGTGTTCTGACAGTGGTCCCAATGCAGGTGGGTGAGGATGACGGTATCGATATCGTCAGGCGTGAGGTTCCGGGTCTGCAACGCCTTGAACAGCAACCCCCGGCGGGATGCCGGCCCGGTATCGACGACAATGTTCCGGTTCCCAACCTTCAGCAGGGAAATGGTTGAGTAGCCAAACGAGCCCTGGTCGGTATTGAGGCCGAAGCCGTAGGTCAGCACTTCCAGGTCCGGCATTGGTCGGCGCCTCCTTTGGACGGTGTATCGTGGAAAGAGTCGGCGTTTCTTTGGGTGGTGGAAATCCCCCCAACCCCCCTTTACGAAAGGGGGGCGATAGGCAGGTCTTCAGCCGTGCAATGCGATGTATGCCGCAGGGCTACAACGCGGAGGCCAGGGCGGTTACGAGCAGGACGGCGATGAAGAGCAGGGTCCCCACGGCCACCAGGCCACAGCCCAAGAACCCTCCCTTCTTCACCGGCTCGGAGATGATCCGGCGGGACTGGACCGGTCCAGTCCTCTCGATGGTGAACTCTTCGACCCCCGGCTGGCCCCGGAAGCCGCGGGCCGGCTGGTACGATAGGCGGACGCGATAGCCGTCCTCATGCTCCTCCTGGGAGAGCACCTCCCAGGCCAGCTCCTTTTTGCGGTAGCGGCGTCCGTAGAAATCCTGGTTGTCGCGGGCGTGGGCCAGGGCGGCGGCGCGAGCCTGGTCCAACGAGATGAAGTCCCCTCCCCCAGGGGGTTGGGATTCGGGTTGTCCCTGATCCTACACGTTTTCGTCTTCAGCCATGGTCAATCACCTGGTCCTTGCAGGCTTGGGCCGGGAATCGCCCTCAACATACACGACCTGGGGCTTCGGGGCAAGCGGCCAGGCTGAGGGGGCAACAAGCCTCGGCTCGGCCAACGCTAAGGGCCCCAGTCAGGCAAGATTTCGTAAGCTGGGTTGTTCGACAGGTTGGTCTGATTGGAGCCGTCAGCATCCATTGCGTATATCTCCCAGTTCCCATCCCTCTCAGTGTAGAAGGCCAGCTTGGTCCCGTCCGGCGACCAGTCGGGCCTGAAATCATCGATGGAGTTGCTGGTGAGGCGCTCCTGGCTGGTGCCGTCGGCGTCCATAACGTAAATCTCCCAATTGCCGTCACGCGAGGAACTCCAGGCGATCTTGGTCCCGTCCGGCGACCAGGAAGGGCTCACATCTGAGGTTGAGTTGGAGGTTAGGCGAGTCGGGCCAGTACCATCGGAATTCATGACGTAGATCTCCCAATTGCCGTCTCTCTCTGATTGAAAAGCGATCTTATTCCCATCCGAAGACCACTCAGGGCTTGCATCGCGGGCTGAGTTGAAGGTTAGGCGGGTAGGGCTAGTGCCATCTGAATTCATAACGTATATTTCCCAGTTGCCGTCACGCAGGGAATTCCAGGTGATCTTACTCCCGTCAGGCGACCAGGATGGGTTTTGGTCCTCAACCGGGTCAGTCGTCAACCTGGCCACCCCGGACCCGTCAGCATTCATGATGTAGATCTTTTTGCTGCCGTCTCGGTCTGATGAAAAGGCGATCTTGTTCCCATCTGACGACCACGCAGGGTCCCCTTCGGTGGCCACATTGGTGGTCAGGCGAGTCTGGCTGGAGCCGTCGGCATCCATCACATAAATCTCCAAGTTGTTACTGTCTATTCGCCGCACGAAGACAATCTTGCCCCCCGTAGGCGGAGGTATCGGCGTAGCTGTCGGCGCAGGCGTGGGCGTTGGTGGTACTGGTGTCGGCGTGGGCGTTGGAGTGGGGGTGGGTGTTACTGTTGGGGTAATCCCAGGCGCCAGGGTGGAGGTGTGGGTAGGCGTCGGCCCTACTGTCGGCGGAACCGTCGGCGTCGGCGTCGGCGTCGGCGTGGGAGTCGGGATTGCCCTTGGGGTGGGGACCGGCGTGGCCCCGATGACCTGGAAGTTGGCGATGGCACTCTTGGCCGAGTTCATGGTCAGGGTGCAGGACGGCGTATCTCCGCCGCAATTCTCAGACCACCCGGTGAACCACCAGCCCGAACTGGGCGTGGCCTGCAACGTCGCCTGGGTCCCACATAGATACTGCCCGCCTCCGGTCGCGATTCCACCGCCCAGGGGGCTTGCGCTGGCGGTCAGGGTATAGACCGGGCGCTCGATGGTTACCTCCACCGCCCGGTCCTCCCGCATCTCTACCCAGGCAAACATTCTGTCCACGGTATCAGCACCTGTCCACGTGACCCCAAAGCAGGCCTGATTGGGCGTTGCCTGGAGCAGCACCCGTGACCCGACCTCATGCTTCCCGTCCGGGCCGGGCGCTTGGCTCACCTGGACCATTCCGTTGAGCACGAACAGCATCAGTTGGCCCGGATCGAGAGTCTCGCCATTAATGGACAAGGGAAAGCCGGTGGGCTCGGCGCAGTGCGCCATCAGGTTCCGCTTCTGATCCACGGTTACGATGATGGAGGTCGATGAAGGGTTGACCCCGGCGGGCAGGTCTCCGGTCCACCTTTCGAATCCGTATTCACAACTGGCCGTGACCCGGACCCGTCTCCCGACCGGGTAGCGTCCGTCATCGCTGGAGGGGTTCAGGCCGATTCTACCCAAGCTCCCGGGTTGGACCGTGGCCTCCAGCAGATAAGTCGGCGGTGGTGTTGGTATTGGCGTCGGGGTGGGTGGCGTGGGCGTCTCCGTTGGCGCGGGCACCGGCGTATTTGTTGGTGCCGGTGCGGGCGTGGGCGTGGGCGTAGGGACCGGAACAGCCGTCGGCGCGGGCACCGGCGTTGGTGGGGGCGTGGGTGTCGGCGCGGGAGCCACCGTCGCGGTAGGCGTCGGGACCGGCGTGGAGGCAGCTATTGCCGTTGGGCTGGGCCGGTCCGTCGGCGATGCAGTGGGCGCCGGAGTCAGGGTGAGCACCGGCGCTGGAGTGGGCTCGGGCTCCCTGACGGTCAGGGCGAACACGCTGAGGCTATCCACCTGGGCCCGGGCGGTGGACGCGTCGAAGTCCACCGTGGTGGGCAGGGCTTCCCAGCGGCGGCCGGCATCTTGGTAATGCTGGAGAACCAGGTTGGATTCGACGCCGCCGGCCGCCGTTGCATCGGCCGCGCTCAACCGCACTCTGATGGTGATTGGCTTCAGCAGGGCCGACTCCATGGTGAGGTTGAACGCCGTCTGGGTCGCTTTGTACCGCGGGGGCATTACCGGTATCTCGGACGAGGAAAGCGCGCGAAACGACAGTTCAGTGGGAACAGCCGCTGTTCCCTCGTCTGCCTCAATGGTCACGCTGCCATCGGAAGACACCACCGTGATCGGCGCACCCGGTTCCATCGTCACGCGGACAATATCGTCCGTTGACGATGAAAACACCCCGGCGGCGAGAAGTATTCCCATCATCACCAGGGCCACGGCTGCCGTTCCGGCCAGAACGGCCAACGACTTTAAAGCGGGTTTGGGCTCGCCGAGAATCTGCCGCAGTTCGACGGGACCGGTCTTGTCGATGACGAACAGTTCCACGCCGGGCTTGCCCCGGAACCACCGGGCCGGACGATAGGAGAGCCGGACCCGGTAGTAGTCCTCGCTCTCCTCGGCGCTCAGTTCCTCCCAGACAAGCTCGCGGTCGGCGTAGCGACGCCCGTAGAAGTCGGTGTTGTCGCGGGCGTACCGCAAGACCAAGACCCGGGCCTGGTCCAAGGAGATATAACCCAGGGCCTCGCCTTCCGGCGTGAACTCTAGCTTTTCCCCCTCTTTCTTGCCCTCTTCCTCGGCCAACTGACACCCCCGGAGGGGGATATCTCCAAAACGGAGATACCCGTTGACCAATATAACCGAGGGTCAAGATTGAGGCAAGCCCGAATCAGGTGAAGCGGGAAGCAGCGTCACGCCGCCAAAGCCGCCGGTATCCACGCCTCCAGCAGCTTCTCCAGCTCCTCCCGGCACTCCGCCAGCCGGTGCTCGGCCCCATCGTAGAGAACAAGCTCCTTGGGCTCCAGGGCGGCGGCGTAAATCTGCTGGGCGCAGGAGTACGGGAGACGCGTGTCGCTCTTGCCGTGGACCACCAGCAGGCGTCGAGGAGAAAGCTGCGCAACGGCGCCGGTGCCGCGGGTCTGGGGCGACAAGCAGACGACTCCCTTGACGGAGGAGCTGACCGCCCCGGCGGCGACGACCACGGCCCCTCCGAACGAGTGCCCCACCACCACCACCGGCCCACGCCCATCCTTTCCCAAGAAGGATATGCCGACCAGCAGGTCCAGGACGCACTCTTGGAAGTCGCCGGGATAGCGGTAGTCCAAACGAAGGGAGGTGATGCCTTGCCCCTGCAATACACCGGCCATCCGCGCGTAAATGCCGGGTCCCGGACCACCGAATCCACCCCTGACGCCGGAGACCCAGACCACCGCCTGGTGAGACCCGGGGGCCGGATGCAGGATCCCCCGGAAGTCGCCCTTGTTGGTGCGAAACAGCATACCCTCGCCAACGCGTCCGTCAGCGGGAGGGCCGCCGCTGAGCACCTCCCGGATGGCTATTGAGACGCTCTCCGGGCGGTCGCCAGGGCTCTGGTTCTCGGGTGTCGCCATAAGTCCTTTTCTCAACGAGACGCAATCACCGCCGGCTACCCGCATCCGTTAAGGACCGCGCCGGGGCGGTTAGCTCAGGAAGCCGCGCACTGCGGTGAGGAACCCGTCGGGGTTGTCTTCGAAGACCATGTGCCCGGCCCGGGGGACCTCCGTCAGCCGGGCGTCGGGGATCGTTTCAACCATCCGCCGGGCCACATCGGCGCCCAGCAGGTCCGTCTCGCCGCCGCGGACGATCAACGTGGGGCAGCCAATCTTGGGCAGCGCCGGCCAGAGGTCGATGGATGGAGCGCTGGTGCCGTTCCGCCGCTGCTCCCGGACTGCCAGGTCAAAGCGCCAACCGACCTTGCCGTTGGGCAGCTCCATGGTCGAGTACCGCAGACGCCGCAGCAGCACGGCGTCGGACGCGAAACGGTCCTGCGGACCCATGTACTCCACGACCGCCTCGAAAGAGTCGAACTCCTCGGGAAGCTCGGTGATCTCCCGGGTGATGCGCTTGGCGCCCCGGGGGTCGATCACGGGACCGATATCCACGACGATAAGCTTTTTCACCCGGTCCGGGTAGCGGGAGGTGAAGGCCATCCCGTTGCGGCCTCCCATGGAATGACCCACCAGGATGAAAGAGTCCAGCGCCAGGGCGTCACAGAACCCGGTTAAGTCGGCCACGAAGGCGTCGGTGGAGTAATCTCCACCTGGCGCCCAATCGCTCTCGCCGCGGCCTCGCTGGTCCAGGGCCAGGACGTGAAAGTCTTGGCACAGGGCGGCCGACACGTCGTCCCAGGAGTGGGCGTGGCCCCGGAGGCCGTGGAGGAGCAGCAAGGTTGGTTTTCCGGCGGCCCCCCAGTCCAGATAATGCAGCTTCAGGCCGTTGGCGGCAACGGTCTTGTCCTCGGGTCTAACTCCGGTGGTCATCTCTCGCCCTCCGACTCCGCTTAAATCGATACGCTGGATGCCCTCGAATGGGTAGACCAAGTGTAGCATAGCTCCAGGAGACGACCCGGCGGTGTCTCCCGAATAAGAGCAGCCGGTTCACCGGCCCCAGGGCGGGAGTCCAGAGAGCACTGCCTTCCGGCCCCGGCTCGGCCACGGTTTGTTGACGCCTGGGGGCGCCGCTGCTACACTCGCTCCCATCCAAATGGACCGGTAAAATGGACCGGCCATTTTCAGGAAGGTCGGCTCCTCACCGAGGAGCACGATTGAGAACGGACGGTCATTCGACAGGTTCATGGACCGCACGAGCTTGCCGAACCGCTCGGGGCGATAGATACTTGGAGCCCATCCGAAGATTTCAGATTCGGCCGATCCCGGTCCTTCGACAAGCTCAGTACGTGCGGGTCCCGGCGTTTTTGGGGCGATTGGCAACTCGCCCCTACCGGATAGACCCATC